>NZ_QLYT01000060.1:0-58150 GCF_003269305.1 Paenibacillus sp. MDMC362
TGTCGTGTTGAATTAAATGTGCAAAAAATAGCTGTCGAGACTTTCTCGACAGCCTGGGAAGCGGCTGTTAAAGCCGCTTCTTTTTTTGTTGCATTGTACCGTCGGGTGGGGCTGTCAGGGGGTTAAAACACCAGATTTTAGGGAACCGTAAAGGGATGAAAGATAGGATCAGCTCACATTCAACCTACTGTTTGGAGGAAGTCACCTATGTATCATCTATACAGCCATAATGATCTGGATGGTGTCGGTTGCGGCATTATCGCCAAATGCGCTTTCGGCGAAGGAATTGATGTCCGTTACAACTCCATTCACGGATTGAATCAACAAGTCGCGAGGTATCTGAACCGGACTTCCTTGCAGGATAATCCGTATGATGTGTTGTTTATTACGGACTTGTCGGTCGCTCCGGATATGGAGAAGGAACTGAACGTGTTTGTCGAAGAGGGAGGGCAGGTGCAGCTTATCGATCACCATAAAACGGCTCTTCACTTGAATGAATATAGCTGGGGCCAAGTGGACGTCACGCATCGGGACGGCCGCCCAGCATCGGCAACCTCGTTATTCTATGAATATTTAATTGAGCATGGACATCTGGGCAGAAGTGAAGCGCTGGATGAATTTGTAGAGCTGGTTCGCCTCTATGATACGTGGGAATGGGAAGAGCACCAGAAGGTTGAGGCAAAACGCCTGAACGATTTGTTCTATATGTTGTCCCTTGACGAGTTTGAGAGCAAGATGACGCAGCGTCTGCGGGAGCAAGGGGGCTTCTTCTTTGATGAGTTTGAAGAAAAAATATTGGACATGGAAGAGAATAAAATCGATCGTTACATCCGCCGCAAGCAGCGAGAGCTCATTCAGACCTTCGTGGGGGAGCATTGCGTAGGCATCGTATATGCCGAATCCTATCACTCTGAACTTGCCAGTGAGCTGGGAACAACGTATCCCCACCTGGATTACATTGCCATCTTGAACATGGGGGGAAGGAAAATGAGCCTTCGCACGATTCATGATCACGTGGATGTGTCCGATGTGGCGATGCGGTACGGGGGAGGCGGTCATCCCAAAGCAGCGGGGTGTACAATCACGGAGGAAGTGTATCAGTTATTTGCTGCTGAACCGTTCGAGCTGGAACCGATCCGGTTCGATGCTTCGCGGAATCAGTTCAACATTAAGGGAGCGGAGTCCGGCGTTCTATACGAAAGCTGGGGCGAGGATCTGCTGTTTGTTTATGCCAACGCTGGGGAATGGATTGTCGAGTGGAACGGGGAACCCCTCCCGTTCCAATTCAGATCGTTCGAGGAGGCGGAGCGGCACATGAAACGGCAGTATGGCGTCTGGTTATCCCGGGATGACGTGTTTGTGAAGATGCTGAAGGAGCAATGGGTGCGAAACCGAACCAATGATCATTCAGGCCTGCCGCTGGATATGGACGAGGAAAAGTTAATGGAAGATCTGTAGATTAAACAGACATTAAGGGTGGAGAAGCTCAATCCTAGAGACGCTACATTGTGAGACAGGAGGAATATACGGTGAAAAAAATGATCGCCGGCTGGGCTCTTGCCCTGTTAACGGCAGGCATCCTCGCATGGAGTCAGACCCAAAGCCATTCCGAACCCTCCATTCCCTCGGCTGTTCACAGCAAAGAACTGCTGAAGGATGTTGCTGTACCGTGGTCCGCCACAAAGAACACCATTCGATTGAATACATCCGACCCTGTAAATGCGGCCGTACTGACCTCCAAGACGCTGTGGCAGTCCACGAATGAGCGTAGTCGTCCGCAGACGGTGATTCTCGTGGATTCGGCTCAATGGTCCATAGCGGCCGTGAGCGTCGATCTGACGCAGCTTAGCGAAGGGCCGCTGCTGTTTGTGGGGGAAGAGGGGATTCCCAAAGAAACGCTGGAAGAGCTCAGACGGTTGAAGCCAAGGGGAGCGGAGCATAACAAGGGCATTGAGATTATCACCGTCGGACCAATCTCGGATCAGGTTATGAAGGAGCTGAACGGGCTTGAATACAAGCTTGATCATATTGCTGCCGGGGAACCTGAAGCAGCAGCAGCCGCGATTGATGAATATGCTGCTAAGGTATCCGGATCTGTACCCACCTCGGTTATTGTCGGATCGATGGACCGTCCGGATTATACGCTCCCAGCGGTGAGCTGGATTGCCCATATGCCGGAAACGATGCTGTATGTTAACGAGAAGAATGTTCCTGAAGAGACGGCACAGGCGCTCCTTAATCGGAAAGGGAAAGCGAATATCTATATCATTGGTCCGGAAAAGGTGGTATCCCGGGCAGTAGAAGACGAGCTGCGGCAATATGGTAAGGTAACGCGAATATCCGGGGATGACCCATTCGAGAATGCCGTTCATTTCGCGCAGTTCAATGATCCCGTAACAGGCTTTGGTTGGGGCGTTCAATCGCCGGGATACAGTCTCTCGTTCTCGACGCCAGATTCGCCCGTATTGTCCATTGCAGCCGCTCCATTGTCCCATATGGGTAAGCATGCCCCTTTATTGTTTACGGAGCGCGACGGAGTGCCACGATCCATCACGAAGTATGTTGAAGCGATCCGCCATCAACGTGCTGCGTCCAGGGGGGAAGCTCCATATAATCACGCCTGGATCATTGGAGACGAACAGACTCTGACCAAGAAGCTCCAGGGCGAGATTGATGAGATTTTGGATATGGAGTCCGGACAAAACGAATGAATCCTCATATTGCCTTGGCAGGCGAAGCTGGATATTGAATGTACAAAGAAAACCGTTCCTCGTAATTGGCAGCCGCACTGCCAGGTTACCGAGAAACGGTTTTCTTGTTGTATGTCGGGAGGAGGGAAGGATCGACTCGTACACGTTGCGTCGTAAAACAGAAAAAGAGGGCATCCCGCCAGATTTAACATCATTCGGGACACCCTCTTAGATATGATGATATATGTTCACAATGCGAACATTCATCGTTACTTTACAAATTCAGAGATATTCGCAGGATTAAGCATACCAGCCCCATACGAAGATGAACAGCGTTCCGAAAATCGTGACAAGACCAACGAACAGAGCGAAGGCAATGTTGATGTAAACGGATTTCTTGTCATCACTTTCCCCGACGTGCATGAACAGCAAGAGCTGAACGGCTGCCTGCAGGATAGCGGTGACCAGCAGAACGGCCAATTTCGAAGCTGCCGGCATATCCAGCAGAACGACGAGTGCAACTGCTGAAAGGACGAGAGACGATATATAACCCGCTACATGCTTAATTGGAAACAGCTGTTTTATCATGTCACATCAGTCCTTTCAAGTATACAAAGCTGAAAATGAAGATCCACACAACGTCCAGGAAGTGCCAGTAGAGCGAGAAGATGAAGGACTTGTTGGCTGTGGAATGGTCCAGTCCATGCTTTTTAAGTTGTATCAGAATGGCAGTTCCCCACAGGAGACCGAAGGTAACGTGAGCTCCGTGCGTGCCAAGCAATGTGAACAAGCTGGAAGCGAAGGCGCTGGTTGAGAGCGTTACTCCCTCATGCACATAGGTGAAGAACTCGAAGATCTCGATCCCAAGGAATCCCGCACCCAGCAGCAGGGTGATGACCATAAAGAGCATCATCTGCTTTTTCAGTCCCAGACGCATCGCGTGAACAGCCAAACCGATGGTGAAGCTGCTCGTTAAGAGCAGGAACGTTTCAAGCAGGACCGGCGTAATTTCAAAGATTTCCGCTCCGCTCGGACCGCTGGCAAAGCGGTTCACGAGAACGAAGTAGACGGTAAACAAGGTGGCAAAGAGCGCAATTTCAGCTCCGAGGAACAGCCAGAAGCCAAATATTCGATTGCGGTTTTCCTCTGTTCCATATTCCAGGGGCTGAGTGGCATCTATTTTCATACCGTATCACCCCGCAGTTTCTGTTCGGTTTGAACAATCTCTTCAACCGGAATGTAGTATCCGTGATCACGGTCGAAGGACATGGTTGCCATAATAATCAATACCGCGATACCGGCAACGATGGATGGAATCCACCAGCTGAATACCAAGAAGAAGCCAAGGAAGAAGAAGGCGATACCCAGTATAAACGGCTTTCCGGTGTTGCTTGGCATATGAATCTTCGTGATTTTCTCATCCGAAAGCGGCTCGTTGTTTTTCTTCGAGAACCAGAAGGCGTCGCGGCCCTTGACTTTCGGTGTTATCGCAAAGTTGTATACAGGAACCGGACTTGGCGTTGACCATTCCAGTGCGCGTGCATCCCATGGATCTCCTGTTTTGTCGCGCGGCTCGTAACGTGTACTCCAGTAGATGTTGTATACCAGAATGATGAATCCGATCGCCAGGCCAATTGCGCCGACCATCGACAGCATATTCAGCGGGCCAAAGCCGGTTTCTGCCGAATAGGTGTACGTACGACGGGTCATCCCCATCAATCCCAGGAAGAACATCGGGAAGAACGTTACGTTAAATGAGATGGCAATGAACCAGAATGCGATTTTGCCCAGCCTTTCATTCAGACGGAAGCCGAACACTTTAGGGAACCAGTAATGGAAACCGGCAATGACGGCGAATACGGCGCCTGGAATGAGCACATAGTGGAAGTGGGCAACCAGGAACATCGTATTATGATATTGATAGTCGGCACTGGCCATCGCCAGCATGACGCCGGTAACGCCGCCGATCGTGAAGATCGGAATAAAGGCAAGCGAGTAGAGCATCGGCGTCGTAAAGCTGATTCGACCCTTTCGAAGCGTGAACAGCCAGTTGAATATTTTGATCCCGGTCGGTACGGCGATCGCCATCGTTGTGATGGAGAAGAAACCGTTGACCATGGCCCCTTGACCCATCGTGTAGAAATGGTGGGCCCATACCAGGAAGGACAATCCGGAAATAATCGCCATGCTTAATACCATGGAGCTATAACCGTACAAGTTCTTTTTGGAGAAGGCCGAGATGATCTCGCTGAAAATACCGAATGCCGGCAGAATAACGATATACACCTCAGGGTGCCCCCATACCCAGAACAGGTTGGCCCACAGCATATCCATACCGCCGTTCGCCATCGTGAAGAATTGGGAACCAAAGATGCGGTCGAACATCATAAGCAGGAGCGCAATCGTAAGTACAGGGAAAGCAAAGATAATGATGACGCAAGTGATCAGTACAGACCACGTAAACATCGGCATGCGCATCAAGGTCATGCCCGGAGCACGCATCTTCAGTATCGTTACGATAAAGTTAAGACCTGTCAGCAACGTACCAATCCCTGAGATCTGAAGCGACAGAGAGTAGTAGTTATTGCCGACCGTCGGACTGAATTCGATACTGGCCAGCGGGAAGTAAGCGGACCAGCCAGCATCCGGCGAACCTCCGATAACGAAGGAAATGTTGAATAGCATCGCGCCGGCAAAGAACAACCAGAAGCTGATTGCGTTCAGTTTAGGGAATGCTACGTCACGGGCACCGATCTGGAGCGGAACGATGACGTTCATCAGACCGAAAATAAACGGCATGGCCATAAAGAGGATCATGATGACCCCGTGAGTCGTGAATACTTCATTATAATGCTGCCCGGTCAGAAACTTCATCTCCGGTGCGGCGGTTTGAGCACGCATCATGATCGCGTCCACGCCTCCGCGGAACAGCATGATCAATGCACAGATGATGTACATGACACCAATTCTTTTGTGATCCACGGTCGTCAGCCATTCCCGCCACATGTAACCCCACTTCTTGTAATAGGTCAAACCGAAGAGGATTGCGAGCGAGACGAGCACGATACTCACCATGGCGCCGTAAATTAACGGATCACCGGTAACGAAAAATTCGTCCCATTTCATAGAGGCCAAGCTCCTTTCTGGATGTATGAAGTATATCGGGTGAACAACGTTTCACTCACCGATTTAATGTCCTTCATGTTGATGATTTGGGCTTTCTTCAGCCGGAAAGTTCGGCAACGGTTCGTTCGGATCCACGTTCGTTTCGCTGTCAAATTCCGTTTCTTCCGTTGTTGCAGGATCCGGGTGGACGTCTTTATGGTCCTGATGCTCCTCATTGCCGTTGACATCGCCGCCATGGTGATGATCTTCGGATGGCGGCGGACTGAATTCCAGATGCGTATTGGAGAAAGTCATCCGACCGACATGCGCGGTATCCAGAAGCTTCTTGAACTCATCTTCCTTCAGTTCAGGCGCGGTGTCCTTTACATCCTTAACCCACTCATCGTATTCGGCAGAGGTCATGGCAAGAGCTTCGAACTCCATATGGGCAAAGCCTTCGCCGTTGAAGTTTGCGTTACGGCCCATCATCGAACCCGGTACGTCGGCAACCATGTTCAGCTTGGTGATCATGTCGCTCATCGCGTACTTCTGACCGTGAAGCTGAGGAATCCAGAAGCTTGTGATCGGACCGAATGAATACAGTCTGAACTCGATCGGACGATGGGTCGGAATGTTGACGTAATTGACAGTCTCGATTCCTTCTTCCGGATAGCTGAAATGCCATTTCCAGTTCGAGGAGGAAGCGTATATAACCAGCGGCTTTTGGTTCTCGTAGCCTTCAGGCACATTCTCAACGGCTACCGTCGTTTTAACGGTTACGACCGAGAGCACGGCAACGATCAGGATCGGAATGGCAGTCCAGAGAATTTCCAGCCATTTGTTACCCTCTTCATGAGGCGGCTCGTAACCTTCGTTGGATTTCTTGGCTCGATATTTGGTGAGCATGTAGATATAGAGCGCGTAAACTACCGCTAGAATTCCGACCATCATGAGAATGGAGAATATGATTGTATCGGATAGGGTTCTGGCAGCCGGTCCTTTCGGATCTAATACCGTGAGCGAGCTGCATCCCGATAAGAGCAAGGTAAAGCATAATAACAATGCAAATAACGGCCCTCTTTTGTTCATGATGTACCCCTTTCCTTGAAACGTTCGTTCGATTCAATGTTACTGACACATCTATAGTAGAAAGTTCCGGCCGGCTTTGCAAAACACATAAACTTGTATAATTGACATATAAATCCACATTCGTGTCAATGTATGTAATTTTATGTGTTCAATTTGTTACAAAAGGGTGCGGTTGTGAGCGAAATCATTGTAGTGGCGCGGTTTAGAGGCAGTTCATACTTTGTTCAAACATTCACGAGAGTTACCAGTTTCGTCACAATTCCGGGCCTGTTTTTCGCTCCAATCAAGCTCTAAGCCTGTCGAATAGATCCCTGTATTAGTAAGGGTTTATTGGTGTATGTATATTTTTTCACAATAAATTCGAAGCGATTATTATTTCCAATTTACTTATTTCACCAAAAAGAGTGATGAGGCATGTGATATGATATAACTAAAAATTGGAACGGGATTTTTTTCTGGGAATCGTGAAACTCTTGATAGGAAAGAGAGGGGAGCAAGTGCGGTCGTTCTGGATATGGTTTTTATTTCTTGTTTTGAGCTGGCTGAGCGCCTTCGCTCCTGTGCTCCAGCATGTTAATCCGGATCAGTTGCCTTGGAGGTTGGGGAGCAGCGCCATTTTTTTCATGGCCTTTTTTTTAACGCCATTATTCCGTGCCAGGGCTGCAATGCTATTTGTCACACTGCTCGTAGCGTCGGTATTTTCCGTTATCTCCCTATGGCCGACCAATACGACTGCAACGAACCCGTACATATTGCTGGTTTATTCCATTTTAGCGGGAAAAGCCGTGTATCGGCTTTCGTTCGTTCAAGCTGCCTGAATTGGTCTTGTTCTGGCTGCAGGTGCCATGGTGCCTGGTTTGTTCGGATACCCCGAGTTTCCGTGGTTCTTCCTCGTTTTATACTCGGTTATGCTTGCGATGGGGCTGGCCTTATTTCGCACCGTCTTCTCCCGTAATGAAGAGTCAAGCGTGCGATATGAAACGCTGCTCAGTGAGTATCGTAATATGAAGCGTCGCCTGATTACGGGTGAGCAGCATGCCAGGCAGGAGGAGCGGGCTCAGGTCGGTCGCGATATCCATGACTCCGTCGGACATAAATTAACGGCACTGCTCATGCAGCTCGAGATGCACCGAATGCAGGCAGACGGGGAAACCGCCGAGGTACTGAAGGGGCTCAAAGCCCTTGCCAAGGAAAGTCTGGAGGAGACCAGAAACGCGGTGAAATCCATGAAGCAGCAGGAGACCAGCGGATTGCCCGCGATCATTGGACTTCTCCGGCGGTTGGAATCCGAGAGCTTTATGCGCGTAACGCTAACGGCGCGGCATGGAGCCCTAACCGTACCTTTAAACAATATCCAATCCATTGCGGTATACCGTGCGGTTCAGGAAGCCATGACCAATGCGATGAAGCATGGGAGCACGCGAGAGGTGCATATCATTTTTGAAGCGCCGGGAGGCGGCATATTCCGTTTTGAGGTAAGCAATCCATATGACCGGAAACACGTTACATACCGGGAGGGCTATGGTTTAAAAGCGATGCGAGAGCGAATGGAAGAGGCTGGGGGCGAGCTTCAAATCTCCCAGTACGATAACCAGTTTATCGTTCGCGGAACGTTACTCATGTCCAGGTTAATCGAGGAGGGAGTCCGCTGATACGTTTATTATTGGCCGAGGATCAGGCCATGGTTCGTCAAGGTCTGAAGATGATGATCGAAAGCGATTCGGATATGCTGGTTGCCGGTGAAGCTGGTAACGGCAAAGAGGCTGTGGCTTTATGCGAAAACCATATCTTTGATGTCGTTGTCCTCGATATCCGAATGCCGGAGATGAACGGATTGGAGGCTGCGCGCATCATACGTTCGCGCTGGCCGAAGACAAAAGTGCTGATGCTGACGACGTTTAACGACGATCAGTATGCGGTCGAGGCGCTAAAGAGCGGGGCAAGCGGATACATGCTGAAGGAGGCGGAGCCAGAGGCTTTGATCCGCTCGATTCGAAGCTGCTTGAGCGGTGGATTATCGCTCCAGGAGGATGTGGCGGCCAAGGTGATTCCCAAACTGCTGGAAGAGAAGAAAGCCCCCGTCGTTGATGCTTCGATTACCCCACGGGAATTGACCATCATACGTCTGGTAGGGGAAGGGCGCAGCAACCGCGAAATCGCAGACGAGCTGGGTTTGTCGATCGGAACGGTTAAGAATCATGTCAGCCAGATTATGGATAAACTTGATGTAAGAGACCGGACGCAGCTGGCGATTTATGCCATTCGGCACAATCTGGTTTGATTCGCAAGGAAGGACGATATCGTTAAGTTCGAACCTAACATGACTGAAGTCATGGTTCGGAATCAAAGCAATGACCGAGGGCAGTGATGGCACTGCCTTTTTGCATATACACTTGTAGCTGTGGACGATATGAACGAGGGATTCCAAGCCAGCTTAGGTTCATATCGAGAATGGGGGGACATGATGCTGGAAACCGTAGAACTTCGAAAAGTGTTTAAGGGCAAGACTGCCGTGGAGGAAGTCAGCCTGTATCTGGATCGGGGAGAATCCGTCGGATTGATCGGTCCGAACGGCGCCGGGAAATCGACAACAATTTCCATGATTTCATCCTTGCTGAAACCGACGGGCGGCGATGTACGCCTGAACGGCAAAAGCGTGCTCAAGCATCCGCAGGATATCCGCACCGTATTAGGCGTGGTGCCTCAGGAAATTGCGTTGTATGAGGAACTAACCTCGTATGAAAACCTTAAATTTTTCGGGCGCGTATATGGATTGAACGGAAAGGAATTGGAGATCAAAATTCAGGGGCTGCTTGAGACGGTCGGCCTTCGGGATCGCCAGAAGGAGTTAATTCGCACCTATTCCGGAGGCATGAAGAGAAGGATCAATATTGCAGCCGCTCTGTTGCATGATCCGAAAATCGTCATCATGGATGAACCGACCGTGGGCATAGATCCGCAGTCCCGCAATCATATCCTTGAAACGGTCCGGCGCTTGAACCGGGACAAAGGGACCACGGTACTGTACACAAGCCATTACATGGAAGAGGTGGAGCAGCTGTGCAGCCGGATGTACATCATGGATCACGGGCGGATTATCGCATCGGGTACCAAGGAGGAGCTGCAGCACATCTTGTCCGGTGAGGATACGCTGATCATCCAGCTGAATCGCCCAAATCCGGAGCTGGCCGAGGAGCTTCGCTCCTTAGAAAGCGTCAGGCAGGTTGAGGAGACGGATCATGGGCTGAAGCTCATTGTGATGAAGAACAGTTACATTCTGTCCGGTATTGTGCAGGCTGCCGAACGCCATAAGGTGCAGATTCAGAATATCCATATCCAGTCGCCAAGTCTCGAGGATGTGTTTCTTCATTTGACCGGCCGCAAGCTTCGGGATTGAGGGGAGGACAGCCGTTTGGGCGTATTTTTCAAAAAAGACTTTCTTGTCTATTGGAGAGACCGGAAAGAGATGCTGATTGCTTTGTTTATGCCATTAGTGCTAATCCTGATTCTTGGATTTGCCTTGCCGAATTGGGTAGAGAATTCAAATGAGTCCCTTGAGATGAGAGTTGCATTGGTCGTGAAGGACCGGCATGAAGAGGGAATCCATGCCTTTCAGGAAACCCTAAAGAGGATGTCGATCAGCCAGGAAGAGAAGAACGAACTGAGTAAAGCAGCCGCGAGTTTCCAACCGGAAGCCTTGTTAATGAATATGTTCGGCAACGATGAGGTGAAGGAATTTCTTCAAGTTGCTGCATTGGATGACAAGACCGCCCATGTGCAGTTGGAGGAAGAGAAAGTGGAGGCCGTCCTAACAGTTCCTGAGGGGTACACGCTGGCTGCGCTTAACAAGCTGCTCCTGCATGAGGGAGACGGTGCGGTGCTGACTTTGACGGCGCTAGAGAATTCAATGAAAGTGAATGTTCTGCAAAATATGCTGGATGGATTTTTGGGTGCCGCTAATTATCAAGCTGCGCTGGACAGCGGAATGGAAGAACAGGAAAGCAAGGGTGAGGGCGAGCTTGCGCTGGCGAACAGCCCTGTCGGCGGATTGGAACAAATTGAAGGTGTGGACATGATCACCTCGTTCCAATATTACGCCCTGGCGGTCAGTTTATTCTTTGCGCTGTCCGTTTCCACAACGACGGCGTCCAAATCGATCACGGAAAAGCGAGAGATGGTGTTCATGCGTCTCCTTCTTGCCGGAACCCACCCATTTCGCTACTTGTCCGGCAAGGTTGGGTCGACATTCTGCATGTCTCTGCTGCAATCTGCGGTCCTGCTGATCGTCTCGCATTTTCTGTTTCAGCTTTTTCCGGGGAAATCCCTGATCTTCTGGATCGGTTTGACCTTCATTATCTTCATGATGTGTCTAACGGTTGCGGCGTTATCTGCGCTTTATACGGCCATGCTCTTCCGAATGAAGGACACGGATGTCGCAACCGGCATTTCATTCATACTGCTTCTTGTGCTCGGCGTCATCGGAGGGAATTTGGTGCCGATCTATATTTTGCCGGATTGGCTGATGAGCATCGGCAGCGTAACCCCCAACGGCTTGGCCTTAATGTCCATGATTCAGTGGATACAGGGCAGTCCGTTTCAAGAACTATGGCTGCCGATCCTGTACCAAGGGGTGTTCTCCATCGTTATTCTAGCTGCGAGTTTATGGATCTTTCCAAGAAGGGGGCGGATCTGATGGCGCCCATCTTAATATCACAATGGATGAAAGAAAAGCGAAATCCATGGATGATCATTATGTTCATCGGTCTGAGCATATTGGCCACGCTGATGTTCGGAGGGAAGGCTGACAGCAAGATCAAGATTGACATTTTCACCGCAGACGGGGTGGTTGATGAGTCCGAAGCCGAGTGGATCGAATGGCTGAATCAAAACGATACATTCGAATTTCGAATGGAGGATGAACAGACGGCAAGAAAGAAAGTGCGCGAGGGACGCGCAGATCTCGCCGTGAAGCTGGTCTCGGACGATTATCGCATCATAGCCGCAATGGATAACCCATATGCCCAGTTAGCTGATCAGCATCTCCGTACGGTTTATGAACGAGAGCTGCAGCTTCGGGCCGCAGCGGTGAGCGTGCAAGATGAAACGAAATTCCGCGAGTACGTGCATGCTTATATGGAGAAACCACCCTTGCGTCTCCAATCCGAGTCGCAGGGTGGGGGAGAACTCGTATCTCATGATATGGGACTTCAGCTGATGTTCGGATTTTCATTATTCCTCGTCATGTTTACCATTGGTTTCAAGGTAAATACGATTACGAAGGATAAAGCCTCCGGCGTATGGAATCGGCTGATTCTCTCTCCGGTCCGAAAAACAGAGATGTACATGGGTCATCTGCTATACAGCTCCGTGATCGGCATCGTGCAGATCGTCCTGGTGCTGCTCATCTTTCGGTATGGTTTCGGCTTTGACCTAGGCGACCAATACGGCTTGCTGCTGCTAGTCACTGTAATCTACACACTGACCATCGTCGCTTTAAGTATGCTTTTTGTTGGCATATTGCAGTCGCCTGAGCAATTTGGAACGCTGTTTCCGTCCATCATTCCGATCATGCCGCTTATCAGCGGGGTATACATGCCGCCAGGCACGCTAACGAATCCGATTCTGCTTGGTATCGCTGAGGCCATTCCGCTGACCCATGCCATGAAAGCATTGACGGGAATCGCTGTGTACGGTTATGGTATCGAGGATCTCTGGCTCCCGATCTCCAAATTGCTGCTCATCGGGGTGCTGTGCATGGGCATGGGCATTAATCTGATGGAACGGCGTCATGTATAGGTTACAGGTTTGGATTACCGAAATGAAGCGGGCACACTGATAAAAGGAAAGGGCCTTCCCTAAGGATCAAAGTCCTCGGGAGAGCCTTTTTTTTCATGGCAACGGATGTAGGCGGATAAGCTCCGCAAGCCGGATAAGCCCGCTCTCCAGCTGATCGTACGAGGCGTATGCATAGGATAGGCGCAGATGCTGCTGGTCGTTACGGTCATATATATTTCCGGGATTAAGCAAGATGCTCTCTTTCAGCGCCTGCTCAAATAAAGTCCGAATGGAGAGGGGATTCTTGAAACGAAGCCAAATATAGAATCCGCCCTGAGGGATATTCCAGTGTGCGATATCGAGAAAATATTGCTCCAGTAACGATAGGGTGAAATCACGGCGTCTCATCAGCTCTGCCCGGATATGATCGAGATGATTCTCATATAACCCGCTGGAGAGCCATTCCGCAACGGCATGCTGGGATAGAGAGCTGGAGCCGTAATCGGTTTGCATTTTAATGTCGGACAGCCGGTCGATGACCGGCTCAGGCCCGACGATCCACCCGATGCGCAGCCCGGGACCCAGGGTCTTGGACATGCTGCCCATATAGAGCACCAGGCCTTGTTTATCCGAAGCTTTCAGCGGAGGTGGCGAGGGGGTATCGAACCATATTTCCCCATACACGTCATCCTCGATTAAAGGCAGCCTTTCCTGAGCGCATATCCGAAGCAGCTCTGCCCTCCTGTCAGAAGACATCAAGGTGCCGGTTGGGTTATGAAAGGCAGGAATGGTATACAGCAGGGCAGCCCTGTGTTGACGCTGGAGCCTCCCGATGGCTTCCGTTTGGACCCCATTCTCATCCATCGGGATGCCGTGCAAATGCATGCCGGCGGATTGAAACACATGAATCGAGTTCAGGTAAGAGGGATTCTCCAACAAAATGGAGGAGCCGTGATGCAGCAGTCCCAACGAGATCAGCTGTAAGCCTTGCAGCCCGCCGGAGACGATGAGTATGGAAGCAGGGGAGGCTATAATCCCTTTTTTTTTCAGATGACCAGCGATGATTTCTCTTAAGTACAGGCTCCCTTTCGGTTCCGAGTACCCCAAGGTGAAACGGCTGGACATCCTGCTGTTAAACGTCTCCCGCATTTGGCCGGTCGGGAGGAGATCGGGCGAGAGCTCGCCTGTTCCGAGGCGGATCATGTTTGAATCGGTTTCCGCACGATTGATTTGCTGGATCATCTGGATATTGGGCTGATAGGAGCCGGATTTTACATATTGATTCCAATCAGGCGGAGGCGTGGCAGCGAGTAAACTCCAAGTATTGTTGATAATCACCGTGCCTTGTCCCACGCGGGATTCAATTAAACCGTCTGCAGCGAGCTCCCCGAGCGCATACACAATGGTGCTGCGGTTAACTTGATATTTGGCAGCCAGCTCTCGCTGCGTGGGAATTCGGGTTCCGACCGGCCATTCCCCGTTCATGATTCTGCTCTTAATATCATCATAAATTTGCTGATGAAGCGGCACATCGGAGTACTTATTTAATTTCCATTCTTCAGCCATAAGTATAAGTAAACCCGCTTTCATGTAGGAATATGCCTCAGTATACCTCATTGGTTGGTTCAAGCGCCAACCAATTGGTTGGAGACGCAGCCGACATCCTCCTTTACAATGGTGGAAATATTGACTGGAGGTTTGGTTTCATATGATAGGAGTCATCGTTCATGGATTCATTCTAGCTTTGGGTCTTATTCTTCCCTTGGGCGTGCAGAACGTGTTTGTATTTAATCAGGGTGCGGTACAATCCCGCTTCGTCAAGGCACTGCCCGTCATGATTACCGCATCGCTATGTGATACATTGCTGATCTCATTAGCGGTTCTGGGCGTATCCGTTGTTGTTCTGGAATATGAATGGATCCGAACCGTGCTGTTTACATTGGGGATTTGTTTCCTGGTCTATATGGGAATGGTGACCTGGAAGAGCAAACCTTCGGGTCAAGTGTTGGAAGAGGCTCGTTCGTTTACGCCGAAGAGGCAAATTATTTTTGCCATGTCCGTATCCTTGTTAAATCCGCATGCTGTCCTGGACACGATGGGGGTCATTGGCACAAGCTCTCTTCAATATTCAGGGATGGATAAAGTGATTTTTGCCGTCGTATGCATCGCAGTTTCATGGCTGTGGTTCTTGGGTCTAGGAATAGCAGGCAGGGCAGCGGGAAGGATGGATGCATCAGGGAAATTGTTGTCTACGTTGAACCGAATATCCGCGTTGATCATGTGGGGAACAGCGGGATATCTGGGGGTTAGCCTGATATAAAGAGCCTAATTCAAAAGGGGATAAGGAGGGGCGTTTGCATAGAAAACCGGCAATAGATGATATGTCTAAGATTGCAGAGGTGTTTAAGGAAGCATATGCTAATGGCCCGGATGAGCGGGAAGTCGGGGTTTATGCTGATGATGCGGCGCGATATTTTGACTTAGTGGCCTCCAAGCTGTTGGGAGCATCTTCAGTAGTATATGACCGAACAACGGAAGAAATCGTCGGCGTATGTTTGATCTCTTTATGGGAGGGCTTGCCACTCGTCTATAGTATCGCAGTATTACCCCAACATCGAGGAATGGGGTTGGCGAGCGCGATGCTGGATAGGGCGTTAACCGTTTTGGAGCCTCTGGATGAGAAAGAGATGAGGGTGGTCAACTTTGCTGTGGACGGAGCGCATCTATGGGATCCTGACCCGGATCTTCGGCAGAGGCTGTATGAGAATGCGCTGGTTCATCTGGATGCCGCTGAAATCCTGGGCGCAGAAACCGTGCGGATCGACACCGGCGGCAGTTACAAGGGATCGGAGCCGATGACTGATGAACAGTTCGAGTATACGGTTAAACGTTATCGGGAATATGCGGATCGTGCAGCGGATGGGGGTTATACCATTGGTCCGGAAAATCATATGGTCGCGTCGCTGCTTCCACGCGAAATGAAACGGCTTTCAGAGGAAGTCCATCATCCCTGGCGATCAGTCACTCCCAGACGGTGCCACTGTTCGGCATTGGTTCCGCAGTGGCGGCCGACAATCGCACTGTCATTCTCGAGTTCCGCGTCCACGATGTCGATGCCGAATACGAGAGCTTGAAGCCGTTTGTCAACGAGTGGGTAAAGGAACCGACCACGATACCGTGGGGAACCGTGCTGTGTTGTTCCGTGATCCCGACGGCAACCTCGTTAACCTCTTCCAGCCGGTGACTGAGGAAGCGATTAAACGGTTCAGCGGTAGGGGGGTGAACCTTGGGGACAAAACCAAACACCATCCCACACGAATAATCGACGTTCAACATAATCATCAAGTTGATTTAATTGACCTGAATACAACGCACCTTACAACAACAGTCAATTACTTGCAGGCTGCTGTTGTAAAAATATGCGCCATTTTGGTTGTAACAGTCGCAGTTTTATAGAAAACTGGTTTAAGACGACAAAAACACACACGCTTAAAAGCCGCGTAACTGCGGATATTTGTGTTTTAACGATTAAACAAGTAGGGATGGGAGGATGATATGGCATTAGTTTGTGTGGAAGTATTGTCGCGGGACAAAAACATAAGCCGATTACCGATTAGACAAGTACCTAACATTGTTTCCATGCAATTTCATTAAGCTAACGGCCAATAATGGTCTATTCTATCACAAAATGAAAATATTATATTTTTAGTTGAAATATGTAATCAATTGCAATATAGTGGAAATACTGGGGTTAAATCCAAATTAATAGTTCCGGCCGGGCTAAATTACCCCAAGTAGAATAAAATTGGAGGAATAAGATTGAAGTTTAAAAAAATTTAAAAGCTAACAGTTTTGTCTTCTGTATTACTCGGAACGTTGGTTCTTTCTGGAAGCGCTTTAGCAGCTTCCTCCGTATCAGGTCTTCTGGGTGGGGTAACACCAGTAAGTGGGTATGTGAACCTTGGCTTTGATAGTGCTACTGCCGCAACTTCTTGTGCCAAATCGAATTGTTCAGTAACTGCAAGATCAACATACTTTTACTACGATGGAGTAAATGGCCAGGAGAAAAGTACATCACCCAAGGAGGCTTCTGGATTTGTTCAAGTAAGTGCAACAGCTAGTTCCGTTTCAGCTCCTACACGAGCAGTCAGAGGAACGGGATATCATAGAGCAAATGATGGTGGACCACAGACCTGGCAGGAAAATACAGTCATTTACCCTTAATATTTTCTAGTATAAAGGACAACCTTCAGTGCCTTGGTAAATGGATCAATGGATATCCTTTTCCAAGGCACTTATTCCTCCACAATTCGAAATTTAGAAAGGAAAAAGAATGAAAAGACATTTCATAACTTGGTTAACTGTACTTTTTTTAATTGTGGTTACGGGGTGCACAAGTTCCGAATACCCAGATGACAACAACTTTCACGAAGAGTGGGATTACCCGCTGAATTTTCGAATACAAGGACACGGACTTTTCATGACAGGTTCAGAAAACGGCTACTATTTCATGAATGAAGATTTAATTTATTATATGGACAAAGAAAGTAAAAAGCCTGTTTTACTTGATAATCGTCCCGATCACCGATGTAAGAATAAGCCAGATAGTTCGAATTGTTATGCATTTATTCAAACAGAGGATGGGGATATTCCAGCACTTATACAGTACTATGATTCTAAATTGTACGTATTAGGAAGCTATTGGGATACAAAAAGCAAACGATCTAAGTTTGATATTGTGTGGAAATTATCTAGAATGGACCCGGATGGTAAGAACCGTAAGACATTCAAGATATTTAATACCAAACCTAATTATGTAGCGATACATCGTGGATATTTATATTATAGTATGATGAGTGCTGGAAAAGATAATGTACAAACCACAAAAGTTGTGAGATCGAAAATGGAAGGGAAACATAGGGAAGAGGTTATCTATGAAAAAACAGGATTAGATGCTAACATCACGGATATAGTCCCCTATGGTCAACAGTTATATCTTAATTCATGGACTGATAAGGGGTATGAAATTCTACGATATGACCTGGAGACAAGAGAATTGACTGCGATAGCAGATCGTAAAGATGAGGGGGGCTCCAATTTCCTGCAAGCAATAAATGGGGGTGGGTTATACTTTTCATACTATTACGGAATTGTGGAGGATGAAAGAAATCGTGAGTTTTATAGCTCTAATCTAAAAGGTGAACAAATTAAACAGCTAAAACTTGATGATCCGCTTACTTTATCCGTATTTTATAAAGATAACTTATACTCTTATATGCGTCCCTTGTTTGCATATGCTAAGGATTTGCCAGAAGGGGTTCCTTATGAAATGGCAATTTATAAAGATAATGAAATCATTCATCGTGTTAACCTAACGGATCTGCCGAAAATGAACTACAATATACTCGGAGATGAAAAATATATGTTCCTTCGGTATGAAGACTACGAGAATATAGGCTATATGATTCTGGATAAAAGCATGATTGAACCGGGAAGAGCAGAATTTGAACCGTTGCTTGAAGGCAAAAACTTTATGACACAGGTTAAATAAAAACGCCATTGTATGAGAGAATTCATATGGAGAGATGTTCATGAAATTAATGGGTTATGAACTATTCAAGGTATGGAAAAAACGAATATTTACGGTTTTGACAATCCTCTTATTGTTCATTAATGGATTGTTTTATTATAATACACAGCGGAAAGAACAGGATTTATTAATTCAATATCGAGATGACTATATAAAGTTGGAGAACGAATACAACGCCTTACCACTAGAAGAGGGTAAGGCGTTAGCTTATAAACAAGAAGAATTGTTAACTCTATACAACAGATTTGCTCAAGAAAATAGCGATATACAAGACAGCATTTGGAAGCAGTTAATCGAGGATGCCAAAAGAGATCATCCAGAAGCTTATATGCAGTACAAGGAAAGTCCCTATGTTAATCAGGAAGAGCTTCTTAGCCGAGACACGTACATAATCAAATTGATAAGAGCTCAGTATGAAAGTCATGATCAGTTTGTAATTGATATGGATGATATGAAACAACGTGCAGATGAAATGTTGTCGGTCTCCATTTTTCACAATAAATATTCTTTCTCCTATCGTAACATTGTGAAAACGATTGAGGATTTCAGACCCCTTCAGAACTTGCCGTGGAAGCTTGGGCTTGAAGAAGGCTTAACAACAGGAACGAGATCGGGATCAACGGATTTATTTATGGTGCTGCTGTTATTTTTACTTTGTACGATTGTGTTTCTTATGGAACGGGAAGAAGGTTTAACCCCGCTTATCAGGAGTACCCGTAATGGGAAATTCCGAACCATTAGTGCTAAGATGTCTGTTCTTAGCATGTTGACTGTACTGCTGTCCATTGTGTTCTATGGTTCAATCTTATTGCTCAGTGAACGGTTATATGGGTTTGGTGATCCAGGCAGGTATATTCAATCCATGGATTCTTTTGGAAGAACCATTCATCCAATGACTGTAGGTCAATATATAATAACCTATTTGCTGATGAAAGTAGCAGCTAATCTGGTTATGGCTTGGCTTCTAGCGGCTATATTTCTATTCCTTCGTCAAACTTCACGGATATACATCGTTTTGGCGACACTCTTAGGGCTGAGTTTCATTTGTTATTCGCTCATTCATCCGAATTCTTACATTAATGTGTTGAAGTACATCAATGTGGTCGCCTTCTATGATACATTTAATCTTTTTGGGGATTACCGCAATATAAATGTACTAGGTTATCCGATCAGCAAAGATACACTGACCTTTTATGTTGGCGGCTCTCTCCTGCTTATATTGCCTGTACTCAGTATTTGGTTGTTTGTATCACATATGGATAACACTACTCGAAAAATGGGAATGCAATGGTATACGAAATTAAAAGCATATCTATTTAGGCTCAGACGAAATAATTCACTTTTCCAGCATGAGCTTTACAAGTTTTTAATTACTGGTAAGTCACTGTTCATATTAATATTAGTGTGTATCATTTCCTATCAAAATATTGAAGGTAAGGAACGTCAGTTTGATATGGATGCATCAGTGTATAATATCTATTTATCACAGTTAAACGGGAAACTGACTGAAGACAAGCTTGTCTTTCTACGTGAAGAGAGGGAGAAGTTTAATGGGCTGCCTAAACAATTAGCCTATTGGAAAGAACGATATAAATCTAGAGAAATTGATCTAACTGCTTATAATCAAGAACAAAATAATCTTGAGACATTTGCGAAACAAGAAAAATCATTTCTTTACGTTGAAGAGCAAAGGGATTATTTACTCCGATTAAGCGAGGAACAGGGGGTCACTGGCGGTTTTGTTAATGTCATATCCAGTGATGCATTATTTAATCGTCAACAGGATAATCTGCTGAATGGTTTAATGTATTCGCTCTTGTTAATTGCTGGACTAGGTCCTTTGTTCTCCATTGATTACAAGAACGATATGGTGAGGGTGTTAAGAAGTACTTCTAAAGGCAGGTGGAGTTTGTTTGCTTCGAAGTATTCGATTGCCTGTATCTATGCAGTCCTGACTTTTTTCATCCTACAGATTCCTAAATTTTACAATGTTCTGGTACAATACCCGGCATTCGATTGGTATTCAGCAGTGCAAAGTATCGAAATTCTGGGTCATGTGGAATGGCCAATCAGTATTCTTGGTTATGTCGTTGTGACAGGTTTGCTGCAAACATTAGGTGTTATTCTCATGGTACATGTTATTCTGTTCCTCGCTGTATTTGTTCAAAAGCAAGCATTTATGTTGTTGACTTCGACCGCTGTTATTGTTCTGCCATTAAGTCTCCAATATATAGGGCTTACGACAATCGGTAATTATTCATTTAATCGATTATTCCTACTCGACCAGGCATTTGAATCGATCTCTTACACCGTGGGAGTGAGTGTTTATTTCGGGGCACTGATTATCATAGGTGCTGTGGCTGGATGGGGGGCATGGCATTTCAGTAACAGCTTCTCTAAAAGGGGAGGATGAGTATGAAACTGTCTATTAACAACGTGACAAAGCGTTATAATAAAGGCAAGACAACAGCTCTTCGTAATTATAATACTGAATTGACGTCTGGTATTTATGGAATACTTGGTCCGAATGGTGCGGGAAAGTCAACGCTTATGAATCTAATTACGGATCAGTTAAAACCTGATGAAGGAGAAATTTTATATCAGGGACAGAATATTTCACGTATGGGTAAGTCGTACAGAGAAATATTAGGTTATATGCCCCAGCAGCAAGGCATCTATCAGGACTTCACAGGAAGGCGTTTTCTCTGGTACATAGCTGCACTGAAAGGGTTGCCTACAGCTAAAGCGAGAGAGAAAATAGATGAACTTCTTACGATTGTGAATTTGTCAAAGGATGCTGATCGGAAGTTAGGTACTTATTCGGGTGGAATGAAACAGCGTATCCTGATTGCACAGGCGCTGCTGAACGATCCTGAACTGCTTATATTGGATGAGCCTACAGCAGGACTTGACCCGAAAGAGCGAATTCGTATTCGCAATTTCATATCCACCATTGCAATGAATAAGATCGTTATCATTGCCACACATGTTGTCTCAGATATTGAGTATATCTCCAAGGAAGTATTGCTTATGAAGGATGGATGTCTCATTGTGAAAGACAAGCCCGCGAACATCCTTGCGAAGATGGAGGGGAGTGTTCATGAGGTTCTAATATCTGAATCTGAACTTCCCGAAATACACTCACGTTATAAAGTAAGCAACATAACAAGTGATTCAGAAGGAATATGGGTAAGAGTTGTGGATGATAAACCACAAAATAATATGGACTTTAGAACAGTGAAGCCCAACTTGGAAGATGTGTATCTTAGTTATTTTCAGTAGAGTAAACGAATTAAAAAGATGACCGGATAGCACTATTTCCTCCAGCAAATCACTGTTTAAGGTCTCGTTGAAGTACTGCATACCGTACCAGATGCGTCATCTTTGATAAAGAATACCTCATTTCAATGGATTTCTTTTTCACTTCTACCGGATAGCTGACTCTTGCTACCAACGCCAAAACACCTCCTAGATTGTCTCCATATCTTACGACATGGTTGCGTTCTCTTTCTCTTGAAGGTGTTTTTAATTTATCTCACGCTAGGGGTCAGTTAGCTCCAGGCGATCACGAAGCGGATGCTTTTCTTTTCACCTGGCTTTAGCGCGAAGTGCGCGGCCAGGGAGCAGACGTCTCCACCGTTGCCTTTTTGTTGCGGCCGGGTCGTAAGTACGGTTCGTAAATTTGGCCGCTTCGGTGAAGTCCTTCCAAAAAATCTCCAGATTATCGAACCAGCCGCCGAGGTACAATATTCTTGATAACTGACATCTTCCGTATCCGTTGCAATGGACAGATCGCCGAAGTCGGGAGCACTGAAATCATGGCTACGGGAGAAAAGTTTGATCAGCTGAATTTTGTCATTCTTCTCGTAACGGTAATTACGTTTATGATCTTGCATCGGGTTCGTTAGCGAAAGATTGATTGTATAGGTGACAGTTTGGTTAGTCATAATATGCAGCGCGATGTCAAAAAATCCGCAAGGAATGCTTGGATCTTTGTAATTTAGCGGAATGACGGATTAAATGCAGTCAGCTCCACCGTGTCCGGGAAACAATCGTCGGCTGCCTGAAGACGGGCGAACGGAAACTCGCCGATAAAGCGTGTATGCTGAACATCGGCTTTTGGGTTTCTCCTTCATCTTGGCAGATGGAAGGCCGATGAAGCTGAAGGCGATGCGATGGTTGCACCATGGACGGTACATACTCATTTTGACGCGAAAACAGCGGACCCTGCTCGCAGGAGGTTACAAGGGCTACTGGGCCTCGAATACAATGCGCCGGGTAATCAAATGGAATAGATGATCGGGGCTCTAAAGCGGATCGTGAGCAATGCTAGCTGAGTTGAGAAGGAATGGTGAAGTCGTTCGGGATGGTTGCCTTGTAGTGCATTGGAAGCGCGTTGTATTGCGTTATATGGCATTTGTATCGCTTTTTAATGGCATTTATTGCATTGTAGTGCCTTATATTGCATCGTATTTCTTTTGCGTTGTATTGCATTTTATTGTGTTCGTAATGCTTACGGACTGAGCATCCGTTATTTAGTTAAAAAAGATGAATATAACTAGTTTAGCGGACATGAGATGCGTTATTCGCCGTATCAGTGTGTTTATCGCCATATACTTAATAAAATAACGGACCAGGTGTCCATTCGATTCGCTAAATTAGCTATTTTGATGGAAATAACGGATCTAATGTCCGCTAAATTTGCGAATAGAGCTGGGTTGATCAAAATAGAGGTGTTTGGGTCCGGTCGTGCTAAATGGTAAGAGTCTCATCCCCATTAGTCTTGGATTGGTACAGATGCTTTATCTTGGTCTGCATCTGCCCTTCAGTTATAAGGGGAAGGAAGTTGTGTGGTAGACTGCGCTTTTGTACGCAGATCATTGATCCTTATAGCAGAAAACAAGAGAGCCGGTTCCAGGGAACCGGCTCTCTTGTTTGTTGTCAGCAGCCTGTTGGCTACTTCAGCCGCTTAACTTAAACTGGCTGTTATATAACTCGTAATAAAAGCCGCGTTTGGCCAGCAGCTCTTCGTGTGTGCCACGCTCCGAAATACCGCCTTGATTCATGACGAGAATCTGGTCAGCCTCACGGATCGTGCTTAGACGATGAGCGATGACCAAGCTGGTTCGGCCCTTCATCAGGGTGCGCATGGCGGTCTGAATATGCATCTCCGTCCGCGTATCAATGCTGCTGGTAGCTTCGTCCAGAATCAAAATGACCGGATCGGCAAGCACCGCGCGAGCGATCGTCAAGAGCTGCCGCTGGCCTTGGCTCAGGTTGCCTCCGCCCGACGCAAGCAGCGTGTCATAGCCTTCGGGCAGCTTCATGATAAAGTCATGCGCATTGGCAAGCTTGGCGGCGGTTTCGATCTCTTCGTCCGAGGCATCAAGCCGGCCGTAGCGGATGTTCTCCCGAATCGATGCCGAGAATACATAGGCATCCTGCAGCACGATTCCCAGCTTGCTCCGCAGGTGATCCTTATCAAGCTGTCGGATGTCGACCCCATCAATGGTGATCATGCCAGAATCGATCTCATAGAAACGGGTCAGCAGATTGATGATGGTGGTTTTGCCGGCACCTGTCGGACCGACAAGCGCAATGGTCTCGCCCGGCCGAGCGGTAAGGGAAACGTCCTTCAGGATCGGAACGCCCTCCTTATAACTGAAGCAGACACGGTCAAATTGTACCTCCCCATGTATGTCATCTGCTGTATTCGCATCTTGATCGTCTTGGTACTCCGACTCGGTATCGATAATCTCAAAGACCCGTTCAGCACCGGCCACAGCCGATTGCACCAGGTTGAATTGATTCGCCAGATCGTTCAGCGGCCGTTGAAACTGCTTCGAGTAGTTCAGAAATGCAACGACAACTCCAACGGTAGTAAAATCCTTGAATGCCATGTACCCGCCAACCGCCGCAATTAAAGCAAAGCTGACGTTATTCAGCACGTTCATAACCGGACCGACGGTACCCGAATAAATCTGAGCTTGAATGCTGGCATCGGTCAGCTTCTTGTTCATGACATCGAACTGCGCAGCGGCATGCCGCTCCCGGCGATATACCTGTACGACCTTCTGACCCGAGACGGTTTCCTCGATGAAGCCATTAAGCTCACCCAGCGTGCTCTGCTGCTTGGAGAAATGCTTCCTTGTCCGGCTTGCTACCGTCTTTGTGAACAGCATGACAATCGGAATGGTCGCCATGCTGAGCAGCGTCAGCCATACGTTCAGGTACAGCATGATGGCAAGCGATCCAACCAGGGACAGCACGCTTGAAATGAGCTGGGTTACGCTCTGATTCAACGTCCCGGAGACGTTCTCGATATCGTTGGTCGTGCGGCTCATCAATTCGCCGTGGGTCTTGCTGTCGAAGAAACGCAGCGGAAGGACTTGAAGTCTTGCAAAAATATCCCTCCGCATGGCCTGAATAGACAGCAGGGAGACCTTGACCATGACATGCTGCTGCAGCCATGCTGTGAGTGCGGTACCCGCATAAACCGATAGAAGCACCGCGCACAGCCCCATGAGTCCCTTAAAATCTCCCGGAATGATATAATGATCCACCGCATTCCCCAGCAGGTAAGGAGCAATCAGGGACAGAATCGTCGTGATGAGCGTGAATGAGAAAACAGCGATCATGCCGCCTTTAAATGGTCGTATGTAACCCCAGATCCGGCGTATCGTTCCCATCGTATTTTTGGGCTTCGCCTTGGCCATCGTCATTCCACGCATGGGGCTGCTGCCGCGCAAACTCAGATCCGGAGCTTCTGTATTGCCATGCTTGGATCCCTGATCGGGTTTAGCCATGGGAAGACACCTCCTTGCCGAATTGCGATTGATAAATATCCTGGTATAACTCACAGGAAGCAAGCAGCTCGCTATGCGTACCTTCCGCTACCAATTTTCCATCGTCCAGCACCAGAATGTGATCGGCATCGATTACGGAAGAGATCCGCTGGGCAATCATGAGGCAGGTCCGACCGTTCATCAGCCGGGCCAGCTCTTTCTGAAGCCTGGACTCCGTTCCCATATCGATGGCACTGGTGCTGTCATCTAGAATCAGAATGGCGGGGCGAAGCAGTAATGCCCGTGCAATGGATATCCGCTGCTTCTGACCGCCGGAGAGGTTCACGCCTCTTTGTCCAAGCATCGTATCGTATCCTTCCGGCATGGACGAAATGAATTCATGCGCCTGCGCAGCCTTGGCCGCTGCAATCACTTCTTCATCGGAAGCATCCGCTTTCCCGTAGCGGATATTGTCCCGAATGGTGCCTGTGAAGAGGATGGATTCTTGCAGGACGATGCCGATGCGTTCGCGTAACGCCGATACGTCGAATTGTCGTACATCGGTTCCATCGATGGTTATCCGTCCGGAAGTTACATCATACAGGCGGGGAAGCAGGGATACCAAAGAGGTTTTTCCCGAACCGGTTGCTCCCATAATCGCGACGGTCTGCCCCGGTCGAACCTTGAAACTGACATGATCTAAAACGGGCTTCTGAATCCCCGGTTTATAGGAAAAAGTCACCTGGTCAAATACGATTTCCCCCTGCTTGTAGGCATTCATCGCCGGATGAGAAGCGTTCGTTATCTCGGATTCCATATGCATGACTTCCAGGATACGATCAGCGGAAACTTTGGCCGTAGAGATTCGAACCAGCATCATCGCCACGGAGGAAACGGAGAACAGCACCTGTGTCACATAGTTGATGAAGGCTACCAGGCTTCCCACCTCGAACGAGCCATCAATCGCGTTCTTCCCGCCTAGCCAGAGGACAACCACGATGCTGATGTTCAGGATCATGGTCAAGATGGGCATATTGAGCGCAACGATGCGTTGTGTTTTAACCGAAACTTGCGTGAAGTCGGTATTCGCTTGATGGAATCGATCCTTCTCATACCCGGCTCGAACGAATGCTTTGGATACCCGGATGCCGGCAAAATTCTCCTTCAGGACCGTATTCACTTTATCGAGTTTCTTCTGAACGGTGGCGAATAAAGGGAGGGTGGCCCGGATCAGAAAGAACATCACCACGAACAACAACGGAACGGCAATGGCCAGAATGATGGCGAGCTTGGGGCTAATGATCACGGCCATGATCATGCTTCCAATTGCTAGAAACGGAGAGCGTACGAAGATACGCAGCAGCATCTGGACCATGGTCTGAATCTGAACGATGTCGCTCGTAAGCCGTGTGATCAGCGAACCCGTTGAGATATCGTCCAGATTACGGAACGAGAGGGTTTGAACCTTAAGGAACAAATCCCGGCGCAGGTCGGCACCGAAACGCTGCGAGGCAATGGAAGAATAGATCGTACAACCGAGACCTCCAAGCAGCCCGATGGCAGCCGCACCCAGCATGATGAGACCTGTATGGAGAATGTGCGCAGTATCGTTCTGCATGACGCCTTGATCAATAATGCTGGCCATGAGAATGGGCTGGAGCAAATCCATGGCGACCTCCAGCAGCATAAGCAGCGGCGCAAGCAGGGCCGCAGCCCAGTGGGGACGTAAATAACGAAATAATTTGAGCAAGAATGATGGCACCTTCTTATTCTTTTTAGTCTAAATACCAAGTTAAGCCATTGGCTTCCATCTTGTCAAAGGGAAAAGGGATAGGCGAGAATCACCTCTCTTAAGAAAAACTTTAACTTTTTCCTACTTTTCCTTAAACTCTATTCATTAATCTGGATAGACCAAGCTAGAGGGAGTTGTTGAAGTTGAAAAAGGGTTTAATTATGCTCGTTATATTTCTGTTGGTCGGATGCGAGTCCATTCTGTCGGAGACGCCTAACGTGAAGGATAAGGTCGACAGTAGAGATGGACAGGAAGTGAAGGCGGATTCCGGCACGCAATCGAATCAGACATCCGCTATGCAGACGATCCGTGTAACGGAAGAACAAGTGACACGTGGAAATTTGGTTCTGGTCAATAAGGATCATCCGCTTGATCCGGAAGCGGTGCCGAAGGATATCGTAACATTGTTTGAAAATCAAGACTTAATGTATGGTTATGTGGTTCTGGATAACACGATCCGGTTATCGCGCAGTGTGGCGGAGAATTTTCGCGATATGATTGGAGCCGCCGGAGAAGACGGAGTCAATCGCTTCATGATCAGCAGCGGGTATCGGGATGAAGACGAGCAAGGGCAGCTTTATCGTGAAAAAGGTTCCGATTACGCCTTGCCTCCAGGCTACAGCGAGCATAATCTCGGGCTCTCGATGGATATCGGATCGACGCAGCAGTCGATTGATCGATCGCCCGAAGGGAAGTGGCTGAAGGAACATGCATGGGCGCACGGATTCATTCTGCGCTATCCTCAGGACAAGACAGAGATTACAGGCATTCAGTATGAACCGTGGCATTTTCGTTATGTTGGGCAGCCGCATAGCATGATCATGAAGGAACTGAATCTTACCTTGGAGGAATATCTGGATTACCTAAAGGATCATTCCAGCTACAGAACAACCGTAGAGGGGAAGGAATACGAAATTAGGTATGTACCCGTGACATCCAAAGACATGGAGATTGAGATACCGGCAGGAAGCGAGTATGAGATATCTGGAAACAATGTCGACGGAATCATAGTGACGGTGCTGCTAAGCAAGGATGATGCGGAATGAAATTATCGAATAAATGGTTACTGTTATTGCCATATTCATTGTATCTCTACGTCTTACTCAAGGTGATTCTATTCAAGTTCGGTTCGGTAGATATATCGGTTCTGTGGCAGCAGCTGCATCGAGCTACCGAGATCCCGGAATATGCACAGAATCGAATGCAATTTGCCAATTTCACGCCTTTTGAATCCATTCGAATGAATATGAGGCATCTTTCGAGTCCGCATGACGTGATCAATCTCTTTGGGAATATCGCCATATTCATGCCTAATGGCATATTCGTCGGTCTTATGCTTAGGAGCAAGTTCCTCGGGTTCATTGGCTCCTTCACGACATCCCTGGGGTTGAGCCTCGCGCTGGAATGTTCCCAACTCGTTTTTTCAATGGGGAGTTTTGATGTGGATGACTTAATCCTGAATACAGGCGGTGGGGTGCTCGGATACGGCGTGTTCCTCATGCTGAAGCTAATCTTTCAGGAACAACGCTGCCTATTGACGAGAGACAAGAAAGAACGGGTAAACCTTTAGCTGGGACGAAACAGTAAGGAATTGAAGTGGATTGGATAGAAGGGGATTGAAAAAACACAGGTACAAAGCATAACCAATACCCGGTTTAATACCGAGTATTGGTCCAGCATCAACATGTTCTTAACATTTGTATTGTTATGACGAGGTTATAACCTGAGCGACTTTCATCTATAGCTTGGCCGAACCGGCCTGCGGGCCTGGTGACACACTGCGAAGCCAGCTCCTCCGCCATTTCAGCTGCATCACGACTGTAAGTGCCAGCGAAGCGGCAGCTATGAAACTTAAAATAATGAAGCCCGCTGTGTATGAGCCTGTCGCCTGGTATAATCGGCCGAGAATAAGCGGCAGAGCATAACCTCCCAGACCTCCGGCAGCTCCGACAATACCGGTAACCAAGCCGATCTCGCCGCCAAACCGCTGAGGGACGAGCTGAAATACCGAGCCGTTTCCTGCACCCAGGCACATCATGCCAATAAACAGCAGCGTGACAACAAGCCAAAGGGGAGGCAAGAAGGAGACGCCGATGAGCATGATGGACGCCCCGGTATAGAGAAACATGAGCATCCGCGAGCCCCCGATCCGATCGGCCAGAAAGCCGCCTACAGGGCGGAAGAAGCTCCCTGCTATGACACAGATCGTGGTAATGTCCGCGGCTTGGACCGCTGAGAGACCATACTGGGTGTTGAAGAAGATCGTCAAATAGTTAGCGAGTCCCACAAAGCCGCCGAACGTCACGCAGTACAGGGCACAGAATACCCAGGCATCACGCTGCTTAAGGACATTTCCATATTCGGACCATCTTTTGGGAGCGGGACGATTGGGACTGTTGCGTGCAAACAGCGAGAAGTAAATGAAGACCAGCACGATGGGGATTATGGCGAGTCCGAATACAATTTCCCAGCTACCGAAATGTTGGGCAAGCCGATTGGCGAAGAGGGTTGCGAGGACGGTGCCGCTGTTACCGGCACCGGCAATTCCCATTGCCAACCCTTGATGTTCCTTGGGATACCACTGTCCCGCCAGTGGCAGAGCTGCAGCGAACGAAGCTCCAGCGACCCCTAGCAGAATAGCAACAACATATAATTGATCCAAGGAATCAACCCACAACCACCCTAATAATAAGGGGATCAGCGTAACGACCATTCCAATCTGAGCCGTTAGTTTAGGACCCAGGCGATCCGCGAGGAATCCTAATACGAGTCGGAGTATGGAGCCGCCCAGAACGGGAAGCGCCACAAGATTTGCCTTCTGCACCGGGTCCATCGGATAATCCGCGGCAATGACCACCGCAAGGGGACCAAGCATGCCCCATATCATAAAGCTGATGTCAAAATACAGAAAAGCTCCGAACAGCGAGGGCTTATGCCCGCTTTGCCAAAATCCCTTCTTCTCCATGGTTATCGCTCCTTATCCAAAATGTGTACTTTCTCTAATCGTGCCGACTCCCAGCTGCAGGCATAAAAAGGCCGCAATCGCCCTTTGCCAAGACGATTTGCGGCCTCATTGCCCAAAGACTTAAGACACATCATTGTGTCCCTGTCCGTAAAATAACATTTGATTATGATGATTCACATTATAGAGAAGCGGTCAAATGAATGTCAATATACTTTACATAATTTTGCTGAATATTTATTTATTCAGCAGTAAAATGGATTTGGTGTTATGTATATTGACATTTTTTTGTTCATCAACTAATCTGAATGTATGATTATTATTGAAAATCGGCACAATGGTGTGCCGAGTTAGAGGCAATGACGCCCTTTCCCTCATCATGGGAAAGGGCGTTTCCTGTTTTCTTACATGAAATTGACATGGCGGGAGTGGAGGTGTTTCATGAGGAGAAAGAAGCTGCTTGTCGTCGGCAATGGGATGGCGGGGATACGTTGTGTTGAGGAAATCCTCAAGCTGGACCCGGAGCTCTTCGATATTACGATATTCGGTGCCGAACCTCGTCCCAACTACAATCGGATCCTCCTATCCAAAGTTCTTCAAGGTGAACATTCTTTCCAGGATATCATTCTGAACGATTGGTCCTGGTATGAGCTGCATGGCATTCGGCTGTTGGCAGGAGAGACCGTTTGTCATATCGATATCAAATCCCGCGCTGTCGAGACAGTCTCCGGTAAACGGGAAACGTATGATGCGTTAATTCTGGCAACAGGCTCATCCCCCTACGTTCCGCCTATACCCGGAGCGGATAAGGAAGGCGTCATTTCGTTTCGGACAGTGGACGACTGTACGAAAATGACTGAAATGTCCAAGATGTACACGAAGGCGGCAGTCATTGGCGGAGGCTTACTGGGATTGGAGGCAGCCCGCGGGCTACTCCATCTCGGGATGGATACCCAAGTGGTTCATAATGCTCCTTATATCATGAACCGGCAGCTGGATCGAACGGCTTCGATGATGCTGCAGCGGGAACTTGAAGCTCAAGGCATGCAATTTAGATTGGCGAAGGATACCACGCGAATTGTTGGCCGCACGAGGGCGCAAGGTCTTCGGTTTATGGACGGGACGCGTCTAGATGCGGATGTAGTCGTTCTCGCTGTTGGGATCAAGCCTAATGTGGAGCTTGCCCAAAGAAGCGGCATTCGAACGCAGCGGGCGATTCTGGTAGATGACTTCATGAGAACGAGCGAGCCGAACATTTATGCGGTGGGAGAGTGCGCGGAACATCGAGGCGTTAGTTATGGTCTGGTTGCTCCTCTGTATGAGCAGGGGAAGGTGCTGGCCCGTGTCATCTGCGGCCGGGAGGCGGAGCCTTATGGCGGGTCGATTCCCTACTCCCAGCTTAAAGTATCGGGCGTGGATGTATTCTCCGCCGGAATGATATCAGGGGAAGGTGCTGAAACGGCCATTCAGCATTACGATGCCGTATGCGGCACATACAAAAAAGTGACCATGCGCAAAGGCAGGGTTACGGGAGCGGTTCTGTTCGGAAATACGAATGAGAGCTCCTCGCTGCTGGCATTGGTGCAGCGGGGTGCGGCAGTGTCAGAGCTTATGCCATCTGAAACCAACGGTCTCAGCGCAGCCGAATCCGCTGCAGAGGCGCTCCCGGAGCATGAAACGGTTTGCGCTTGCAACGGCGTCAGCAAAGCGGCGATCATGGCGGCTATTACCGAGCATCATCTGGAAAGCTCGGATGAAGTGAAGAAGCATACTGGGGCATCCGGTTCCTGCGGCGGCTGCCGGCCTATGGTGGACGCTCTTGTCAAATATATGCGAAGCGACAAGAGGAAAGAGGGTTTGCATACGGAAGCCAGAACGCCGCCAATCGAGGTTCCTGTATGTGAATGCACGGTGCTTGGTCCATCTTCATTGAAGCAAGCGGTGGTTCATGCCGTGGATCAAGGCTGTCATTCCGTACAGGATTTCATGTTACGACAAGGTTGGAAGAAACTGGACGGTTGTGAGGTGTGCCGTCCAGCCTTACGATTTTATTTTGACATTGAAATGACGGGTGCAGTTCACGATGATGAACGCGTGCAGTCAATTAAAGCAAGTGACGAAGTTTTTTATAAGGGTTCAGGGTCTTATCAGGGCGTCAAGGTATGGGTGGGAGACACGGAAGGATCTAAGCCAAAGACGGCAGGCATACGTAGAATCGGAGAATGGCTTCGCACCGGCTGGCGAGCGGTGTCTCTTCCTTCCCCGGTTAGTGCAGGGGTGTCTGATTGCACGGCGTCGTCCGTCAGCATCCTGGTTCAGGGGATCGGAATCTTCGCCTCTCCCGCGGGCTGGGAGGTTTATCTCGGCGGACATGCGGAGCATCCTGTCCGTGAAGGGCAGTTGATTGGTGTTGCGGAGAGCGAGGAAGACGTCGTCCAACTCGCAGCTGCTTGCTTGCAGTGGTACCGTCAGAACAGTATGTATGAGGAACCGCTGTGGAGGTGGGTGGAACGTACTGGCGTGACGGCCATCCGGGAGAATGTTCTTGACGATGATCTGCAAAGAGAACTTGCAGAACAGCTGTCTCGCTACGTATGGGAGGCGCAGGTCCGTTAAAGCAGAAGAATGAATAGAGAGGGGTGGTCTCGTTATGCTTCAATCGGATCGTGCTGAAGCGGCAGAAGCTGCTGCCGTGATCGAGACGCAATGTCCGTTCTGCAGTGTGCAGTGCAAGATGACGGTAACCGAGGGGGGGAAAGGCATTCCGGGTCAGCGCCGGGCCGAATATAAGGTGGAAGGGGTTCCGAATGCCGCATCGGAGGGCAGGGTATGCGTCAAAGGCATGCATGCGCATCAGCATGCAGTCCATTCGCAGCGTCTGACACACCCGTTCATCCGTTCAAATGGTGAACTCGTCCCATGTTCGTGGGATGAAGCATTTGCTGTGGCCCGTCAGCATTTGCAGGGGATATCAGAGCAGCATGGCCCTGATGCCAATGCCGTTTACGGCGGTGGATCTTTGACCAACGAAACGGCATATTTGCTCGGGAAATTTGCCCGGGTGGCACTGGGAACCCGATATATCGATTATAACGGCCGCTTCTGTATGTCTGCCGCAGCTTCTGCAGGGAGCAAAACCTTCGGGATTGACCGGGGGTTGACTTTCCGATTGGCTGATATTCCTCTGGCCCGCTGCATCGTGCTGGCCGGCACCAATATAGCGGAATGTCAGCCAACACTGCTTCCTTACTTCAACCAGGCTAAGGAGAATGGGGCGAAGATCATTGTCATCGACCCGCGGAAGACAGCCACCGCCGCCATGGCCGATATGCATTTGCCGATCAGACCGGGAACGGATACCATACTGGCGGATGCGATGCTTAAGATTATCATGGATGAAGGCTTTATCGATGAGACCTTTATTCAAGCAAGGACGAACGGTTACGACGAGCTGAGCGTTTATTTGAACAGCCTCGATCTCTCGCAGGCTGCCGATATATGCGGATTGGAGCTGGAGCAAATCCGGGAGGCCGCTTTAGCCTATGGCGAGGCGGATACTGGCATGGTGCTGACTGCCCGAGGCGTGGAACAGCAGACGGATGGCCATCTTGCGGTTCGCCATTTTCTGAACCTGGTCTTGGCTACAGGTAAAATCGGGAGAGAGGGCTGCGGATATGGAGCCATCACCGGTCAGGGGAATGGACAAGGGGGAAGGGAGCATGGGCAGAAGGCCGATCAGCTGCCGGGCTACAGGTCGATCGAGAGTGAAAAGGATCGCGCTTACGTTGCGTCCGTGTGGGGTGTGGAAGCTGCAACGCTACCCGGGAAAGGCGTCTCTGCCTATGAGATGATGGAGCTGATTCATCAGGGAGTGATTAAATCGCTCTTCGTGATGGGCTCCAACCCCATCGTATCGAATCCGAACGCCGGCCTTGTGGAGGAAGGCTTGAACAAACTTGATTTTCTGATGGTTGCGGACATGTTTATGTCCGAAACGGCCCGAATGGCCGATCTCGTTCTGCCGGTAACCTCCTACATGGAAAATGAAGGGACACTGACAAACCTGGAGGGACGCGTGCTTCTGCGAGAGGCAGGGCGTCAGGCGCCTGGGGAAGCGCGTCATGATTGGATGATTCTGTGCTCCATGGCAGACATGCTGGGGAAGGGGCATTATTTTCGCTTCCATGAGCCCGAGGAGATCTTTAATGAGCTGAGGCTCGCGAGCAAGGGTGGAATTGCAGACTACTACGGTATATCCTATGACCGATTGCGCCGGGAGAAGGGAGTATATTGGCCGTGCCCCTCCCCTGAAGAGGCTGGGGTGGGTCTTCTGTTTCAACAATCGTTTGCCCATCCGGACGGGAAGGCCCTGTTCTCTATAATGGAAGGGGATCCTTGGAAAGGGGTATCTGAGGAGTATCCGCTCATTCTGACCAATGGACGTGTTCTGTCCCACTATCTCACTGGGGTGCAGACCAGAAGAAGTCCTTCTTTGCTTGCGCGTGAGCTGGAAAATTTCGTGGAGATCCATCCGATTACCGCCCAGCGTTACCGAATTCGGGACGGAGAGTGGGTAGAAGCTCAGTCAGAGCATGGATGTTTTACCGTTCGCGCCAGAATCAAAGACCAGATTCGAGAAGATACCCTGTTCGTGCCTATGCATTGGGGCGGCGTGCAGAATGTCAATCACGCGACCCGGCCGGATCTGGACCCGTTCTGTAAAATGCCCGGTTTTAAGACATCCGCCGTCCGGATTCGGCCCCTGCATCAGAAAGTTTATAGGGAGAACGATTCGTACACGGAGCGTTAATAACGGTTCCGGTCAAGGAATCAACGACAGAAAAAGGAGCATCCCCCAGATCCAAGGATCTATTGGGATACTCCTTTCTTTTCATTTATACGAGCTGATCTTGGAGGGCTTTCGCCCACTGTTCTTGAAGCTTTTCTTCGGAAAGATGGAAAATGTCATGATAACCATCGGGCTTACGAATCAATTGATTTAATGGGCCTACCCCGTATCTTTTGATGATGAACTCAACGATCAGATAGGAGAACTGAAATCCCGTTTTGCCAAAATCCCATGAATCATCATTGAGCTCTTCAAAACTTGGAATCATCCGGTTTCGGATGGCTTCCGAAGTCGTTCTTCGAATGAAATCTTCGGACATTTGCTGCGCTTCGTACCCGCCGATGCCCTGACGGATCCATTTGGGGGCAAGGGGGTTGATGTCGCTGATCAACCACATGGTATACAAGTGCAGGGTGGACCGAAGGATCGATTGATACGTATGCCCGGGACCCGGGTTTAAGGGAGAGACGATTTTCAACGTGTTGTTATCGAACGTGCCCATGAACCAATCAGGTGCATCCGATTCGTTAACGGCTTGATGGAATGTCGGCAGATCGGGATAGATTTCAATGACGATTTTGCTTGATGGCTGATGGTTATATTTTGTTGCAATCTGTTCAACATTGTTCTTCAGTTCTTGAAACAGGTCCTGATGCACCTTGCTCTGTTGATGACTTCCTTCACTTTTGCTTTCAAAGGATATCAAATCCAGAATTGACATAATGGTGATGTCACCCCATTCGTTTAATTCTTTCTTTAGCTTCTCCAAGGAACGGTACAATCGATTTTTTACCGCGCTCTCGCGCATGCCCACGATCCTGGATATTTCCGACAGCGTACAATCCACAAAAAATCGCAACGATATAATCTGCTGATCAAGCTCACTCAGCCGCTTAAGTGCCGCGCTAATATCAATTCGAATATCTACATATCCGGCAAAATCAAGGGAGACGGATTGTGATTCATAACTTGTAAAGTCATAAGGCATCTCTGGTTTACGTGATATACTTCGATATTCATTTTTAACCGTGTTCTGGGCGATCTTGAAAATCCAGGTGAACAGACTCGAATTCCCGTTAAATTTATCGAGGTTCTCCATAGCCCTTAAGAACACTTGTTGTGTTAAGTCATCTGCAGCCATCGGATTCACTTTCAGTGCGAGATAATGACGAATCCTCGGGCGGTATTCATCATACATATCTTCAAATGTGCGTGTGGTTCCCTGATTATCCGGATAATCAGGGAGAATGTCATGAGCTCTTGACATGGATAAGAACCTCCTCTTGACCTTACAATTCATTAGACACCGGGGAGAGGCAAAAAGCCACATTCGACGGAAATAATTTTCTGCTCATTTTTGATATGGTGGCGGGACTTGTAAATCTAGGTCATTGACGCATTTATATCAATCCTCCTATAAAGGCACAAGAATGAAAGACGGCTCTGCATATGATGTCTACATGATGAATAGGGAAGCGAGGTGATCCTAGTATGTCATCGAAACGCGCCAGGAAGTCCAGAGCCGCTTCGAAGTCGAGCCCTCCCCAGCACTGGGTAGGTCAACCGGTCGTGGTTGTTCTGAAGGATGGCAGCTACTACATCGGAGAACTGAATCAGATTCAAGGCCGGGAAGTGACGCTATCCGGACTTCGTGCTAACAAAAAAATGCCGGCTTCAATTGCACGCAGCGGGGATAAAGCGCAGATTTCCGGATTTTTAAGCGATTTGTTTGGAGGTCCTCCAAGCGCACCGGCAGTCGAAGGGGCTGAGGAGAGAGAAGGAGTTGCGGCTGTAGGCGGTTTGGGCTTTTTGGGACAAATCGTCCCTCATATTAAACTGGGCATGAATGTGATCAAAACCATTATGCCGTTAATGGGAATGTTAAAAATATAACGTTGCTGCAACGTCCGGCAAATCACGAAACGAAGAAAAAGAAGCTTGAAGGTTTTTTTCAAGCTTCTTTTTTTATATGAGATATGATTCTGTTATAACCATCAAACCATTACATGGTGATGGCACGCTGAATAATCGATTTGGCTTCCAATGCAATGGCTTCATCCTTTTCGTCAATGGCCTGGATGAATATTAACATAGGGATATAGACGGCGATCATTCGTGCCAGAATCTTTGTTTCTTCGTCGACTTCGCCATAGATATCATAGAAATCCGCTCTGGAGGCCGGCGGCAGGTAGCTGTAAACGATACTCAGGTCACAGGCAGGATGGCCAATGTTGACGTCGCCCCAATCAATAATCCCCGAAAGCCTGCCGTTATCATCGACTAACATGTTTTTAAAATGGAGATCCCCGTGGATTAGCACATGTCGATGCTTCGCATGATCCAAATGGATGCCCCGCAAATAGTCCTCGATCTCTTGTAACTCCTCTTGCGTTATATACTGGGTAAGATTGGAGAGGAAATTCAGCATTTTGTCTTTGCGGCCGGCGATATCGGCCAGATTACGCTGGTCAGACAATACACCCGCTTGCTGCGCTATTGCCACGGGAAAAGCATGCAGGCGCTTCAGGAAGCGGGCGAGCGTTTCCGCTGACTGCATCCGCGCTTCATCCGAAATTCCAATCGGGAATGTACCGGGAAGATAAGTATATCCCAGAAATGGTACAGGATAGTCTTCGCTTTCTTTTCCGAAGAAAAGGGGTTTCGCATAAGGCACCGTTATGTAATGTTCAAGCTTGGGCAGGATTTTGGCTTCGGTTTTAAGTAAAGATATAGCTATATTTCTACGAGGAAAGCGAAATACATACTCATCGCCAACGCGATAAACGGTGTTGTCCCATCCGTTGCCAATTTCCTGGACCTTGAGGGCGGATAACTGGGGAAATTGACGAGTAAGCAATAACCGGACTAACGGCTCGGTCACTTCCCATTCGGCATCCCATAGATTTCGTCCCATGAGGACATTCACCTCCATAATGAATTTCTCGTATGATGAATCGGATGTTATCAAGTCTAACGGAAGCGCGCCGTACAGGCAATCGTAAGTATAACTATAGTTGAAAATGACCAGCGAATGTGTATATCTGTATCATAGTGATTCCTTTCACAATAACAATATTGTATAGTAGAAGAGAGATAAAAGTCACTTGAGGACATCTATAAGACAATAATTCGACGAAATGAAGGGATCAGAGTGCCATATTTACGCTTTAAAGGATTTACTGAAGTTTTTCTTGAAGAAATCACACCACAGGTCGTTGCCGAATTCGCGGGGATTGTTCAAATACCGCAGGAAATTGTGAAGATTGAATTGCTTCCTTATCAGATCATTACGAATACGCCGCTATCCGTGGAAATCCTCATGTTCCAGAGATCTCAGGAGATTCATGATGCTGTTGCAGCCCGAATTCACGACATCCTGTCGGAACACGGGTACCGGAACGTACATATTTTCTTCGTGATTCTTCAGCGGAATCTTTATTATAAAGAAGGCAGGCCGTTAGAATAAAATAAGATCTGGTTAACGGCAAACAAGGATGCAGATGATGCGTCCTTGTTTTTATATGTGGTAAAACAGGCTCAATGTTTCTTGGCTGACATGAGCATCTTGTCATGAAGGATGGACTTTATAACTTATCTGCACGATCGTTATGATAAAGTGAAAGGGAGCACCAAGATTTATAAGAAGGTTGATAGGAGGGACCATGGAGCGTTTACAAAAGATGTTGAAGGATTATTACGGCTTGGAGCATACCGTCGTTGTACCCCAAAAGGGTGGTTGGGCAGCGCTGGCTTATAAAGTGCAGAGTGATGGACATACCTATTTCCTGAAAGTATATGAGAAAAGCCGTGTATCAACCCCCAAGTGGACTGCGCTGATTGATGATTACGTGCCTGTACTGTTGTGGCTTGAAGAGCATAGTCGTTTAAAGGGCAAGATTCCTGTTCCGATTCTCACAAAAGACGGCAGCTATCAATGCGAGGATGACGAAGGAATTTATCTGTTGTATGAATATATCGTCGGGGATACAATCGCCGATACCGAGCTGACGAAGGATCAAGTGAGACAACTGGCAGAGATGATCGCAGAGCTCCATCGCTATGGGGAAGAGGTTCCGCTGGTGACAAGTGCCATGAAAGAAAGCTTTACGGTGCCGTTTCTTGAACAGCTAAGGAGCACGCTGGACGGGGAGTTGCCGGATCACCTCGGGAAAGAGCTGCTTCATCATATCGATCGCTTGAAGAAACTAATGCTTAAAGTAGAAGAGCTGTCCGAAGCGCTGAAGAATCGTGATCTGCGAATGGCATTATGCCATACCGACGTACATGGATGGAATCTGATGTCTACGGGGCAGCACCTGAAGCTGATTGATTGGGAGGGACTGAAGCTGGCACCGGTCGAAGCCGATATGATGTCGTTTGTGGATGAGCCCTATTTTTCAGAATTCATGAGAATTTATGCGAATACGCACAGTCAGTATGAGGTGAACATCGAGGCGCTGACATTTTATCAAGGGAGACGCAAGCTGGAGGATGTCTGGGAATTCATGGAGCAGCTCCTCTACGATACTCAGGCTGACGCGGATCGAAAAGCGACCCTCAACCATTTGAAAAAAGAGCTGGAGGGGATTACGCCGTAAGTCCAAAGCTTGGGTCTCAACATGTGAAAAAGCCAACCAGTAGAGTTCCGGACATCTACCAGGAGGCTTTTCCTTGCTTGTTTTATTCCAATGCTCTACATAACATATTTAGCAAGCAACCAACAGAGCAGAGCCATAAACCAGGAGACAAAACCGAATATCATCACGATTTTGTTCTCGCTCCAGCCGTACTTGAGACTGAAGTGGAAATGGATCGGTGCCATTCGGAACAGACGCAGCTTGGTGCGTTTGTAGTACCATACCTGCAGGATGACCGAGAGCTGCTCGGCCAAATAGATGATGAACAGCAGCGGAATCAGAATTTCGACCTTCTCAATCACCGCTAAGAAAGAAAGGGAGCCGCCAATGGCGAGAGATCCCGTATCGCCCATGAAAGCCCGGGCTGGATGGATATTGTAGAGCAGCAAGCCGAGCAGGCAGCCGACCATGACTAGCGAGAACATCTGCACTTCCGGTTTGTCGGATATTAAAAAGAAGAAAAAGTAAGTAGGTATAGCTACATTGATTAACAGTCCGTCCAATCCGTCGGTAAAGTTGATGGCATTCGCCGAACCCACAATGAATAGAAGCATGATAATGACGTACACGCTTACCGGCAAATGGAGCTGGAACCCGTCGAAGAGTCGGATATCACTTGTCAGTGAAAAGGAATGGAACAGTACATACAATAATGCCCCGGTAAACAGGAACTGAAATACAAGCTTCATGCGACCGGAGATTCCGGATGGGTCCTGCCACGCAGCTTTTTTGAAGTCATCCATAAACCCGATCGAGCTGAACAGGAGGAATGTCGAGCATAAAAAAACGGTAAGCGGCGTAGGTTGAAATTGCAGTGAAATGGCAACGCCTATCAGCAATATAAGACCTGCCATTAATGGCGTCCCGCGTTTAGCCTGATGATCGGGAGGCAGCTCACTCCGGATTGGCTGCGTAAGTTTTAACGTGCGCAATCCCCAGATCAGCAGAGGGGTGAACAGTGTCACCAGCAAGAACGATAGTCCGGATACGCCCAGAATTCCATTCATCTTATACACATCTCTTTCTATCGATTTCGTGTTAGTACATTGTATTTCGATGAAAAGGACAAATATTCCTTCTGATTTACGAAGTTAGCAAAAAGAGTAACGCACCCTATTCTCGACGGAGAGACGCTACTCTTTTTTTATTCTTCTAGAATTGATAGGGGCCGTTAATGGATAATCGTAATACCATAGCTGTCATTTCCTGTGGAGTGTAGGGATATCCCTCCAACATCCACCACAAGATAGTCTCGTGAAACGCACCCGTCATAAAGTTGATCACCACGTCGGACGGAACGCTGATCTCGGCGCCTGTTTCAATGGAAGCTTCAAGGCCAACCTTTACAAAATGGTAGAGCGTGGCTTTGAAATAACGCGTGAATGGCGTGTCCGGATGGATTAAGATGAAGGCTTCGTAAAACTGCCGATTCTCCAGCACATGGTTGAATAAAGCGACCATATTGGAGGGCAGTTCCACATAATCAACCTCTTGAAGGGATATTTTTTTCTCGATCACGATGCGGCGTTCCAAATCTTCCATTGTCTCCTTGGACATAACCTCCATTAACTCGGCTACACTGCTAAAATGCTTGTAAAAGGTAGGCCGTGTCACTTGTGCCTCGGCACATAGATCCGTAATGGATATGGGATCGATTCGGGAAGCCATCATGTGAAGGAGAGCGTTTTTTATTTTTTGCAGGGTTCTGATTTCTCTCGGATCTAACTCCGGTTTCATGACGATAAGTCCACTCCTTCGCAGTTCCACAATATTATCTCTCTATTATACAAAATACTATCATGTATTGAATCTGGGTAGGAAGCTTGAATTAAGGTGAGAAATGAAGTAGCCATTGCTGTCTTGATTTTGGATTAATCTGTATAATGACTACAACAATTTTAATCCCCTAAGCGTAATATCACTGAATTGAAAGTGGTTGGATTATAAAGAATGGATAGCACCGAAAGTATCGGGAGCTTACAACGTCAATGACGGCGATTGTGAGCTCTTTTTGATTTCTAATAATTAGGTAACTGCTATAATGAGAGGGTGGGAACGTGAGTATATGGGTGTCTCGGAATGATGAAGGTTCCTTATATGTCCGTTTAAGTATGATGAACAAATGGTAATGAAGGTTCGAGAAATTCCAGGAAGGAAATGGATCCGTGATAAAAAGGTCTTCCGTTCATGCACTGCAGCTTCGAGGTTATAGTAAAAAAACGATAGAAGCTTATTGTAGTCAAGTCCATCGATTTCTTACTTTTGCACAGCAGCAAAATAATGGGTTGGATCTCGAGAAAATGATTCAGAGTTATTCATTACACTTTCTTCATGGGAATGTTCCCATTCCTATGTTAATCAAGCGCTCAGCGCGATCAAATTCTATGCTCAAAAAGTATTATTGCTTGAGGAAACCGTCTCTTATGTTCGCCCTAAGAAAGAAAAGAAGTTGCCGAATGTTCTATCGATGAACGAAGTGATGTTGATCTTAAAAGCAAGCACTCCATCATTTAAAACATCGTGCGATCCTATACCTTGCCTATTCCTCAGGATTACGGGTAGGGGAAGTGGTCCGGTTGAAAACTCAAGACATTGATTTCGAGCGATAAACGCTTCGAGTTTCTCAAGGCAAAGGTCGAAAGGATCGTCTTACCCTATTATCCGATACAGCTATGGATATTGTTCAACCGTATTTACAACGAGAAAAGCCTGAAAAGTGGATGTTCCCAGGTCAACACCCAGAGCGCCATATAACTGAACGAACGGTTCAAAAAGTGTTCGAACAAGCACGTACTGCCTCTGGAATCCAGAAAAAGGTTAGCATTCACGCCTTACGCCATTCATTCGCTACACATCTATTGGAAGGTGGAATTGACATTCGCTTCATTCAAGAGTTGCTCGGTCATCAAAGTGTACGCACCACCGAAAGGTACACACATGTGAGTGTGAAGGACATAAGAAGGATTAAAAGTCCGTTAGACCAATTGGAAGAGGAGTCGTAAACTTTGTTGTTAAGGGTGTGTTCACGAAGTTCGTAAACACCTCAAGAGATGATATTATTCCGAAGTTCGTGAAAAAGATGTTATGTGAAACCAGTGCAAGATATCGAAAGGACATGATTAATTTGATCGTTTTAAGATTTACTCAATCATTAATGAAAGACATGAAAGTTACTCCAAATGATTTCGATGGTTCAGCGCTTTTTAGCTGGCACGCAAATATTTACAAGTTGAACAATAGAAAACACATTTTGTTTGTTAATGATTTTTCGAGACTTTGCATTATTATAGATGGTGTCAGAACATCACAACTTACTCTATTGAAGGAGAAATTCCAAGCAACATTAAAGGCGTACCTAACAGCAGAAGAAGTTGAAGAGAAATCAATTGTTCAGTATATGAAGTACACTTCTGAAATGATGATATCAAGGACTAATAACAGAAGTGTATTAGGAACAATGAAAGAGATTTCTATATTTGAAAGCGATGATTTTATTGATAATATTCAAAGATTGAAATGGTTGAACAGATTGATTTATAAACCGATTGATTATAATGAACCAATTAAAGAATTCAAAAAACATATACAAGAAATAAACTGATGTGAAAGAATCTCAAGTGGGCACTGGCATCACATAACACCATATTCACGCATTGGGGCATACGCCCCTCGGTCCGGACAGAAGTAGTTGGCAAGGAAGCAGTGGCAAGCCGGACACACTCGACTTCGTCGAGCGTCGTGAACACACAAACGTTATCTGAAATCTATGCAAAAAGTTAAAGGAGCAAATGCAATGACAAGAATAATGACCACACATTCATTTGATGGAGAAACATACAAGTGTTATGAATGTGATAAAATTTTAAGTGAAAGTCAGATTGAAGAATGGCGATGTGTTTTTTGTAGGTATAGAGTGAGCATAGATGCTCCCTCATTAAGTAGAAGAATAATGAGGAAATATGCACATGAAGTAACATTCAATAATATGATTTTAATGAGTGACACAAAATTCTATGAAATATATAAAGTAGAAGAAAAGAAAGGGATCTTTCAATTCAACATTAAAGGATTTGGAAAATACAAGCAGTCATCAGACGATTGGGTAAATTGCTTGTTTGAAGATGAGTAAATAAAGGGTTTTATGAAGGCATAGGAATCAGATAACAGTGCGTTCACGCTGTGGGTCGCTGTCGCGCCCCTTGGTCCGCCCGAGGGTTTTCGAGGATGAAGAATCAGGCGGACAACCCTGCACCGACTAACCGCATCGCGGTCGTTCCCTTCGGTCACTTAAGAGTCGGTGAGGGTTCGTGAATGCCTGAACGTTATCTGAAATGCCACAAAAAAATCATAAAGCGGAGGAAGCATGAAGAGAAAAGGGCGAATAACAATTGGTGTTGTAGTTGTCATATTATTATGTATGATTTTTACAAATCCTAATAAATCAGATTACACCAGTTGGCTTAGTGAGAAACATGGAATAATTTGCACAAATAATGGTTTGGAAATAAATTGTAAACAACTAAAAGATAATAATGAAATAAAAATTAATTGGATGTCAGGGCATGTTAAGAACGTCGGTATATACACCATATTTGAAGAAAATTATAATGACATCGACGGGAATTTAATTGAAATCAGAGGGATCGGGATATTAAAGACACTAATTAATCTTTGATAATTTAAACTAAATGTTAGTACTTTGAATGGTAACTCAGGAAGTGTGGCACATCTGATAACAAAGCATTCCTACTGCAGGCATTCGCCCTTGATCGCTAAGAAGGTTTATAAAGAGGGTAATTCAGGCGATACATTCAACCAGCAAAGTCTGTCGACCCGTTCCCTGCGGACACTTAAGCCGCTTGAACGTCAGGAATGCCAAACGTTAGCCGAAAGAAGTTCTTAGTTTAGGAGGAGTCTATATGATATTAGAAAAAGTTATAAGTAGAATTGTAATACAAAGTGAATATAAAGATTTTGTTGATAAGTATATAGATAATATACTTACCGAATTTAAAGGTAAGATTCATAGCATTTATATGTGTGGCTCGATTCCAAAAGGAACTGCTAAACCTTTTAAGTCAGATGCAGACTTTACTATCGTATGTGTAAATCCCAAAGATATTGATTACGAAAGATTGTCAAATATTAAAGACAGGCTTTTGGAAGAATATCCAGTGGTAACTAAGATTGATACGATAATTTGCTCGATTGACGATGTATTAAGTAAACCAAATGAGTGGGGTTTTTGGGTTAAGATCATTTGTGTTTGCATATATGGTGATGACGTTGGTGAAAAAGTACCACCGATAATTATTTCTCCAGAGTTCATTTTAGACTTAAATACAGAGACCAAGAAGGAAGTAGATCGTAGACATCGTTTACTTTCTAATGCTAGTGATAACACAATGAAAACTAGATTAATTAAAGGTTACTCTAAGCGATTAATTCGTGCATTATACTCTTTGGTTTTAGAAGATACAGGTGTATGGCAAGATGACATTATTAAGATGAAGAATGCTATATTAAACTATTGTGAGATTGACTCCGCTTTAGTTGATTATCTGTATGCTTGTTACGTGGATAGTAATAATGTACTTGTTGAAGAGTTTCTGGGAATTGCGGATGAAGTATATAGCTATTTTGAGAAGGCCTTAAATGCAATGGCTGCTTCCAGAACTTCCTCCGGCTAAAACAAATTGACGCTCCTGGTCACTCTGAGAAGCGAGTGACCACATCCTGCCCCCTAAGCCCGTCGGGACGTCACTGCATTAGGTGTTCGGCAAGCCTCACAACTATAAGCAGCGACTCTAAGGGGCCAGGACGTCGTCAATACAAAACGTTAGACGAAATTCTCTGTTAGTGCATCTATAAGTTCTAAAGGCAAAGATATTAAACAGAAACTAGTATCTTTGAACCGTGAAATAAAGGAGGAGGATTTTCATGGGTAATAATCTAAATCAATCGTTTGAAATTACGCGTGTATTCAATGCCCCTCGCGAACTCGTATTTAAAGCATGGACAGAGCTTGAGCATTTCGCGAAATGGTGGGGACCAAAGGGGTCCACCCTCGAAGTCGTTAAAATGGACGCTCAATCAGGTGGTGCATTGTTAAGTTTTCAGACGACTCCTGACGGAAATCTAGTTATGTGGAGAAAATTTGAGTACCAAGAGGTTGTCGACCCTGAGAAAGTTACTTATATCCAATCCTTTTCCGATGAGCGAGGCAATACGATCCGAGCGCCATTTAGCACGAGTTGGCCTCTTGAAATTTTGAATATCATAACGTTTGAAGATAGCAAAGGTAAAACTTTCTTAAAACTGAAAGGTTACCCTATGAACGCTTCCGCTGAGGAACAAGAATCATACAACGGTATGGCTCCAAAGCTCCAACAAGATCTTGAGGGGACTTTCGATAAACTTGCCGACTATCTTGTCTTCCTGAGTTAGAATATGTAAAATTATCCTAATTTAATAAAGTATAAACCAAGTAGTCGCGAGTTAGTCGGAGGTATGAATTCACTTCGGAGTCGCGACTTTTTCTTTGCGAAAATTTAAAGTGCGGGGACAGATCGCTTTGGATTATAATTCTAATATAAGGAGAGGGAACAAATAAACTTTCTTTGGAAAAACTATTATTGTGAGATTAGAAGAATAAAACAAGAATATGACGAGGTTCAAGATCAGAGATTTGGGAGTAGATCAACGAGAGATAAATTGGTCTAACACAGTGTTCGCGCATCGGTGGACAAGCCCCCTCGGTCCGGCATAGGGGTTTCAGGGAAGCATTGGCCGGACACATCTGCACCGACTAACCGCATCGCGGCCGCCCCTAGTGGGTCTTAAGTCGGTGGGACGTCGTGAATACAACAACGTTAGGTGAAATTGCCAAGAGTATGAAACATTTATTTTGAATTGGACGAGTGTAACTTTTCAACTTCAATTTAATAGCAAGGTTGGTGATTACAATGAAGAAAGTTTTGATTCTATTTTTAATGACCATAGTTTGTGGCTGTCAATCGAAGTCTGAAAATTCAATTCCAACTCACTTAATTTCAATTAGCTTAACAAAAATCTATCCAAGAGATATATCCAATGTAAACAAAGTCGAATTACTAGATGGATCAACAGGAGAGAGAAAAACAATTGTAGATGAGAGAATAATTCAAGAATGGCTCAACAAAATCAAAGAAATTGAATTAATTCCTGACGATAATCAAGAACAGAGATCAGGATATATTTTTGGAATTACCTTATTTGAAAATGAGGATAAGATTCTTGGATTCATTCCAAATGAAATAAACAACATATATTACAAAGCAAATGAAGCATTTTTAGAACCAACAAGAGCATTATTCGAAGAACAATTTGGACGAAAATTCTAAGAAAGAGACAACATCACCTAACATCATATCCACGCATCGGAGCCTGCCGGCTCCTCGGTCCGCCCTAAGGGGACGGCAAAGGAGAGGAATCAGGCGGACACATCCGCACCTAAGGATACGGATACATATATTGTCCTCCCAAAACAAGGTTGATTAATGTGATTTCAACATTCGAGTAATGAAAGCATCATAAAACTAAAAGGAGTAACTTTTACTATGAAGAATTTACATAGTTTTGTTTCAGATTACACGAAAGATAAGAAGCATTTACATCTTGCTATCGGGATTATTAGGGAGAACGATATTGAATACCATTCATTTAGTAATAATAAAAAGAAAAGTATAATCCCTCCCGAAAATATGTTGTTTGATATCGGCTCCATAACCAAAGTTTTTACATCAATACTATTATTAGAAATGGAACAGGAGAAACTGGTTTCCTCGGATGACGTTGTTGGTAAGTTCGTTCAAAACGTTAAAAACGATTATTTGAATAAGATTACCTTGAAAAGTCTTGCTACTCATACCTCAGGATTACCTGTATTGGCAACAAACCATATTTTGTCTAAAAAAAGATCGAATCCTTATTCAATTTATACCGAGCAAGATTTAACTGCTTTTTTATCTAATGCTGACTACACTGATAATATTGGTTCGTTTGAATATTCTAATATCGGTGTGGGCTTACTAGGAAATATTCTATGTAAGGTGTCAGGAAGTACATATGACGAACTGTTAAAAAAATATATAACGAGTCCATTAAAGATGAATGAAACAGCCGTTATGCTTGATTCAGAACAGAATAGCAGGTTTTTGAATGGACATGCTTCAACTGGGAAAAGAGTCCCTCATTGGGATCTTTCTATACATGAAGGAGCTGGGGGTATTAAGTCATCTGTTAGCGATTTGAGTTTATTTGTCCAAGCCAATCTAAATGATGATAATCCGATTGCCTCTACACTACAAAAAAGTCATCTCCCGATGTGGATCGGAAATTCAAACCGTTATTTTGGCTGGGGTGAGGATAAACTTCAAGATAAATGTATACTCTGGCATAACGGGGGCACATCTGGCTTTAATAGTTATCTAGCTTTGAATAAGGAACTTCGTGTAGGAATTGTATTACTATCAAATTATTCTTTTTTCACGAATTCTCTTATGGATTATTATTTTGCTCAATTAATAAAATGGATTACTAAAAAAGAGCCTTCTCAAGGAACTATGATAGACTCTACAGGTAAAAAAATATTTGAAACAATCATATGTAGGGAAAAGTCATTGAAGTAGCAGGGGACGATAGTTTAACATCGAATGCGAAAGAAATATTTTAGAAGGTAACTCAAAGAAGTCGCCGACATCAGTTAACAACAAGTTCCCGCTGCGTCGGGCCTCCGTTCCTCCTTGGTCTGCAGATGCCTTGACGAGGAAGTTGATCCTGCAGACACATCCATTCCCCTAAGCGACACGCGCCCAGAAATCCCCGAGAGTAAGATAAGAGCTATCTAACTCTCGGAGATTCCTTTAAGGGAGGACGTCGGGAACACACAAATGTTGTCTGACATCTTCGTGATATAATCAAAGCAAAACCGATTAGAGCAGGAGAGACAAAATTATGGATGATTTTACGAAGAAGCGGATCAAGAAGATCATGGACAAGTACACCGAAAATGCAGTACCAGACCATGTGAAAAACCAGATTAAAATCACATACAAGATCAGAGGAAATCACGTGACATTGATCGAAGAAAGACAAGGATATAAAAGCGAGCAATGGGTGCAAATGCCTGTAGCTCAGTTCAGATTAGATGAGAATGAATGGAAAATATATTGGCAAGACAGTAAAGGGAAATGGCATTTCATAGATGATATAGATCCGAATGAAGATTTTGAAACACAGTTAAAGATTGTGGACGAGGGGCATAACGGAATGTTTGGGGTTAACTCGTAGTGGCCAATGACATTGCATAACATAATATTCAAGCTGCGGCTCCTAAAGGAGCCTTGGTCTGCTTGATGAATTTCTAAAATGCAGCTCAGCAGACACATCCGACTACGTCGGACGTCAGGAACACACAAACGTTATGTGAAATCCCTTAAAGAAACTTAAAAACTAGGAGAGACAAATGAAACGAAACATATTATTTGTATTGTTGATATCTGTACTATTAACAAGTTGCAATCAGAATGAGCAAATAATATATTCAGCCCCAACGAATGTTCAAATAACGGATTACATCTATAGTAATAGCTTAGACATACAAGATAGTGTATGGATCAAAGACGCAGTGATCATTTTACTTGAGAATTCTTTAATATCACTCTACACCGACGAACATGAGAAGGTCTATGATCATAAGTTATCATGGGGGAGTAATGCTACAGAGCCTGTGATTGTAGGAAATGGAGTTCCTTATGTTGCTATTATCTTAAATGACAAGTTGCTAAGCTTGGGAGCAGAAAGAATATTAATTACTTATACTAATGGCAAGCCCTATCTACGAGGTATTACAAAGAAAAAGGGATATTTGATTTCTAATACAGAATCTAATGAAATTGATAACATAATAATATTTGATAAGGATGACAATGAACTTTATAAGAAGCGCAAGTAACTCGAGAAGAAAGGACTTCAAATAACACAGTATCTACGCTGCGGGCGTTTCCCTTGGCTCGCAAGAAGAGGTCAGCAGAGATGTGGTTTTAGCTCACAACCCTGCGAGGCTGGTGCGTTCGCGCCTTAAGCCTCTCGGGTTCGTAAATGCAGAGACGTTATCTGAAAGATCGGCAAAAAACATTATATAGACCAGCAGATCATTAATAGGAGAGTATTTTATGAGACGCCTAGTAATCATGACGGTTGGAAAAACGCATAGTGGAAAGACCACTTTCGCTAAAGAATTAGAATCTGTATTACAACAAGCCATTGTCATTGATCAAGATAATCATGCTGAATTTATTAATAGCCATTATAAGAAACTTCTCCCTAAGGATGGGCCTAACACTTTAAAGTTCACTGTAACTAATGCGATTGTTAAGTATGCTATTGAGGAAAGCAATTTCCACATTATCTTGAGCAATTCCAATTTAAATAAATCTGGAAGAACAAATGTACTCCGACACTTTCAGGACAAAGGATTTGAAAGTATTATAGTTTACTTTGATCTACCAACTGATTTACTGAAAGAACGTGTAATACAAACTCAAAGAAGTAAAGCTATATTTAGAAGTGCTTCAAGCTTTTTAGAAGTATTGGAGAGCCAAGAAAATTTGACAGAGATACAACCTAGTAAAGATGAAGCGAATTATCTATTTGACATTAAGGACTCCAATAATACCATGGATATTATTCAACAAATAAAAGTTATTAGTGAATTTAGATAATACGAAGAAGCTGATCCATCAGATAACACGTATTGAGGCTTCAAACCTGGCGGTTCTCGGTCGAAGTCGTAGGATATGCTCAAACAAGTCAAGTAAATGAAGAAGAATATGAATTACTAAGAATCTATGTACGACCTGAATATCATAAAAAGGGAATAGGAAAAGGCTTCATTGAGGAATATATTCAAGTTTTAAAGCCAATAAAGAAACTGTTTGCTTGGGTAGCGAAAGAGAACCACAGTGGAAGAGCGTTTTATGAGAAGAGCGGATTTAAAGAATTAGAAGAAAAAATGAAACAATAGAAGGACAGAGTAAAAAGCAAATTAAATATGTATTGGAAATCTTGAATTAATAGGGTGTAAGAAGTTCAACGCGGCATTGCCTAACAACGTATCTACGCCGCGTCGCATTCGCTCCTTGGTCTGCCGAGGAATTTTCGAAGATGCGGTCTCAGCAGGCAACCCTGCACAGCCTAACCGTGTCGCGGCCAGTCGCATACGCTCCTTTAAGGCAGTGAGGGTTCGTAGATACAAAAACGTTATACGAAACCACTTAGGAAACCAAGGAGGATTTACAATGATTTGGGAGTCATCCTATTGGAAAGATGATCTCTTAGCACTATCTGAGAAGATTACTGGCATAAAGTTGGTGAATTATTTGATTTGAATAACCCCGTTAATGAAAAGATGCGAGCAAGTCATCTATATAATCAAATAATACATAGTTACATCTTTCTGATTTCTACAGATGAATCAGAAGCTATAAATGGGTTTTTCTTTTGTTCTGTCAGAATGCGAAATAGGAAACTATATTATATTGAATTCGATGAGTTAAATAAATTTATTACAACTGTAGGCAATGATTATCCAGTTAGACAAAGTTTTGATTATGACGAAGCAATTAAAGATTATAAAATTGATACACATATAGAAAGTAATTAAATGTATTTGAAAGTGTGTTCAAAGTATAGCTGGCATCGGATAATTGAGTTTTTTTGTTGAGAATGGTAGAAGATGGAGTTAAACCCTCTATATTTTTTAATAATGATGATTCGGCAGTATTAGAAGTGGAAGTGCTAAAATACGATTTGGAAAGAGAATTAGAGAACTATTAGAGACCAGTAATGATGTAGTATTTCGAGGAAGTCAGGGGCATCGCATAACATCACATTCACGCATCGGGGCTTACGCCCCTCGGTCCGTAAGAAGTATTTCGGAGAAGTTGTTTCAGCGGACAACCCTGCACCGGCTAAGTCTGACGACCCGCGCTACGCTCTTAAGCCGATGAGGGTTCGTGAATGCCTGAACGTTATCGGAGACTCATGCAAAGCTAAGCTATTTAAGGATTAGGAAGTGATCAATTGATTAAGCATTTCATTGATTTGTCAGATCAAGAGCTATGTAAGTTCCTCACCTATTGCATGTTTCGAATGAAGAAAGAATAATTCAACAATGCAAACTCTATAAGACCAGTGAAGATAGATCGCTTCATGGGATATATTTGAAAGACATATTAGTTGGAATCATTGGTTTAATACATAACCCTGATGAAATTGAAATTAAACACATTGCTATCGAAACCGAATATAGACATAGAGGAATTGGACAAGAATTAGTAAGGGCAATATCAAAGTTATATCCTGATCTAGAATTAATTGCTGAAACGAATAAAGACGCAGTGAGTTTTTATAAGAAAGTCGGCTTTATGATTACAAATCTTGGAGAGAAATATCCTGGAATAGAGCGTTTTAAATGCGTATATAAGAACATTGAAGGAGATTTCGAAGGTATTTCGAGGAAGGCTTGAGTATCCGATCACAACGTATTTACGCTTTGTCTATATCGCTCCTTGATCCGACCGAAGTAGGAAAAAGGTGGTTCAGGGAAGGTAATTCAGTAGCAGAGAAGCGTAGTCAGCCGGACAACCTTGCACTGCCTAACCGCGTTGCGGCCGTTTCCCTCCGGTCACTTAAGGCAGTGAAGGTTCGTGAATACAAAAACGTTAGATGAAATAACGATGAATTTTATATAGGAGGCGTTTCGTTGAAGTATTCTACCATTGTCTTAGATTTGGATGGCACATTTTTAAATTCTAAAAAGCAAGTCTCTGAAAGAAACTTTGAAGCCGTACTTTCCTGTTATCAAAGGGGGATGAGGATAATCTTTGCAACAGCACGCCCTCCTAGAACTGTAAAGTTTTTTCTTCCAAAAGAGTTGTTGGAGATTGGAGCGTTTGTGTATTATAACGGAGCACAAACAATATGTAATAAATCCAAGACCGAATTTTGTGAATCAATTCCATCTGATTTAACTTCTGAAATCATCGATTATTGCTTACATCATTATCCGCAACTAGATATGACAATGGAAGTAAAAGATGAATGGTTTGGCTTACGCGAATATGATTATACTACCACAATGAATGCAAGGTCTAACCCAATAATTAAATCATTGGAAGAATTAAAACAATATGAAGCTACAAAGATATTACTCTCCGGCAAAAATCAGATTCCAGGACTTATTTCGAAGTTTGGACAGCAATTAAATATACTGATTACGGATAATAATCAATTGATTCAAATAATGCCACTTCAAGCATCGAAAGAGTTAGCAATTACTAGACTTTGCAATATATACAATGAAGAACTGGATTCACTGATTGTATTTGGTGATGATCACAATGATTTAGGACTGTTCAAGTCAGCTGGATATTCAATAGCAATGGGGAATGCAGTAGTTGAATTGAAAGATATTGCAGATGAAATAACAGAAACTAATGATAACGATGGAGTAGCAATAATCTTAGAAAGATTGTGTGGGTAACTCAAGGTTACATCATCTAACACAATATTCGCACTGCGAGCCATTCGGCTCTTGATCTGTCAGAAGTATATTGAGGAAGATGAATCAGGAAGATACATCCATTCCCCTAAGATAAGAGCTATCTAAGAGGAATGGGCGTCTCGAATACCCAAACGTTATAGGAAATCATTGAAAGAATGAAAGGAATATGAAAGTATGCGCATAGATGAATCATATAAAACATTAAAACTGAATTATGCATACCAAATTGCCTCTATTGCTGCGATATAATTACTAGTAAAAACATAGATGAAAAATTCAATGAATATTTATGGTTTTTCGCGAGAGATCGAGATGAATATTTCTCTGAGTTAGTACAAGGGAATGAAATTAAGTTACAAAAACCTCATAAAGAATCAATATTATATAAATTTATTAGTGATCTATTAGTTATGATTTTAACAAAAAAGGAATATTGGTTTGTGGATGATTTTTATAATTTTGAACATGAAGAAATAGAATCATATATATTACAGAACTTTATCGAGCCATTAGAAGTGTATAACCCCAAAATTAATAAATATAGAATTATCCTAGAAGAACTAAAAACTCAATCAACTGAAGAGAATAGGGATCAATACGAAGAGAAGATAAAAGATATTATTAATGAAATAATGGATTTGTTTATTGCAGGTAATAACAGTATTGAAGATGAGACTTTCTATCTTTTGTTTAATGTTAAGTTGTTTTTATATTATTTTAATGAGTTATTGTCTGAATACGTATCGGAAAGTGAATGTATAAATATTAATAGGGTTAGAGTACCAACATGGCTCAAAAAAGGTGTATTCTTCAGAGATAATGGAAGATGTCAAAATTGTTCTAGGGATTTGTCTGGAATTATTAATGTTAACCCAGAAAGGGGTTTACATTTTGATCATATAGTTTCATTAGAAAACGGAGGATCAAATGATCCGACTAATTTTCAATTATTATGTTCTGACTGTAACTTGAAGAAATCAACAAAGAATAAAAAACCTAAATTATTGTATCAGTTCTATTGGTAGAATACTTTTCTTGTATTAACAATAACCAGGAAATTAGTAGGTTTTACAATGATGCCAATGACATCGCATAACAGCATTTTCACGCGGCGGACCTGGCGCCCCTTGGTCTGCAGAAGGTTTTCAGAGAAGCAGATTCAGCAGACAACCCTGCACTGGCTAAGTCCGTCGGACCCGGGGTTTACACCCCTTAAGCCAGTGAGGGTTCGTGAATACAAAACGTTAGGTGAAATATCACGAAAAACCAATTGAGGTGAAGATTTTTGTTAAGACCTATCAATGAATATCCAAAAGACAAGAAAGTAGCAGGAATTCATAGTTTACCTATTACTGAAGATGGATCCGTTATTTTTGTATGGGATATAAATGAAAAAACATTGACTACCGTCGGAGGTCGAATCGAAGAAGGGGAAGATCTCGATTCAGCACTCAATCGTGAAACGATTGAAGAAGCAGGGATTGAATTAGAAGATAAAAGAATACCGATAGCTTCTTGGTATTGGGATAATACAGACACTTATACCGTGTTTGTCATTGCTCGGGTTAAAAAGTATGTAAATTTACCAGTAGGATTTGAAACATCGGGTAGAGTGGTAATGAATTTTGAAACTGCACGTCAACTAATAACAAAGTTAGAAGGGATAAGTCATAGAATTGAACTATTAAATTTAGCCGAACAGGAAAGTATTAAGCTATTAAATCAAAGGGTTTCGGAACAGTTATACCGACTAAAAGACAAAAATGAAAATCGATTTTTACACCCTAACTTGATGAACGATCGCTTCAGGGTAATTGGTCGTCACACTCTAGTCCAAGACAGTTATGAACAAGAGTTAATTCAAATAGAATCATTAGGGCCAAGTTATACCGGAGGATACATTCTTGTTTCACCAAATGATATACAAAAGTTAAAAACTTAGTGGGGGTTCTCAGAGAAGTCATGATACTCCCCATAACACCGCATTCACGCATCGACGCCCTTGATCGCAGACGAGGATTCGAAGAAGTGGTTGCTGCCACAACTCCCTTCGGGAGTTCGTGAATGCGAGGAACGTTATGCGCCATTACCGGTAAATATTAAAGATAATATTTAAGGAGATAATTTATGAAAGGTAAGATACTCTTATTATTTTTTATTACGATAGTGTTTTCATCTTGTCAAAATATTAGTCAATCGACTATCTTGAACAGCGAAATTAAATCAATAATGAATTCTGAACTGCTTCCTGATGTAGTGAGTACAGGTAATGGAACAGAATCGAAAGAAATAACTGAAGGTCGATCAGATCCTTCTAACAATGAAGTGTTATCCATGAGCATTGGGAACTATGATTTGACTGGAGAATTTTATGATGAAATGCTTCGAAATCCTATAGATCATGATTATGAAGTGGAATTTAATGAATTACAAAATTCCAATGAGTTTACAACATTTGAATGGGGGGCGTTGGAAAGCAAATATACAGAGATTTGGGATAAAGAGTTGAATCAAATATATAAAAAGCTTCTTTCTAAGTTGGATAAAGAACCAAGAGAAGCACTAATTGAATCGCAGAAAGAATGGTTACAGTACCACTTAAGGGAAACCAAATTCGTAGAGAAGACATTTATTAGTAATGGTTACCTTGGATCACAAGGATCGGTAAGCTTAGGCAGGGTTATACGGGAGAGAAATAGGGAAAGAACAATGCGATTATTTGAATATCGATATTTGCTAGATGGTGAAGTTGAGTTTTTATACCAAAGTAAAAACTAGAGTTGGAATCTTGATCAAAGGTTTTTAGGTGATGTTCCGAAGACAGTAACGGTGCATAACACTGTATTCACGCTGCGGGAGCTTAAGCTCCCTTAGTCCGGGCCGAGGAACTTCGGAGAAGCAGAGTCAGCCGGACAACCCAGCGAGCCTAAGTCTGACGACCCGTTCCCTGCGGTCACTTAAGGCTCTCGAGTTCGTGAATACAACAACGTTATGCGTAATTACTGGAAGTGCTAATAAAACAAAACATTATCTAAAGGATGAAATCAATTATGAATTATCCAATTGTTAATACAGAAAGACTTTTTGCAAGAGTACTTCATTTAGACGATGTGGATCTCATTTATAAGCATTTCTCTAATCAAGAAGTGACGAGATATATGGATATTGACGTTTGTAAAGAGCGAGCAGAAGCCGAAGAAATAATAACTTTTCATATGAGTGATCCCGGTTGTAGGTATGGTCTGTTTCTTAAAGATACAGGGGAATTCATCGGGACATGTGGGTATCATTGTTGGATGTTAGATGCGAATGGATCAAGAGCTGAAATCGGGTTTGATTTACATCCGAATTATTGGGGTCAGGGTTATATGAAAGAAGCTTTAAATGAGATTGTAAAGATTGGATTTGAGTTGATGGAGTTGGATCTTATTGAGGCAACAACGGAACAAGAAAATAAGCAATGCCAAAGGCTATTGAATAAAGTCGGATTTATAAAAGAAGAGGTTTTAAAAGAAAATTTGATGTACTACAGATTAAATAAAAAGACAATATGAAAGATGATTCAGGAAGCCGGTAACAACGCATAACATTGTAATTACGCTGAGTGTCGGCTGACGCCGTCCCACGGTCCGCCAGGGGCATTTCGAAAACATGAATACGTGAACGTTATCTGAAATATTCGTATGAAACATAATATTATCAATCATAGCCGATTAAGGGACAGTGTATGAAGATCAAGCAAACTAAAGAGCAAGGACTTAGAAATTAACTCAATTAAGAAGTACAGAATGTTCATGTGACAATGTATCCTAAATTTGGAGGATCTAATAATTTGGCGATTTTATACAGAATATGGATTGTGATATCTTTTATGTTTTCGTTAATAGGAGTAATTAATTTTTGGCCTAATTATGTTGATAATGAATTCCCATTGTTTACTGATGTTGTAAGTGTTCTAATATTCTTTCCTTCATTCTTTGTATTATTTTTCTCTTTTTTGACACTTATGATTAATAAACTACTGATAAAAAAGACTGTTTATAGGTTTCTAGTTGGTATCACATAATATTGCTTAACATTACTGCCTTTGTATTTTATTTTCAAAAATATCTGGAGCACCAATATTAGAATAACAACAATTTCATTAACTTCGCTAGCGGGTCTTTTACACTATTGGATTTCATTTTTCATATCATTTAAAATCAATGCCTCTAATGGAATCAATGATGGATAATTGGAGGTAGACAATACATCACCTAACACTGCATTAACCAAAGTGTCGTTACGCTCTCTTGGTCACCAGAAGGAGGTTTCGAAGAAGTTAATTCAGGTGACACATTCAATCGCTAAGTGGTTGAACCACCTGGACCTGCGGTCCTTAAACCAATTGGACGTCGGTAATGCGCGAACGTTATGCGAATTTCATCAAGACATGATTACAGAAATCATATAGCAACAAAAGAAGGCCGTATTACTACATCTAGTGATGATATTAACGATTTCTCTATGTCAATAGCAATAAGGCTTGACCTGATAGACCGACTATTAATAAGACTTACTAATAGTATACTCCTGTTAAGTAAAAAAATAATGAATGTATCTTAAGAGCATATTTTCACATAGGACAAAGAAGGATATGCTCTTTGCATAAACGATGATTTGAAGCTTGATTTATTACTCGATATCGATGCATTTTTGTACGAAATTAACTCTTGCTGCGATTTATTTGGTCAGTATATTTATAAGTTATATACTGCAATAGGGATATCTATTCTTAAAGATAAAACGGGACAAGAGTTAGCAAGAATATTCACAGTTGCATCAAACGACACAGCGTGGTTCAGGGTCCTAGATGAAAGTGGAAATTTCTTTATTCAAAATGGAACACCATATATTGCTCTTGATATTACTGATGAGAAAAACAAGAATCCAAATACGATCAGCAATAATATAAACAATAAATATAATGAAGTACTGAAGGAGACTTACGATGAAAGATCCAAGAATTGTACAGCTCGCTAAAAATCTTATTCAATATTCGGTGAAGCTGCAACGAGAGGAAAAAATATTAATTGAGGTTGATGGATTGGAAATCCCTTTGGCCAAAGAATTAGTAAGGCAGTCATACCTCGTAGGTGGAGTCCCATTTTTATTAATAAATAATCACGAGTTATTAAGAGAGATTTTGATTGAGTGTACTGAGGATCAATTAAAAGCAATGGCATCTTACGACCTAAATCGAGTAAACGATATGCAAGCCTATATACTTA
>NZ_QLYT01000061.1:0-58265 GCF_003269305.1 Paenibacillus sp. MDMC362
GGGACGGGGGCCGTGACAGGGTACGTCTGGGGCGGATGGTCGTTGCCGCTGCATCTGTTGTTGTGGTTCGTGGTGATCGATTGGTTGACCGGATGGGGCGCGGCCTGGATGAACGGCGAGCTGCGCAGCCGTATTGGTTATACTGGAATTGCACGCAAAATGACCATTTTTCTTATCATCGCCCTGATGCATCTGGTGGACCGGGTGCTGGGGGAGATGAATTATTTTCAAAATACGGTGATCTTCTTCTATCTCGCGAATGAGCTGCTGTCTATTATTGAGAACGTGGGGAGAATGGGGGTACCGATCCCCCAGTCCCTGCGTAATGTGGTACAGGTATTCCAGATCAAATCCGAAGAAGGGGATAAACCAACCTCACGAAAGGAGGAGAAAAAGGATGAAACCCTCTGAATTTATAGCCAAGCTGGCACCTATAGCCACCCAGGATATGCGCCAGTACGGGGTGCCTGCTTCGCTTACGCTCGCTCAAGCAATTTTGGAATCCAATTGGGGAATGAGCGGTCTAACGCAAAAAGCGAACAATCTGTTTGGCATCAAAGGAACCGGTCCGGCGGGAAGCGTCACCATGCAGACAACCGAATACCGGGGGCAGACGCCCTATACGACCCAAGCCCAGTTTCGTAAGTATAACAGCTGGAGTGAATCGGTTGCCGATCATACCCGACTGATCCTAAACGGCACGCGAGATAAGCCACAGCGTTACCATGGCGTGTTATGGGCGAATTATAAAACGGCGGCGACCGAGATTTGGAGGGGAGGGTACGCTACAGACCCTAATTATCCGAAAAAACTCATCGCCTTAATGGAGCAGAATTTGCTCCATCAATATGATTTGCTTAATCCAGAGGAGGAGGAACGCATGAAAATTGAACAATTGACGGCCGAGCTGCAAAAAACACAAGAGCAGATGCAGCAGCTTAGTAAGCAATATGCTTCTGCTATAAAATTGTTAGAGGAGCAGAGCAATGCCATGAAGCAGTTGAACACAAGGCTCAAGGCCGTAGAGACAGAGAAACCGGCTAAAGTTCCAGCTTGGGCAGAACCGGCAGTACAAGCTGCACAGCAGGCAGAAGTATTGCATGATCCTGAGGGCAGTTTTGATTTTTATCGAATCATGACCGTGCTGCACCGTTTGGGGTTTTTCGATAGACCAAGTAAGTGAATCGAGAATATAACGTGCAAGCTGCTCTCTCAGGTCACATCTATATAATGAAGCGTTATTTTGAACAATAAAGCTGCCCAACCGTTAGAGCGGTATGGGCAGCTTTTGTTGTATGGGGAGATATATATCAGTTAGTGTTTTACTAGCAGATTCGGTTATTCATTTCCCGGAATCGTTTGATATTAGTGAATTCGAACATTCCTTACCCTTCCGACGAATTTCATGCTTGATTGTTCGATGAATTCCTGTCCGTGCATTCACCTTAATAATAATTCACTACGTAAACGTAGAATAACATGCTCCTCCTCGTGAGTTCCTTAACATACAACTCAGCTCACTTCACCCTCACCGTCCCTGCTGCCTGCGCTTGATTCCCCACATGGTCCGTCACGGTATAAGTCACGGTGTAGATTCGGCTTTGGCCACGCTCCGATTTCTCGGCCCGCAGCCGGAAATGGGTATCATAGGTACCGAACTCGGCATCTTGTATATCCGGTCCCCGGTCGCCACCATCGCCTCGATTGTTTTTGCTTTCACTTTTACCGGTTTCCTTATCTCTCCCGTTCAAATTCTCCTGTATATCCCAGCTATGCCCCTTGCCGCCCGCACTCTCCACGCTGATAGAGGTCAGCACGACTGACGCAACGCCAGAGCCTTCATCGCTAGATTCCAGGTCAGCGTGAATATCGACCATTTTGCGGTTTGGCGCCTTTAGTACGGAAGGCGAGAGTGTAACCGTAAGCACTGGGGCGACTTTATCGATGTTCGATACGGTTGCCGTTATCGTACCTTGGTTGCCGTCTGCATCCTCATATTCGAAGGTAAATGAACCGTTCTCGGTAAATTTGTAAGTTGGAGATCCACCGTTATTGATGACGGTAATTGGACTATTCGAGACTAAGGCTGCAATAACGTCTCCATTTGTGGGGGTGGTCGTACTGTACTCCAAGCCTACGGTGAGATCGCTATACGTGACGCCAGGAGCCGCCGTAAAGTTCTCGCCTATGTTATCCAGCGTATTGCCGCTTAGCTTGATATTCTTACCTGCCTTAAGCTGAATCCCGTTGCTGTTCCCGGTGATGGTGTTGTTCAGAATCTGCACGTTCTCCGGGTCTCCGGCTCCGATGCCGCCCGCGTTGGTGTCCCCGTTGTCGTGCTCAAGCAGGATGCCCCAATAATGCTCGGCGGTGTTCTGGCGGATTGTGTTGCCCTTGATGATTGTGCCCGGCCCGTTCAAAATGTTGATACCGGAGGCGTCCGGAATGTCGACGGTATTCTCGATCCGGTTGTTCTCAATAATGGTATCCGGCGATCCCATTGATACGACGATACCTTCCCGCGCATTGCGGATCGTGTTGTCGTGGATATAGTTTTGCGGGCCGGATTTGCTGTGATTGGTCGGTGCGGTTCCCCCGGTATTTCCGATGCCGATGCCGCCGCCATACGGCATGTCGGTGATCAGGTTATTGTGAATCTCGTTAAAATACTCCAGTTCCCCATGCAGATCAATCGCATCTAACCGGACTTGGTTGAATTCATTGCGCCGGATCACGTTGTTATGGGCCACATACTGTATGAGCGCGCCGTGACGCAGATAAGGCCCCTCGAAGGAAGAGTCCTCGACCAGATTCCACCGGGTATCATTAGCAAACCCATTGCGGTCGACCTTCGGCACGCCCTGAATGGATACGCCGTACCCGGCACCGCCCGGTCCAAGGTCCGTAGCATTTCGGAACGTGGTGTTTCGGACAACGATATCATGGCTGTTCTCGATGCGGACGCCCATGCGGCTGAATTTTTCGATCGTTACGCCGTCGATCGTGATGTTGTACGATGGCGTCTCGCCATAATTAGCGGCAATGATCATCATGTCCGGACCGCCGGCATCCGGGTTGTTGATTCTGTGATCGGTCGTATATTGACCTTCCCAAGCGGAAGTCAGCGTCAGGTTGGAGATGGTCAGATCATGCTGTTTGGCGGATCTCAGCATCGTGCTGTTCCGGACCTTGTTCAGCGAGGTCTTGAGGATCGCGCCGTTCTGGCTTTCCCCCCGTAAATTGACCTCCGATTTCAGTATCAGATTGGTCAGATCATCGGGAGTACTGTTTAAGTTGTACACGCCGTTCGGGAAAAACACCTCGTCTCCCGGGAGTGCTTCATCTATCGCTCGTTGAATTGCCGGTCGATCGTCCGAACCGTTATCCGACGGATCAGCCCCGTAGTCCACCACGTTCAACGTCCTTCCGGTAGCAACAAAAGCCTGATGCACCGGATGGTCGCTGCCGTCCGCATTTTTCATCCCTGGAGCGGTAAAAGGAACGGTACCATCCGGCGGCTGCGGCACAAAATCCGGAATGATCGACACGGGCGTATCCCCGTTAGCGAAAGGCGGATAGATATGGACCTCCGTCAGGCTCGTATAGGCACTGCCGTCCGAATTTCCGCGCCCGGTCAGCTTCACGTAACGTGCACTCGTGTCCGGAACGTTAAAAGGCTGCATCGCGGTGGTGGTTCCGCTGCTCGAACCGTTGAAAAGGGGAGACCAGGTCACGCCGTCATCTGAGATTTCGATATCGATCTCCGTAGCGCGAACGTCCCCTTTATAGAAGGCAATGCCCAGATAGCCGATGTCCCGGGTCTCGCCCAGATCGTACATGATCCACGGACCGTCGCCGGCGGCAGACCAGCGGGTGTACAAATTCTGGTCCAGGGTATTATCCTCGATGTTGCCGTCGCTGCCGCTTGCCGTGACGGAGGCCACAGGCCAAGGCGCTAAGGGAGCACTAAGCGTCGTAACTGATAACGTTAGCGGAACTGGACTGACGTTTCCGGCGGCATCCACGGCCTCGACCTTATAGCTGTACTCCGTGTGCGGAGACAGTGCTTCCGTTTCATAGCGGGTGATGTCGGAGTCCAGCTCCGATACTTTGACGTCGTTTTGATAAACGTTATACTTCGCAACCAACTTGTTGTCTTCCGCCGAAGACCATGCCAGGTGCACATAATCTTCGCCGATACTGCTGACGGACAGACGGCTTCCGTCCGGCCAGGACGGCGGCGTCGTATCCTGACTGGAATCCACCAACTCGCTTACGACCAACACAGGCCTTGGATTGCTGGAGCCGTTGGCTTCCTTGGTATAGATATTGACGCTGACACCGGTATGGGCCGCATCCGCAAGGAGAAAAGATACGCTGCCATTCGCAAGACGACTGCGGACATAGTCCGTCACATCGACGCTGTACACCTCCGGCCGCCCGCTATTCTCGGCCTTTACCGTAAACGATCCAATATAAGCATTTGGATCGAGGCTGTTCACGGGCGCATTGTTCCAGGTTAGATCGTTTTCATTCCAAGCCGTGTCCTCGATTCCATAAAGGGAGAGTTCTAGATCCGTGTTGCTGGTGCCTTTTTTTGCAGCGACCTGAAATTCGTAGCGGAATTCCGGATCGCTCAGGGCGGAAGCATCGAATTTGTAATAGACAACTTTTTTGTTGGTTGTACCGGATGATACGCTGAGAAGTCCGAAACTTGTGCCTGTAGCCGAGTTGATATTGGTGTCAGGTTTAGAGCTGTCGATCAGAGCATCGTCTGTAGGGCCCAAACGGCCAACCTCAACGGGAACGCCCGGAGAGGGATCTGTAGGATCGGTCGGGTCCGTTGGATTGGTTGGATCTGTAGGATCCGTCGGATCAGGCGGCGTGTAGCCGTCTTTGTAGAGGGTCGGCGTCGTTACCTCCAAATTTTTTACGTGCTGCTCCATGAAGGCCCAAGCTTCCGCATCCGCGACTGCTTTGGCTTCTCCGGTGAAGCCGTGGCCCTGTCCGGGGACGATCTCAAAATCCACGACCGGTACTCCGGCGGCTGTCAACTGATCGGCGAATGTGACACTGTCCGTGTAGGGAATGGTGGCATCCGCGTCTCCATGGCGGATCCAGAACGGCGGATCATCAGGAGTGGCATACGTTCCCGGCATGGCAAGCCGTGCTTCAATTGGGACGGACAGGGCGTTATGCCCGCCGAGCAGCTTTGTGACCGAGCTGTAGCGGTCGGCAAAATCGGTCGTGAAATCGGCCGGTCCGTACCAATCCACCACGGCCTGCACCTTGGTGGAGTATTCCGGCCAGCCTCCGGCGCCTTCGATATCGGGCAGATGAACCGTATCCCCGGTATCCAGCGTGACCGTATCCTCTTTGGTCAGGTCTCCGGTCGTTCCCAGCAGGGAAGCGAGATGCCCTCCCGCCGAAGTTCCCCAAACGCCGATACGACTCGGATCGATGTGGTACTGCTCGGCATGGGCGCGCAAATACCGTATGGCCAGCTTCACGTCTTGAATTTGGGCCGGGTAAGGCGCTTCGGGGGTTAGACGGTAGCTTAAGGATACGCCGATGTACCCGCGTTTAACGACATAGTTGCAGATGCTGCCCAGGGCGTTTTTGCGGTCGCCTTTATTCCAGCCTCCGCCGTGAATGTAAATCATGACCGGCATAGGTTCGGCTGGCGGCGTACTCGGAACAGCGATGGACGTATAGAGATCTCGATCCCCGGCTTTGCCGATCAAAACGTCCTCATAGAGGGTTACGCCTTCCGGAGCAGGGTATGGGCCGGTTTCGGTCGGCGGGGGTTCAGGCACGGGATCGACCGCAGGCGGAATGCCGGGGATGGCCTGGCCTGACAGCGAGACGCTGTCGATGTACATATTCGCGTTCATCGGATCACCTACCCGGAACTGGATTCGTACATTTGGGTTACTGTTGGCTTCCAGCGGCAGCGTCCAAGTCTTCAGCATGTTGGATTCGCTGCGCGGCGCTTCGGGCGTTCCCGGGGCCAGTTTAAACTCCTCCAGCGTGCTCCAGGTCGCTCCGCCGTCACCGGACCACTCGGCCACAATGCTTCCGCTGACATAGGATGAAGCTCTTGTATAATAGCTTAACTTGATGTTGCCATACCCCGTCGTATTGACGGGCAGATAGACGGAGTCGGTTACATCGATCTTCATAAGGTTTGGCGTGGACGGCGCGCTGTTGGACACAGAGGTTTTGGCTTTACTCCCGCCATCCCCGGTCTGAACCCAAGGCAGCGGGATGACGACACCACCCGTGGTTCCGTAGCGCTCCGAATCAAAATTATCGGAGAAGAAGAGAATATCCGGCCCTTCTGGTTCCGGCAGGGGATCGGAATTTGATGCCAAAGATTTATCTGCAAGATCAACCGCTGCCGCAGGTTGTGCCGATACGGCCATAAGCTGCGCTGGTGAAACCATGACGGTCATTAGGATCAGAAGGCAGAGGATCAGACACGAGATCCGGTAAAGTTTCTTTTTCAATATTTCATCCCTCGCTTTTCAATATGGGTGCATGAAGTTCGTTTAAGAAATCCCGGAAGCAGGCGCGTGACTGCCCCGGGCATGGGATTTACAAGTGGATGTTAAGGGTGCAGGTGCGTTAGAGAGAAGAAAGTAGCTTTGACATGGTCGGATTGGTCCGGGGTGGTATCCGATTTGTTTTGGTTGTAGACGCCGGCTTTGAAGTACAGATACTTATCGTTATAACCGCTAGGGAGAGTATGCGTCACCGTGGTGGCCGGTCCGCCCTCAGGGGTTATTTTCACTGTCATAAAAAGCCCGGTCACTTTGATTTCATAGCTCCATTTCTGGCCGAGGGCGATGCCGTTTGCAGGATTAAGCTGGTTCGGTCCGCCGAGAATGTTCACCCAGGTGTTGTTGTTGTCCAGGTCATCGGTTCCAAAATAAACGGCACCCTTGCTGTCCGAAGGACGCTTGTGGTAATAGAGCCGTATCGGTTCGGTGCTTGGGCCATGGATTTGCCCGACCACGACGCGGCCGATTTTATCGGCTTCGATCCCACTGACGGAGACATGATCCACGCGTAAGGTAGCCTTCATCGTTCCATCCACGCCGCCTGCCTGAGATTTTATGGATGGGGAGGAGGTAGAGGTTACCCAGTTGTTGGCCCATGAGGAAGCGCTGTTCGTCGATGGATTCAGCATTTCCCGAAGCTCGGAGCGGGTGTAGGTGCTGTTCGTGGTGGTCTCACCGATATTAGGCGATGTAAATACCATGCCGCCGGTGACGGGATCGGTATAGAACCAATCCGGATGCTCATACCCACTGGCGAGTGTTTCGGCCTGGATCTCGGACGCGTCGGGCAGGGTGATTTTCCACTTGCTTAGGTCAAAATTTCCAGAAGGTGGTTTAGCAGGATCCAGTGCCTCGCCTCCTCCATCCGCAGTGCCTCCCCATATTTCGACCTCTGTGTAACTGTTCCAGTCATTTGAGGTGTTGCCATAGCCCACAATGCGTACATACCGGGCTTCCGCAACGGGGATGGAGAAGGATTGCAGCTGGTTGTTTTGAGCGCTAGTGACAGCGTTCCGTGCTTGAATCCAGTTGGAGCCATCGGTTGAGGTTTGAATATCGAAGGTGAAGGTTCGCGAATCTCCGTTGTAAAACGCGATTTTAACCATTGAAACCGGGTTGACAGATCCTAGATCCAGCTTCAGCCAAGTGCCGTCGCCTTCGCCGGACCAGCGTGTGCTAAGACTGCCGTCCACCGCTTTCGTAGCATCGCAAGCGCAGCGAGAGTCGTAGCTGCTTGCCGATGCGGAAACCGAGTATTGGCTCTCTCCGGCGGCCAATCCGTGTCCTTCAAACAGAGGAGCAAACAGCATGGCTGCACTGAGCAGGCAGAACGTTATTTTTTTCGAAAAAGCATGCCTTCGTTTCACAGAAATCCCTCCCGTATAATGGTGAAAACCCTTATGAATTATCATTTCCCTCCTTTCCGTTGCGCGCTTTAAGAAACAAATGACAGCGCTTACCTATCAACGTAGCAAGAATGTGCGCACAGGTCTTGTGTTAATCCTATAAGCGCTTGGCGTTTTTGCATAATGGAGGAATTATTGATGCTTCTGCCTCCTGAGGGTGCGAAATAGCGTAGTGGAGATTGCAAATCATCTTGTTAATGTTTTGCTCCATCCACCACCCTGACGGGAATATCGCGCCTAGCGGATAGCCGATGTGACAATTCGGGTATACAAGGAGGAACGGGTTTACTTGGAAATCATATTTTTCTTTCAGCTGCCGGATGGCATATAATCTAAAGAACGAACGATTTCGAATCGACCCTATACAGATAAAACAGGAGTGGGATAAATGACGCTGAAGGAGCTTAGAGAGCATCGCCAATATCCGGAGCAAACGAAGTCGGATGCTTCGCGCGCGGTTTACGAGCGGGATTATTCGCGCCTGATCCATTCGCCGACGTTCCGCCGGCTGCAAGGAAAATCACAGGTATTCGGTGCCGGCACCGGCGATTATTACCGGACGCGCTTAACGCATTCGCTTGAGGTTGCGCAGATTGCGCGTGAAGCGGCGCGAAGCCTGACCCGCAATTACCCTGAAGTGATGCCGGAACAGGCGGAAAACGCCGGGCTGATGATTGACCCCGAGGTGGTGGAATGCGCGGCGATCGCGCATGATTTTGGGCATCCTCCATTCGGTCACAAGGGCGAAGAGGTGCTGCAGGGCATTCTGGAGAAGCATATCGACCGGAGAACCGAGAAGGAGCTGACACGTCAGCCGGGAACGCCGACACCGGAGCAGGCCGCTGAGGTACAGCAGGCGATGCGGCGTAAATATGAGCATTTTGAAGGGAATGCGCACAATTTTCGGCTGATCATGTTTTTGGAGAAAAGAGAGAACGTCAACGGACTCAATCTGTCTGATGCGGTGCTGCTTGGCATCAATAAATATCCGTTCTCCGGGTTGGATAATCACAAGGGGATGTACCGGCATGAATGGGAATACATCTCCCATATCCGGAGGGAGTGGCAAATTCCCGGCGCGCATCGAACGCTCGAAGCGCAGCTGATGGATCTTTGCGATGACATCGCCTATTCCGCGCATGATCTGGAAGATGGCATCAAAGCAGGGAAGATCGAGGTGCATGAACACTTTTTGCGGGACAGTCACTTGAACAAACTGATCGTGCAGAAGATCATGACGCTGGAAGACGAGGTATGGAAGGGATGGACCAAGGAGCAGATCCAGCCGAAAGTGGATTTGGTGCTGGACGAGTTTCTGAAAATATGGAACGAGAAAATGCCGACCTGCGAGAATGACTATTCCCGTACCCGGCGGGAGGTCAAGGCCTACTGGGTCAGCCTGTTTGTAGGCAGCTTGGGCGTAATTACGAACGGAGATTGGAAAAAGGTGACGTTTGTCAAAGACGGCGTGGAAGACGAGGATATGCTGCGTACCGTCAGCGTCCTGAAGAGTTTTGCCTGGGTGACCATGATTCGCGACCTGCGGGTTCAGCGCCTGCAGAAGCGCAGCGAATGGATTATCAAGCGTCTGTGGGACGCTTTTCTCGATCCTGTTGCCTCCACGGCGATCATTCCTTCCGATTGGCTTCAGCGCTATGAAGCGGACCAGAAGCGGGCGCAGCCGATCTGGACGTGGGAGCATATGGTGATTGATTATATCGCGGGCATGACGGACGCTTTCGCCGAGAAAATCTACAACGAGCTGTACGGCCTCAAGGTAGGTTCGATCTACGATTTGGATTAGCAGCGGCGAGCAGGTGTGTGGTTGCACTGATGTTGGTTCATCTACCACCTGCTAATGAACCTGCAGTTTATTCTATAGGAAGTTGAAATGCTGACGGAAAGGGGGATTGCATGAATAACCAATTGAAACTGAGCGTGCTTGATCTGGTTCCGCGTTTTGGAGAGAGTACGTTCGAAGAAGCCTTGCAGCAAGCGGTGATATTGGCACAGAATGCGGAAGCATGGGGCTACGAGCGCTACTGGGCGGCAGAGCACCATGATCTGGAGCATCTGTCCTGTGCATCGCCCGAGATTTTGCTATCCCATATCGGCGCTAGGACAAAGCGCATTCGGCTCGGCTCCGGGGCCGTGCTGCTGCCCCACTACAGCCCGCTGAAGGTTGCGGAGAATTTCCGCATGCTTGCAGCGCTGTATCCCGGACGCATCGATCTCGGGATTGGGCGGGCGCCGGGAGGTTCGGCGCATACGAGCATGGCGCTCAGCGGAAATTTCCTGGGTCATGTAGCGGATTTGCCGCAGCGGATTCGGGCTTTGACCGAACTGCTGGAGGATCGGTATCGCTACGAAGACGTGCCAGTGGCTGCGAAGCCGGTGCCCGCAACCTCGCCCGTAATGTGGATGCTCGGCACGAATACGAAGAGTGCGGGATATGCGGCTGAATTCGGTACGGGCTATGTATTCGGCCAGTTTATGAGCGATACGGACGGGGCGGAAGTTCTCCAATCTTACAGGGAAGCTTATCGTCCAAGCGCTTTTCTGCAAGAACCGCGCACAATGGTGGCGGTAAGCGTGGTATGCGCGGCGACGGAGGAACAGGCGCAGAAGCTTGCCGCAGAGATACCCAGACCAGGGCAGGGCAGCGTACCGGCGGGCCGTAAGGAAACGGCCGGTCATGAACAAAGCCCCGTCTTGGCTGCGATCGGACAAGCAGAAGTTGGTGGGGGCGGCAGTGATACACATTCCAGTGGCAGAACAGCCACGATCCATGACGGGGATCCTCAGAAAAATTCAGCGTCAGAATCCGGAGATCCGGCCCCGTCCGGTTCCGATTCGTCAGGCCCATCCCAGCGGTTAATCGTCGGCAAGCCTGCAAGTGTGCGAAACAGACTGCAGCATATGGCAGAGCAGTATCGGTGTGACGAGTTCCTGGTCGTCACGCCGGTAAGTGATTACAATGCACGGCTGGAATCCTATCGGCTGTTAATGGAGCAGTAGTCAACTGCTGCACATATATAATAGAAGAGAGACGAAATAAATGATGCATTCAAACGATTATGACACTACTTTTGGTCCATCCTTCATAAGCGATAAGTCCACTTATCTGTATACTTATGCCTGTCATGAAACGGAGCGTGAGCTGTGCTTGATGGAACTGACGGAGCTGTTCGGTCATGAACCTGACGGTGAGGATTGGCTGGAAAGCGAGCAATGGGTTGATCCGGATCGGAGCCCGTTCTTATCGGCCTGCATCGACGTCAGGATGACCGGCGAATCCATCGATGAAATGGCCGAGCAAGCAGGCCGCATTCATCTTAACCACGCAAGTTTCAAAGTCGTCTGTCTCAAGGCGGGAGATCGGTTCAGTTATGAACAATCACGCAGGTATGAGCGGGTGGTAGGCCGCCAAATTACAGGAATTGCACAGATGAAAGTCCCGGATGTCACGCTCGGTATGATATCAACAGGCGGCATCTGGAGATTGGGAATCCTTCATGAACCTGAACGCGCATGGCTGAAGCATAAACAGAAGCCGCAAAATTACTCCACAGGCCTCAGCTCGCGCATCGCGAGGGCGCTGGTCAACCTGGCAGTTCCTCGATTGAGCGAAGTGACGCTCCTGGATCCCTGCTGCGGCATGGGGAATGTATTAATTGAGGCGTTCTCGATGGGAATCGCGGCCGAGGGGCGTGACATCAATCCGCTTGCCATTCGGGGAGCGAGGGTGAATCTGAGGCACTACGGTTATGATGACAACATAGTTGCCATTCAGGATATGAATACACTTCAAGGGCATTATGATGCCGCAATCCTGGACCTTCCGTATAATCTGTGCTCCGTTTTCCCGGAGGAAGAGAAGCTGCAGATGCTGCAAAGCTTACGTCGGTTGTCAGATCGAGCTGTCATCGTTAGCACAGAACCTTTACGTGAGCAACTGATGAGTTCGGGCTGGAAGGTCCTGCGTCATTGCACGACCCGGAAGGGGAGTTTTGTGAGGGATATCTGGTTGTGCGAATAGTGGTGCCACCTATCTATTCTCCTGGGTCATAACGATATTTCTCTAAATCGATGATGCCTTTGGGATTGACGGCAACGCCCTCGCCTTGGAGGTACAGCTCCTGCATGAGTCTCGATTCATCGTCCTTGATGGCGATTTCTCCCTTTGCGTTGACGACCCGATGCCACGGCAGCTTGTGAATGTGACTGAGGGTGTGAAGTATTCTGACGACCTGCCGTGCACCCCTTGGGCTGCCGGCCAGTCTGGCCACCTGTCCATACGTCATGACGTATCCTTCCGGAATGCTCCGGATCACTTCAATTACACGTTGCGTATACGGCTGCATCGATTCTCTCTCCCATTGCGTATAAATGTAGTTGAAAAAATAAAAGGGGCGTCCCGGAAGGTATGGAAACCTAGGGACGTTCCTTTTGTTGTATGGATCTTATGGTCTTTGGTTGCATGATCGATCCCCCGTCTCCTTTGAGAGCAGGAGTAAAGCTGTATTTAAGAACTGGTTACCTGGTCTTAGTACGACTTGCTATAGTCGATTACATTTCGCGACAGGGGCTTACCGCCTACATAATTCTGCAAATTCTCCAGGAAAATATCCACGGCACGCTCGCCGTAGCGATCCGTGTCGCCCGCCATATGCGGGGTCATGATGACGTTGTCCAAGGTCCACAGCGGATGGTCTGACGGAAGCGGCTCTTCCTCGAACACATCCAGTCCCGCACCCGCCAATGACCCGGCTTGAAGTGCCCGAATCATGTCTTCGGTTACTACGGTTTGACCCCGGCCTACATTAACGAAGAAGGCGGAGTCCTTCATCGCCGAGAATCTCGCCTCATCGAACAGTCCGCGGGTATCATCCGTAAGCGGCAGGATGTTTACGATATAATCACCTTCAGCCAGCGCTTCATCGAGCTGATCGACCTTGTACATCGCTTCCACATAAGGATCGGATTTGCCGGAATGGCGTACACCGACGGTCCGCATGCCGAACGCCTGGGCCACGCGCGCCGTATGACTGCCGATCTGGCCGACGCCGACGATGACGATGGTTTTGCCGGCCAGTTCCGTGAACGTGCCGGACGTATCCCATTGGTTATTGGATTGCTGGCGAATTGCTAGATGAAGATTGCGCGTGAAGGCCAGAATCATCGCAAAAATATGCTCCGTGATCGGAACGCTATGTACGCCGCTGGCATTGGTAAGCTGAATGCCCTTTTCTTCGAGCTCTTTGAGCGGCATTTTATCGACACCGGCTGACCATGCTTGAATCCATTTCAGTTTGCTGTCCGCAGACAATATATCCTCCTGTATGGAGCGTGACCAGCCGATCATGATTTCGGCATCCTGAACGATGCTTGGCGTAAGCTCTTTCGCTTTCGTAACCAGCAGCTCGTAGTCGGGGGCGATATCCTTGATTTTTTGCTGTTGTTCCGTGGTTAAGTCGTGTATGGCAACGATTTTCGGCATGGTGCTACCTCCTAAGGAATGTGATATAAACCAGAATAAAAGCGTAACGCTCTTTGGGAACATATTATCAGAAATCATCACTTTGCGCATGAACGAACTGTCCGGATTGGAAAATTTGTACATGAATTTTTGTCCGGTTTATGGTAAATTGAAGCTTCATCATATTTTTAGGCGAATTTGATGTACCCCTCATACTATTTTCAGGTATTATTGCTCAAACTATAAACGAACCAAGAAAACATGGTGCCTATAGCGGCCAGCGGCTGCTTAGGATAAAAGAGATTGGAAGGAAGTGTCTTAGTTGAGCCATTCGGCTGAGGGAGCTATGGATCGTTTATTTGTTGCCGTACATCTGCCTTCGGAGGTATCGTCCCGAATTCAGGACTGGACGGAAACATTGGGGGAGCAAGTAACTTTCAAAAAATGGGTTCATCCGCAGGATTACCACATTACCTTACAGTTTCTAGGCGATACGCCGTCAAATCGCATAGCGGAGCTCGCAGCGGCGCTGCAGGAAGTCGCTAAGGAGCATAAGCCCTTCAAGCTTGGCCTTTATGACGCCGGTGTGTTCGGGGCAAGCGCCTCGCCAAGAATTTTATGGGCAGGAGTCGGCGGGGATTTAAATGCTCTGTCTCAGCTTCAGCAATCGGTGGTATCGAGGATGGAGGCTTTCGGATTTGTGCCGGAGGAGCGCCCCTTTCGTCCGCATATTACGGTTGGCCGGAAATTTCAAGGAAGCCACAAATTTTCATTGGATGTTATCGGAACAGGACCCAGGCCCATCCAATGGGAAGTGCAGCAGCTCGTTCTTTTTCGAACAAATTTGCATGCAACTCCAATGTACGAAACAGTAGGCGTGGCGCGGCTTTCGACCATTTTCTGAAACTGAAAATAGAATGTTCATAAAATTACCATGTTTTCAATGCCTAAAAATGTGGTTACATAGTGTAGGAATGTGCCGACATCATAGGAGGAAAAATATGGTTATGAAAGTGCTACGGCAAAATCGCTGGGTTGCGCTGCTCATCGGAGCGCTCTTTGTGAGTTTGTCTCTTATAAGTTTACTTGGAATGCAGACAAAGGCGGAAGGGGAAGAACAGCAGCAGGATATGCCGAAATTCGTTACGGCAGCCCCGGCTCCTGTAAACGACCCTGATCTATTCGTAAAAGAAGCGAGTACCAAACAGGATAGGGAACCTGTCAATATTTTGTCTTCAATTGTTTTCCAAGAGTGGAATAAGCCGGGGAGCAAGAGTCATGCTTTTTCAAACGCAAAAGGCATAGGTTTGGCTGAAAACGGATATTGGAACTCGCAACAAGCATTGAAGGCTGCAGATGAGAAAAAGAAACCATCGAAATCTCAGGCTGCGGACGGGAAACCGGCAAAACAAAAGGGGACGCATGTCGTCAAATCTCAGACTGAAAGCTTATCACCCCCCACAACTTTATTCTTCACAAGAACAAATACGTTAACCCAGGATCAGAAAGACAAAGCGACCTGGACCTATGATTTGTCAGCTGAAGAACTGCTTCTGCTCCAGAAGATTGTCATGGCAGAGGCGGAAGGCGAACCGTACGAAGGCAAAGTAGCCGTTGCTAACGTTGTCTTAAACCGGCTGCGGTCCGCTAATTTTCCCGATACGATTACCGATGTCATCTATCAAAAGCACCAATTTAGTCCTGTAGCGAACGGGCGTCTTAAACGTGTCAAGCCGAACAAAGAGACGATTAAATCCGTGAATGCGGCACTTCATGGCCAAAAAGAGGTAAAGGACGATACGTACTTCTTCCTGTCTTTGAAGCTGGCTCAGGACCTGACGGTACATCATTCAAGAACATTTGTTAAAAAAATAGGAAATCACTCTTTTTACAAGTAGTCCCCGTATGGGTAAACTAGGATGTAGGAGGTGTGTTTAAGCATGAATATTACGTATTACGGCCATTCTAGCATTTTGGTGGAAGAAGGCGGAGTTCGTGTGATCATCGACCCGCTGCTATCAGGGAATCCTGGCTCCGGCATTGAGCCCAAGGACGTAAAGGTGGATGCGGTTGTGCTGACGCATGGGCACTCCGATCATTTTGGCGATTGCATCGAGATTGCGAAGCAGAATGATTGCCCGATTATCGCAGTCTATGAACTCGCTGTGTATTGCGGCAGCCTGGGTGCCAAATCCCATGGAATGAACATCGGCGGAAGCGCGCAATTCGATGGTTTTAAGGTGAAGTTTACCCCGGCCTTTCATTCTTCATCCATTTCGGTAGGGGACACCTGGATCTATGCAGGGCAGCCTGGAGGCGTCATTCTGACGATGGGCGGGAAAACATTCTATCATGCGGGCGATACGAGTTTGTTTGGCGATATGCGGTTGATCGGAGAGATGAACCCAATTGATGCAGCTGCGCTGCCAATAGGGGATTTATTGACGATGGGCCCGCAGGACGCCCTGTTGGCCGCACAGTGGATTCGAGCGAAGCATGTTATCCCAGTCCATTATGACACGTTCCCGGGCATTAAACAGGATGCAGGGGCCTTCTGCGACGAACTAGCCAAAACAGGCATTCAGGGACATCCATTGAAGGCTGGAGAAACGCTGGAAATCTAGATGGATTTTTCATATAAAAAGCTTCCCTGTCTTCGTGACAGGGAAGCTTTTTTTGGGGTAAAAGTTCAATAGAGCATGCTATAGATATTAGGGCTGGTCCGCCAACAGTTTGACGGTTTCCTCATGACAATCCGGCATGCGCCCTTCGGTCAGCAATCCCATCACCTGGCTGGCGCAGTGGTCGGGCTCCAGATGCGGTATGCGCCGCAGGCCGGCTCCATAACGTTTCTTACTCACCTGATCATAATGATCGGACAGCAGGTTCAGCCATTTGTCGATCACGGAAGGGGAGTCCAAAATTTCCGCATAGCCTTCGCTGACAAAGAAATGGGAATTCACTTCTTCTTGTCCCGGGATCGGCTCATAGAACAGCATGGGAATTCCCTTGGCGGCACCCTCTGTACACGTCATCCCGCCAGGCTTGGTAATGAGCAAATCCGACACTTCCATGAGGTTATGTATATCGTCGCGATACCCGAGAACATGAATGTTGCGATGCTGAAAGATCGGGTCCTCGCGCATGCTGGCAACCAGCTTCTCGTTCTGTCCCATACAGAAGACCAACTGGATATCATCGGCCCTGCTGGCCAGCTTGCTCAGCAGCTCCTTGTTGAATACGAGACCCCAACCACCCCCCATAATCAGTACGGTTGGCATGTTTTTTAATTGAAGCTCGGCTTGAAGCGCTTCTCGATTGCCTCTCTCCCAGAACTTGGGGTGCACCGGAATGCCGGTCACATGAACGAGCTCGGGCTGAATGTCCCGCCGCAGCAGCATTTGTTTCACATGAGGCGTTGATACGAGATATTCATCCACTTCCGGATTGACCCAGGTGCCATGGGCATCATAGTCGGTAATCAGCGTATAGAGCGGAACCTCGAGTCCCTGACGCTTCAGGCGGGAGACCACGGCATTTGGGAAGGGGTGGGTACATATGATAAGATCCGGTTTCAGCTGCTCGATGACCTGCTGAGCCTGCGCGTAGAATATACGGTGCAGCGCGAGCCGCGTCAAACGGTTTAGCGATTTCTTATATTGCGAACGGTACAGCATGCCGACAAGGCGCGGGCGGGTGCTGACGGTTTTTCGATAAGCGGATAAGATTAACGGCCCCACGGTTGGATTTAAAAAATTGCCAAGCTCAATGACGCGGCAGTGGATGCCGGGATTCATCCGTTGTATACCTTCAGCCAGCGCATACGCTGCTTGCGTATGACCTGTGCCGAAACCCTCGGAAAAGAGGAGCACTCTTGTATATCGCATGGTTTCACCTACTTCTTTCTCCCTCTATCTTACAAAACAGGAATCATTTTTTGAAGAGCGGCGCGAAAAAAAAGAGTATGCATCATAAGTATACGCGCAAAAGGGAAAAGCATTTCAATTATTTTACGGCCGGGAGTCAGAGCGTCCCCCATTACATTAGACGTCATGATAAAATTTGAACCCTGCATTCAGAATATTAAAAAATTTAACGAAAAGATATTGCAATGCATCCGATTGTCTGGTAAAGTAACTTTTGACTGAATGACCGAAAAAGTATTTTGGTCAGTTTTTGAAATGAGGCCAATCTTAAAAAGATCAAGAAGGAGGGGTAAGCATGTCAGCTGTGGACCGTCGGAAGCAGGTGCTGGATGCTGCCTCCAAGTCGTTTGCTTTGTTCGGATATAAAGCGACGACGATGGAACAGGTGGCAAAGATTGCAAATGTAGGGAAAGGTACGATCTACACGTTTTTCACGAATAAGGATGAGCTGTTTGACGAGATTTTGCTGTCGGCCATTATGGAGATGAAGCGTATTGCCGAGCGGGAGATCCGGAAGGACAGAGATTTCTTCGACAATCTGTATCGCGTGCTGGATGCGCTGCTTGAATTCCGAGGCGAGCATGAGCTGTTCATTAAGCTATCGCAAGAGGTACGGGATATTGGCACGCCGAAGGCGCATGAAGGGTTAACGAAGGTGGAGAACGGGATCGTCGGATATCTCGAGGGAATTGTGGAGCAGGCCATATCGATCGGTGAGCTCAAGCCGCTGGATGCTCAAGTGGTATCCTTCGTGATGCTGAAACTGTACGTTGCCCTCACGACGGACTTCAATCAGCTCCATAAGCCGCTGAGCAAGGAACAGATCAAGGAATATATGATGGTGTTTTTGGCTGACGGGTTGAAGGCTACTTCATAAGAAGGATATAGGAACCTCTTTCGTGATGAGGAAGGCGGACTCTCGAGGCTTTGAGGGATCGTCTTCCTTGCCAGGGATCGTTTTTTTTGGCCTAAACTGACTGATTGAGGATATTGGTCATTCTGTACTGGAATGTGATCTGCTCTGATGCAGATTCATGTCGGCTGGTTATCTAGAGAAAAAAAGGAGAGAGACTGGGATGAAGTCATTATCTGTATTTGCAAAAGATCTTGGCGCTGCCGTTCGGAATAAAAAAATATTGATTCCGATCATCGCGGTGCTATTCATACCGGTCATGTACAGCGGTATGTTCCTCGGGGCCTTCTGGGACCCGTACGGGAAGATGGAGGATTTGCCCGTTGCGGTCGTCAATAATGACCAGGGCGCTGTTTTTGAAGGAAAGACGCTTCATGCTGGCGAGGATCTGGTTGCCGAGCTGAAGAAGGGAAAAGATTTTAATTGGCAATTCGTTAATCGGCAGGAAGCGGAGCAGGGCATGCAGGATAACAAGTACTACATGACCATCAGCATCCCCGAGAATTTCTCACAGCAGGCGACAACTTTAATGGATGAACATCCGCAGCCTGCGCAGATCGTATTTGAGCCGAATGAAGGCTACAACTTCCTGGCGGCCCAAATTGGGGGATCTGCGGTGAAGCAGATTCAGTCCAAGGTGTCCGCGAAAGTGACGGAAGCCTATACGGAAACTCTGTTCGATCAAGTAGCCAAGGTATCCGATGGCTTGAGCGAAGCAGGTGATGGTGCAACCAAGATATCCGAAGGTGCCGTGAAGCTGGATGACGGTGCCGTGAAGCTGAAGGAAAATCTGGCTAAACTCGTCAGCGGCACACAGGAGCTTCAGGATGGAATCGCGCCTTTGACCAAAGGCGTGCAGGAGCTGAATAACGGTGCAGGCAAGTTGAACACAGGAGCCGCTACCCTCGCTTCCGGCTTGGATCAGCTTAAAGCGGGTCACAGCAAGCTGCAAGCGGGAGCTGAGGAAGCAAGCAAGGGCGGTGCCAAGCTGCAAGCGGGGATTGAATCTGCCGCAGCCGGCAGTACCACTCTGAATGAAGGCCTCCAGGCCAATCAGGCAGGGGCTTCCCAGCTAGCGGCAGGCGCGAAAAGCGCTCATGAAGGCAGCAGCAGCCTGAAAGCCGGGCTGAATCAATCGCTGGAGGCTACGGCTTCCTTGGAGCAAGGCGCCAAGGCCGTTGCAGACGGATTGAAGAAACTGGCTGAAAGCAATCCGGAGCTGGCGCAAAGTCCGGAGGTTCAGCAGCTGTTGGCTGCGAGCCAATCCGTTGCCAACGGCACAAGCGGGCTGAATGCCGGTCAGAAACAGCTGGCACAAGGCGCAGCCGAGCTGAATCAAGGCACGCTTCAGCTGCAGGAAGGCGCAGGCAAGCTGAGCGCAGGGGCGAATCAGCTGGCTGAAGGCGGCAAACAGCTCGCAGCTGGCGGTCAAGAGCTGCTGGCTGGTGCCAAACAGCTGAGCGCCGGCCAAAGCCAATTGGCTGACGGCATGAAGCTGTTCGGCACGAAGCTGAGCGAAGCGGCAGCCGGCGGTAAACAGCTCGCAAGCGGAGCAGCCACCCTTTCGCAAGGGACGCAGCAGCTTGCAGGAGGAGCGGGCAAGCTCGGAAGTGGCGTTACAACGCTTGCCGACGGCTCGAAAAAGCTGGATTCCGGAGCCGGTGAGCTGGTAAACGGGATGAGTGAATTGAAGGAAGGCAGCGGAGAGCTTGCAGGCAAGCTGAACGAGGCTGCCGCCAAGACAGGCGATATCAAAACAACCGACGAAACGGTCACCATGTTTGCCGGACCGGTACAGGTTGAAGAGCACAAAGTGAACGAAGTGCCGAACTACGGTACGGGATTCGCGCCTTACTTCCTGTCGCTCGGTTTGTTTGTCGGAGCCTTGCTCTGTACGATTATCCTGCCGATCCGCGAAGCATCGGTACCGAACGCATCGGGCTGGAACCGGTTTGTCAGCCGTACGCTTTCCTTTGCCGGTATGGGATTGATTCAAGCGCTGCTGGCATCGGTCGTTATGCTGTACGGATTGAAGCTTGAGGTGCAGAGCGTTCCGCTCTTCTATCTCTTCTCCATCATTACGAGTTTGTCGTTCATGTTCCTGGTGCAAATGTTTGTAACCTGGTTGGATCAGCCTGGACGCTTCGTCGTCATCGTTATCCTGATCCTTCAATTGACAACAAGCGCAGGCACATTCCCGGTAGAGCTGATTCCGAACTGGATGAAGGCATTGAATCCGCTCCTGCCGATGACATACAGCGTAAAAGGCTACAAGGACGTCATTTCCACGGGAAGTTTCGATGGGATGTGGGTCAATGTGGGTGTACTGGCCGGATTCGGTCTCGTATGCCTGGCACTGACCGCCGTGTACTTCCTGGCTACCCGAAATAACAAGAAAGCAGCAGACGCCAATACAGCGTTGACTGCATAAACAAGATATCTATTATATGAAGGAAGAGGACTTTCCCGATGGTCGAGCAGATCTTGGGGAAGTCCTTTTTTGATGCTCGGGTGCGTGGCCATGGTGAACCAACCTCGGAGTCGTATCATCTTATATTGGATCATGGCGTATGATCACTTGTCGCTCCTGTTGGAGAGAAGGTGAAGGGAAAAAGACGAGCGGATGGTTGTGGAAAGTAGAGAAGGTGAACAAAACCGCCTGTTCGGAATGTTTTATTTGCATGTTTTTTTGCACTATTCTACATAATTTTTAACTGTGTATTGTGATAACTCTCATAAAAACAATTCTTATCAAATTCATAAAAACTTTGAATTGCCTGCACTGTATGACGGTGATAAAATATATAGAACTAATAAATCTTACGTGTCAGGTAAATGTTACCCCTTGTCGCTTTTGCACAATACTGCATCACCTCGTGACAGTGTGTCCACTGCAGGAGAGGATTGATGTCCAACCTTTATGTTTTCTGTTATTGATCAGCAGCATTTTATTCTATACAAGGAAAGGTTGCATCTTATGAAACATACCGATTTTCCCCAGAAACAGGGCCTCTATGATCCGCAGTTTGAAAAAGATGCTTGCGGTATGGGATTTGTTGCCCATATCAAGGGTAAGCCATCCCATGAAATCGTTAGCAGCGCGCTGACCATGCTTGCCAATATGGAGCATCGCGGCGGACAGGGCAGCGAACCGAATTCCGGTGACGGCGCTGGGATTATGCTGCAAATTCCTCACTCCTTCTTCGCCGCCGAAGCAGCGAAGCTGGGCTTTGAGCTTCCGGAAGCCGGGCATTATGGTGCCGGCATGCTGTTCCTATCCCATGACCCTGCCGTCCGTTCGGCCCATGAGGACCAGTTGGCTTCGATCATTGCTGAAGAAGGCCAGACCCTGCTTGGATTCCGTGATGTCCCGACGCATGATGAAATGCTGGGTAAATCCGCAAAGGCCGCAAAGCCGTACGTCCGCCAAGTGTTTATCGGACGAAGTTCCGACATTCAGGATGATCTCTCGTTCGAGCGCAAGCTGTATGTCATCCGCCGCCGCGCCGAGCTGGCTATCCGTTACAGCGGCAAGCCCGAAGGCGACAGCTTCTATGTATCCAGCCTGTCCTGCCGAAAAATCGTATACAAAGGCATGTTAACGACGGAGCAGGTAGGGGAATTTTACCTGGATCTGCAGCAAGAGGGATTGGAATCCGCTATAGCGCTGATTCACTCCCGTTTCAGTACGAACACGTTCCCAAGCTGGGAACGTGCGCATCCGTACCGCTTCATGATTCACAACGGCGAGATCAACACGCTGCGCGGGAATGTAAACTGGATGCATGCCCGTCAGTCGCTGTTCGAGCATGAACTGTTCGGAAGCGATCTCGAGAAGGTTAAACCTGTCATCAACCCGGACGGATCCGATACCGGGATGTTCGATAATACATTTGAATTCCTGTATCTCAGCGGTCGTTCCCTGCCGCATGTGGCCATGATGATGGTCCCTGAGCCGTGGAGCAACCATGAGAGCATGGATAAGACCAAAAAAGCATTCTATGAATACCACAGCACGCTGATGGAGCCATGGGACGGCCCGGCTGCGATGGCGTTCACGGACGGCGTTCAGATCGGAGCTACCCTGGACCGGAACGGACTGCGTCCATCCCGTTATTATGTAACAAAGGACGATCTGATCATTCTGTCCTCCGAAGCGGGCGTTCTGGATATTCCGCCGGAAAACGTGCTGTACAAGGACCGCTTGCGTCCTGGCCGGATGCTGCTCGTTGACACGAAGGAAGGCCGGATCATCTCTGACGAAGAAGTCAAGGCAAGCATTGCCGCGGAACTTCCATACTCTGAATGGCTGGATGAGCATCTGGTAGAGCTGCATGATCTCCCTGACGCGCCGGAACTGCCGGATCCGAAGCATGAAAATGTACGTCAGCTGCAGCAAGCCTTCGGTTACACGTATGAGGAGCTGCGCAAAGTCATCGAGCCGATGGCGATCACGGGTGCGGAAGCTGTCGCATCCATGGGATACGATGCACCGCTTGCGGTGTTATCCGACCGTCCGCAGCGGCTGTTCAACTATTTCAAGCAGATGTTCGCCCAGGTGACGAACCCGCCGATTGATGCGATTCGAGAAGAACTGGTCACTTCGACGGCAACAACGATCGGTCCGGAGCGCAATCTGCTGAAGCCCGAGCCCGAAAGCTGCCGTCACATCCGTCTGGATTCGCCGGTGCTTTCGAATGAAGATTTTGCGAAGCTGCGCCACGTTCGCCGTCCCGGCTTCAAGTCCATGACCATTCCGATATTCTTCCCGGCAGCGGAAGGAGCAGAAGGGCTTCGTGAAGCGATCAATACCCTCTGCGAGGCAGCGGACCGGGTCATCGCCAAGGGCCATAACATCTTGATCTTGTCGGACCGCGGTGTGGATAAAGACAATGCGGCGATTCCATCGCTGCTTGCCGTATCATCACTCCACCATCATCTGATCCGTCAGGGAACCCGGACCAAGGTGGCGATCCTGCTTGAATCCGGTGAGCCCCGCGAAGTGCATCATTACGCCCTGCTGCTCGGTTACGGCGTGAGCGCGGTCAACCCGTATCTGGCGTTTGAAACACTGGATGACATGATTGCGGAAGGCATGCTTCGCGGGATCTCGCATGAGAAAGCCGTGAAGAATTACATTAAAGCGGCAAGCAAGAGCGTCGTCAAAGTTTTATCGAAAATGGGAATCTCCACGATCCAATCTTACCGCGGGGCCCAAATCTTTGAGGCTGTCGGCCTCAAAGAAGATTTCGTAGAAAGCTATTTCACACGGACGCCGTCCCGTATCGGGGGGATCGGTCTGGAAGAAGTGGCCAAGGAAGCCCTGGCTCATCACGAGCGTGCCTTTACTGATAAGGACGGCAACGATAAAGCGCTGGACTCAGCAGGCGAATACCAATGGAGAGCTGACGGGGAAGAGCATTTGTTCAACCCGAGAACCATCCATTTGCTGCAGCAAGCTGTCCGAACCAATGACTACGCAACTTACAAGAAATACGCAGAGCTTGTGAAAGGTGAGAATGAGCAGCATCTTACGCTGCGCTCACTGCTCGAAATCAAGCCGGTCGGCGAACCGGTACCGCTGGATGAGGTTGAATCCGTAGAATCCATCATGCGCCGATTCAAAACGGGCGCGATGTCATTCGGCTCGATCAGCAAGGAAGCGCATGAGAGCCTTGCGATTGGGATGAACCGCATCGGAGGCAAGAGCAATACGGGTGAAGGCGGAGAGGATCCGGCCCGTTTCATCCCGGATGCTAACGGCGATTCCCGTCGCAGCGCCATCAAGCAGGTGGCTTCGGGACGTTTCGGCGTAACCTCCAACTACCTGGTGAACGCGGACGAAATCCAGATTAAGATGGCGCAGGGCGCGAAGCCGGGCGAAGGCGGACAGCTGCCGGGCCGTAAAGTGTATCCTTGGGTAGCCGAGGTTCGCGGTTCGACGCCGGGTGTTGGCCTGATCTCGCCGCCGCCGCATCATGATATCTACTCCATTGAGGATTTGGCGGAGCTTATTTACGACCTGAAGAACTCCAATCCACGTGCGGATATTAACGTGAAGCTCGTATCCGAGGTGGGTGTGGGTACGATCGCTGCAGGTGTTGCGAAGGGCCGCGCGGATATCATTCTGGTCAGCGGTTACGATGGCGGTACGGGGGCTTCGCCGCAAGGCTCGATCCGTCATGCCGGTATGCCTTGGGAGCTTGGCCTTGCCGAGACCCATCAGACGCTCATCATGAACAATCTGCGTGATCGCGTCGTGCTCGAGACGGATGGCAAAATGCTGAACGGACGCGACTTGGTGGTAGCGGCTCTGCTTGGAGCTGAAGAGTATGGGTTCTCTACGGCACCATTGGTTGCCATCGGATGTATCATGATGCGTGTCTGTCAAATGGACACCTGCCCGGTTGGCGTAGCCACTCAGAATCCGGAGCTGCGTAAGAACTTTACAGGAGATCCGGAGCATGTTGCCAACTTTATGCGCTTTGTCGCTCAAGACATGCGCGAGCTGATGGCAGAGCTTGGTTTCCGCACCATTAATGAGATGATTGGACGTACCGACTGCCTGGATGCCGTCAAAGCGGATCATCACTGGAAGAAGAAAGGCGTGGATATCTCCGCATTGCTGTATACGCCGGAGCTTCCGGAAGGCAGCACTCGCTATCGTACGCAACGACAGAATCATGGCCTGGAAGAAACGCTGGATATGCGTTCGCTGCTTGGCAGCGCTGCGCCCGCATTGGAATCGGGAGCGGCGGTGGAAGGCACCTTCCCAATCACAAACGTGGATCGTGCAGTGGGTACGATTTTGGGCAGTGAAGTCACGCGCAAATACGGCGCTGCCGGACTGCCGGAAGACACGATTCGTTTTAACTTCGTGGGGTCCGCAGGCCAGAGCTTTGGTGCCTTTGTGCCAAAAGGGATGACACTGACGGTTGAAGGAGATGCGAATGACTATATCGGTAAAGGCCTTTCCGGCGGGAAGCTGATCGTGAAGCCTTCACCGAAAGCAACCTTCAAAGCCGAGGAGAACATCATTGCCGGTAATACTGCGTTTTATGGTGCTACAGGCGGCGAAGCTTATGTAAGAGGCATTGCCGGCGAACGCTTTGCCGTTCGTAACTCGGGCGCGAGCATTGTGGTCGAAGGCGTCGGCGATCATGGCTGTGAATACATGACCGGCGGCCGGGTAGTCGTTCTCGGTGAAACCGGACGGAACTTCGCGGCCGGGATGTCCGGCGGGGTGGCCTACGTCTATGATCCTGAAGGAACTTTTGTGGATCGCTGCAATCTGGAGATGGTACTCCTTGAGCGCGTAGAGGAAACAGCAGAAGCGGAAGCACTCCATCGTCTTATCCGGCAGCATGAGCAGTACACGGGCAGTGTGCCTGCACAGCAAATTCTAGGGGATTGGGATCAGGCGCTGAGCCGCTTTGTCCGTATCATTCCGAAGGATTACAAACGCATGCTGCTGCATATCGAGAAGGCTCAAGACCAAGGGCTGGCAGGTGAAGCTGCGCTTCTCGCCGCATTTGAGGCAAATATGAAAGAGTTGGCTCGTACAGGGAACTAACATCTGATGATAGATCAACAGAAACCACATTGTGTTCTTTAATGAATGCAATGTGGTTTTTTTTTCATATATAAATAAATTACGATGGCATTGTTAAGAAATTATGGTTTTCAACAAAATATTCCAAAAGAAAATTCGACAAAATTAGAACCGGAAGCATAGGACAAAGGCTCCATAAGACGACAGCATCATGTGGATTCGTTCGTTATAATATTGGTAAGTAAGTTGTTTAATTGGTTGTTGTTGCTGTATACATGGTAATTTCAACAAGTATTGGCAGCTAGGATGGAGAGGAAATTATAGATAAGCGAGGTAGTTGTGGAAATGAGTGTGGACAAGGAGAGAGGCTCCGGAAGCACCGAGCAGCGGCTTGACCAGCAGAAAACGAACATCGACATCAATAAGCTCATGACTCAATTGGGAATCCATCCTGATAAATGGCTGCAAATGGAGGAATTACGGGAAGATTAGATATGATCTCATGGTGACAAGAAAATCCCCGACATGTTGTGATCGTAATATCCTACAAGTCGGGGATTTGTAGTTCTTGGGCATGAAACGTTATTTCATGGCCCGTTCCATGCGAACAAATGCAATAAATCGCTTCGCTTCATCTTCAGTCAGCTTACGGCCGTCCACTGTAAGGTTAAAGCGTTCCAATAAATCCTCATCGGAAAGTTCAAGTCCGTCCACAAATGATCGAACCTCCGCATCAAGCACCGTCTTTTCCTGTGTCGTTCTCCCGATCAGATAATCTATGGATACGTCAAACAGATCTGCCAGGCGGGTCAATGTTTCGAAATCGGGCTTACGCCGATTTTTTTCATAATGGGATAGTGCAGCACGTGTAATACCGACAGAGGTAGCGAGTTCTTCCTGAGTCCACCCATGCTGTTCACGTAATTCAGATATTCGTTCTCCGTAGCTCACGCATTGATCCCCCTTTCGAATGGCTTGTATCTATAGAAGTTAATTGAATAGATCTATAAGTTAAAATTGCCGGTTTATTATACAGATAAAAAGATTACTTTTTATTGACTAGATACAATGTGTATCGTATTATAAACATTAACGAGATACATATTGTATCTGCAATGTAAAGGTTTGGGTACAGTTAGTATCATTTTATCCAGTGTAGAAATGTCCCATACCAAAAAATTATAATAAGGAGCGGATGGGTTACCTCCAATGTTACGAGAACGGCAACACCAAATTACGGTAAGGATTAGAGTCATGCAGATCGGGCAATTAACCATCCATGGGAAAAGTCACTCCGTTACACCGCTAGAGTTGGTGCCCAGTGGTCTTGTATTCCTATGTCCTTGGGAAATACCGATTCATTCTAATATTATATTGGGTTACGAAATTGATGATAATGTGGATCATATTCTGCTTTCGGGCCACATTGAATCAAGGGGGCTCTTTTATGGACGCCAGTTGTATCATACTGAATTCCATACAGACGGCGATAAAAAGACCCGTATCGTGGGTATGTTGAACCGAATGATGTTCGGTCACAGCGAGTCGAATAAAATGAGTCTCTATAACTGAAACGTAATTGATGGATAGCCTGCAGCGAACAGGGAATCCCGATGCATCATTATCATGGTTTATTGCTATTCTACTATATTTACGTTGCTTGGTCATTAGTTCTTTTACCTTAAATCCGTATGCATGAAGAGGGATAGGTTTAGAATGTCGTTGTTTTTCTCCTACCTAATAAAGAGACTTGATTATATGATTTCATATGTAGATTTTTATCTAATCTGAATTGGAGTTGTATAATTAGTTCATTGTAATCATGAAGTATCCTCGATACATATTTCTGCTGGTTTCCCTTCTCCTAATCTTTGTTCACGATGATTTCACTGTATTATTCTTAAGTTATGATTCAACATCGACCTTTAACGGGACAGTATTAAGGTCAACGCAATGGAGGCATCACTGGATGAAAATGACAAGGAAATGGGTCCTGTCGCTGCTGGCTATTCTTATACTGCTGCCTTCAGCTTATCTTCTGTATACGTATCAATCCATTAAATCGACAGCAGACCGGATATACGAAGAGCGGGAGCCTTCGCCTGTAACTCCAACATTCGTACATGATCGGACGACTGTTCAGGTCGGAGAAAAAAACATGAAGGACGCTGATCCATTTACTGTTCTGGTTTTGGGTGTAGACCAAAGGCCCTATGATCGTGGACGATCGGACGTCATGATATTAATGGCCGTAAACCCTGCAAAGGGGTCAGTGCTGATGTTTAACATTCCACGTGATACCAGGACTGATATCGTAGGACATGGAACGGTGGATAAAATTAACCATGCCTATGCCTTTGGAGGCGTTGAGATGTCGATCAGCAGCGTGGAGAATTTTTTGCAATTCCCTATCGATTACTACATTAAAGTGGACATGGAGGGCTTCTCCAGCATTGTAGATTCATTGGGTGGAGTCACCGTGGATAACCATATGCGGTTCGAATATGCAGGCTATGACTTTGATCAAGGGAAATTGAACTTAAATGGTGAGGAAGCATTGGCATTCTCGCGTATGCGGTTTGAAGATCCTAAGGGGGATTTAGGCAGAAATGCAAGGCAGCGGGAGGTTCTGAAGGGGATCTTGAATAAGTTGATAAGGATTTCGACTGTTTTTAAGCTGGAATCACTTCTGGATAACATCGGAGACAGTGTCAAAACGGATATATCGTTTGAAGAGATGAAGATGTTTGTAACAGAGTACCGTCAAAAACTGAAAAAGGTTGAGCAGGTTGAAATCGCAGGCCATGGGCAAAAAATGAATGGGATTTGGTATTATATCGTCGGTGATCAAGAAAGAGAAAAGATAACGTCTACGTTACAAGCGTATATGGAATGACTCGTAACACAAAACCCCCTTTTTGAGTAGAGGGGGTTTTTGTGTGTGGAGTAGAATATCGAAGTTTTTGGTTGTTTTGATTATTTTTGAGTGGGGGATTGAACAGGTTATCTTCCAATGATTTGATCAATCGTGGTTTGAAATACGTCCGCTAATCTTGTTAGCGTTTCCAAATTCGGTTCTCTGCGATCTTTCTCATAGTGTGATAAAGAAGCCCGACTGATACCAATTCGTTCGGATAGCTCTTCCTGGGTCCAACCTTTTTGCTCCCGCAATTTTGCAATGCGAGATCCATATGACATTCACAATCACCTCTCTACAGGTTCCATTAATTTAGAGGAAACCTATATCATATAAAATATCTAGTATGATACAAAATGTATCTTAAATTCCATCGATCGTCAATACATATTGTATCAATTATTAAAAATTTAGAAAAAAATGTATCCTTATCTTTCCGATATCATGGTTATCCAAGGTCCTGTAGTCTCATCATAATTTGGTTGATTTTGGTTTGACAAAGAGTAACAATTTATATAGAATTTTTGTAGTGGATACATTTTGTATCATGCTGTGCATAGAATAGATGCATCTATCCCGAAAGAGGAGATGACGGGATGAAAGAAGTAATGATGTATTGCGTCAGTTGCTGTCGAATGCTTCCTATTTCACAAAGCCACAGCTTGTATAAAACCGGATTCTATAAGCATAATGTTCCGGCGGGAGTCTGCAAGGCGTGTCAATCGGCTTTGTTGGTGCATCGCGAGTAGACGGCTCCATTAACAGCAATATAGGGGTCATGCATTCAACAATTTTGTCCTTTGCTCTAGTATTGTATAATTGTGGAGATTGCATGATACAAGGGCAAAGGAGAATAGATTACATGAAGCAGGAACCGCTGGTAAGACTGCTCGGGGTTACGAAGAAAATCTCGTCCAAGGTTTTGGTGGATAATGTGACTTTAGATATTCCGTCTGGACAAATCTTCGGATTTCTTGGACCGAACGGGGCTGGCAAGACAACGACCATTCGGATGATGGTCGGGCTGATGTCCATCACTCAAGGGGATATTACCATCGGGGGTTACAGCATACGGAACAATTATGAGCAGGCAGCCGCCCAGATTGGTGCGATCGTCGAGAACCCGGAGATGTATAAATTTTTGTCAGGTTATAACAACCTGAAGCATTTTGCGCGCATGATTCAGGGCATTACCAAGGAACGTATCGATGAGGTAGTGGAACTCGTAGGGCTCGGGAATCGGATTCATGAGAAAGTGCAGACCTATTCGCTGGGGATGCGCCAACGGCTCGGCGTGGCGCAGGCACTGCTGCACCGGCCGAAGCTTCTGATCCTGGACGAGCCTACGAATGGCTTGGACCCGCAGGGCATTCGGGAGCTGCGAGATTATTTGCGCAGATTGACGCAGGAGGAAGAGACGACCGTATTCGTCTCCAGTCATTTGCTGTCCGAGATGGAGCTGATGTGTGATACCGTTGGCATTATACGTCACGGCAAGCTGATTGATATCCGGCAGCTGCGGACGGCTGAAGGAGAGCGCGTGTTTGAAGAGACGGCATTTACCGTCAATGACGCGGAAGCAGCGGCGGCGCTGCTCCAACAATTTCAAGCGTCAGCCCGCGATCATCGAATCATTGTACGCGGTGACGAGAATATGATTGCGGATATCAACGCGACATTGGTCGGGGCCGGCATACGCGTCTATGCCATACAGCCTCTGACCCGGTCGCTTGAGGATCAATTCCTGGAAATGACGGGAGGGGGATTCGTTGTTGAATAACTTTACCCGCCTTGTAGCCAATGAGAATATGAAAATTTACTATCGCGTACGGACATGGGTCATGCTGGCGATTCTTCTCTTGTTTAACGTGGCTATGCCAACCATGCTGTACTTTACGGATGCGCCGATGGATGTCTGGACCGTATTCACATGGACGGAGAGTTTCACCATCTACCTGAGCACGATCTTCACGGTGATCATCGCGGCGGATATCGTGGCAGGTGAGTTTGCCGGAGGGACCATCAAATTGCTGCTGATTCGGCCGTGGAGCCGAGGGAAGATTCTGTTGTCCAAATTCACCGCTCTGATTCTATTCGGTCTCCTCTGTGCAGGAATCACGGCTGTGGTGGGGATCGCCATGTCGCTGCTGTTATTCTCCGGAAATACCGGATTGTCGGGCGGATTCGAGCGATCTTCGATGAACCATTCGCTGCTTCTCCTGCTGACCGATACGATCCAGGCGCTGGTCATCTCGCTGATTGCATTTACGCTATCTACAGTGTTTCGTTCAGGCGGTTTGGCGATTGGATTATCGCTGCTGGTTCTGTTCACCAAGGATATTTTCGGTTTCATCTTTAATCCGGAGCGGTTTGCATGGGCGAAGTACTTACTCTTTCTCCACACCGACCTGAGCGGCTACATTCAGTCACCGGTTGGACCTGGGGGTGTGGGGCTCGGTTTCTCCATCACGATTCTGGTTGTTTATAGCTTGTTGTTCATGCTCATCTCTTGGTTGGCCTTTACGAGGAGAGACGTTGCAGCTTAATTTATGAATAAGAAAAGAGCTCCTTCTGCCCGTGTGAACCTGGGTGGGAAGGGGCTCTTTGATTAGTCTGCTGAAAGAACTAGCCGCTCTATATAAAACTGCCGGGTTCGAGGTGTCGTCCATATGCTTAGGTTAACCTGCTTCCGAACGCTGAAGCGGCAGTGTGGTGTCCGTTAACTCGGCTGCATCTTGATTGGAGGTTGGATAGTCCATCCGGCTTGCTCCATTCAGGAGTCCGCCTTCCATAACGATCAGGGAAGCGGCGTAAACATCTCCGTACATTTGTCCCGTAGGCGTAATGGTCAGTTTGTTTTCTGCCGTTACATCGCCGTACACCTTGCCGGCCACGATGACTTCCCGAGCGGAGATATTGGAGCGGGCAATGGCTTCTTCGCCGATGGTGACACAGCCTTGGCTTTCGATGGAGCCGTTGAAGCGGCCGTCAATCCGCAGGTTATCCTCGCATTGCAGCACGCCCTCCACTTCGCTTCCCGGCCCAATCAGCGTATCCGTTCGCTCTGAAGCCCGCTTGTTCTTGTTTTTCTTTTTCATATTATATTCCTCCTCATCAAGAATGAATGTGGTTACTGCAGATAAGGCAACGGATCAATCGTCTGGTTGTTTTTGACGACCTGAAAATGAAGATGAGGGCCTGTGCTTCGCCCGGAAGACCCCAGCTTGCCGATGGTATCGCCTTGATCGACATGATCGCCTACCGACACGTCCAGACTGTCCAGATGCATGTACCAGGTCTCCAGCCCATTCGGATGTTTGACGACGATATAAAGCCCTCGCGCTCCGCTGCGTTCCGCTGCCGTCACCTCACCGGCACCTGCGGCATAAATCGGATCGCCGGTTCTACCTGCAATATCGATGCCGGCATGATAGGCCGAACGCCCGGTAAAAGGATCGCTCCGATAACCGAAATTCGAGGTCAGCCGCTTGGAGGTCGTCGGCCATAGAGAGGGTGTGCCTTCACGTTTCTCTTGAGTTTCCTGAGCTTGATCCAGCGTACGCGGAATATGCTGCTCCATGCGGGAAATCAACTGCTGAATCTCCTCGAAATCATCCTGAGTCTCCTGCGCGAGACTTAACATTTCATTCTCATGAACGGCAATGAACTCCCCTCCTACATGCTGCTTATCATCAGCTGTGATGGAGGAGGTTTGTCCTGTCAAGCTGCCGTGCTTCTGAATAAACTGCTGGAGCTCCTGCTCCAGCTGCTGAACGCGCTCCATCTGGACCTTCGTTTGCTCTGCTTCGCCCGAAAGCTGAATGATGGCTTTGTTTAGACGTTCTATGGCTTCTTCCTTGTCGGTCACCGTCACTTCCATCTTTAAGGCTTCCAGGTTTTTGAGCATCAGCTGCTGCTCCAGCCCCGAGATCGTCTGGGCCGACTGGATCTGCAGGGAAACGATCAGTCCGGCGATGGACAAAACAGCGGCCGCGGGCACCGCTATCATTAGAGGCTTGGACAGATGGATCTGTTTGACTGAATGCTGGGCATCCCGAAGCACCAGCAAGGTTAAGCGTTGTTTACGGTGTGTGGTTTTCATGGCATCTCCCTTCCATACATCGTTTATGGATCATGGTACCCGCTAGACTTGGCCAGCTCCTTATCTAGTATGTATTCTATTCTTTCGAAGAACATGTCAAAAATTATTAGATAAGAGAATTTATTCAGTATGGTGCGCCATTGGGTAATTGAATAAATACATATGGAATTGGTCAATGATGTAGTGTAGTTATTCGATTCTAAATACGACTATTATTCATGGTGAGGAGGCTGCCGGTATGATGTGGCTTCTGGTTGCACTTATTACTTTTATTTTGCAGATGGTTGCAGTGCTGTTGCTGGAGTTTCGGAATCCGTCCAAGGCCGTGGCCTGGCTGTTTATTTTATTTTGCCTCCCATTGATCGGGTTTGTACTCTATTTCTTTGTGGCCAGGGACTATCAGAAACGGTTGAAGATTCGCAAGCGGGGCTCCAGACTGTTTCAGGAGCTAAGGGGGCACTTGTGGGATCGGGCAGCCGTTGTTCGGAACAAAGAAGGCATGAACAATCCGGAATTTCATCATAATGACCGTTTGTTCAATCTGCTCAATCACTTATCGGAGAGCCCGATTACAGGCTGTAATCAGAGCCGCGTGTTGGCGGATGGAGAAGAGACTTACGATGCCATGCTGCGTGCCATGGAACAGGCTAAAGATCACATCCATGTGGAGTTCTATATCTTTCGTCATGACCGGATCGGCACGAAGTTTCAGGAGGTCATGATCCGAAAGGCGCAAGAAGGCGTCAAGGTACGCCTGGTTTGTGACGGGCTTGGCAGTTATAAACTCAAGAAAACGTTCATTCGACGGTTCAAGGAATCGGGAGTGGAGTTCTATTTCTTCCTGCCCGCCATGGTTTCGATGTTCAGCCGCAGAATCAATTACCGCAATCACCGTAAAATCGTCGTGGTGGACGGCATAATCGGTTTTCTTGGCGGGATTAACGTCGGGGACGACTATCTGGGCGAATATCCGAAAATGGGCTACTGGCGCGATACGCATCTGGAGGTAAGGGGAGATGCGGTCTACTTCCTGCAAAACGTTTTTTTGCACGATTGGAAGCTTGCATCCGGAGAGCGTATTGCGGATTTCGGGCTGTTCCCGGAGCATCAATGCACCGGGGATGAGCAAGTGCAAATATTGAGCAGCGGACCGGATCTGAACTGGAATGCCATTCAGGAGATGTGCTTTGGGGCGATATCCGTAGCCAAAGAACGGATATGGATCACCACGCCTTATTTCATTCCGGATGAAGGAATATATGAGGCGCTGAAGACGGCGGCGGTGAGCGGTGTGGATGTAAGGATCATTATTCCGGATCGTGCGGATTCCCGTTTTGTGAAAATGGCGAGCTTGTCTTATGTGGAAGAGCTGCTGGCAGCGGGAGTTACCTTCTACGAGTATGAAAAAGGATTCATCCATGCCAAGGTGCTCATTGTGGACGAGCTTCTCGGCTCGGTCGGTACGGCCAATATGGATATGCGGAGTTTTTTCTGTAATTTCGAGCTGACCGCCGTGCTGTTTGATCAGCTGCCCATAGAGCGGTTGGTCGCGGATTTTAAGGAGGATCTCAAACAGAGCAGGCTTATGGATCCGGAAGTGTTTCGTCAGCGCGGAAGATGGCAGAAAGCTGCCGAAATATTATGCAGGATGCTGTCTCCCATGCTTTAGCTTTAACATCTACATGATATGTAAGAATGAAGGGCAAGCAAGCGAAATTCAGGAAGAAGCCTGAAAGTTCTATGTCCAGCATTTGTTTATATGATAGAATATTTATAAGGGTTTCACTTATAAATATAAATTAGCTTATTTTTCATAAGTTGAACGGGGGAGATTTATGTCAAGTGATGTGAAGATTCTTGCACAAGTGAAAGCGGAGCAGCAGAAGCCGGAGAATCCCAAGGCAGGCTCAACCACCTTGAAGCTTCTCCGTCGTCTGGTGTTCTTAACTTTCGGTGCTGTACTAATGGCAGTAGGGCTGGAGATCTTTCTGGTGCCCAACAAAATTATTGACGGAGGCATTACCGGGATATCCATTATGGTTTCCCATATCACGGATTTTCCGCTGGGTATATTCCTGACCTTATTCAACCTTCCATTTTTGTTCATGGGATATAAACAGATCGGGAAAACTTTTGCATTATCCACGCTGTTCGCTGTAGTGGTCATGTCCATTGGAACTTATTTTCTGCATCCCGTTGATCCGATTACCATCGATCCGCTGCTAGCGGCCGTGTTTGGCGGCGTACTGCTCGGGATCGGGGTAGGTCTTGTAATCCGGTCCGGCGGCTCCTTGGACGGCACGGAAATCGTGGCCATTCTGATCAACAAGAAGACACCGTTCTCTGTCGGTGAAATCGTGATGTTCATTAACGTATTTATTCTGGGCAGCGCTGGATTTATTTTCGGTTGGGATCATGCCATGTACTCGCTGATTGCATACTACCTGGCATTTAAGCTGATTGACATAACAATCGAAGGCATCGATCAATCCAAATCGGTATGGATTATCAGTGATAAGCATAAGGAGATCGGTGATGCGTTAACCCAACGTTTGGGACGCGGCGTAACCTATCTGGATGGAGAGGGTGCATATTCCGGGGACAGCAAGAAGGTTATCTTTGTTGTCATCACCCGTTTGGAAGAAGCGAAGCTCAAATCCATCGTGGAAGATTGGGATTCCCAGGCTTTTGTCGCCATCGGTAACATCCATGATGTGAAGGGCGGCCGCTTCAAGAAGAAGGCCATACATTAATCAAAGTGCTATGTTCCACCTGCGTTGAGAGTTAACACGGGTGGAGCATTTTTTTGTTTAAGGGGTGTCTGAGCGCAAGTGAAGCATCTTCTTCTCCCGCCCATAATGGCGAATGATTCTTGTCATTGCCTGCACAGCCGCGGATTGACCGACAGCCTGGTTCACGGTTCCGGTGAAATAGAGTCCTGATTCGGGGTGATGGAAGGCAAATGCGCCGGATTGACCCCAGTGACCGATGAGTCCCCGTCCCAGGCTGAATGGAGATAGCGGCTGTCTTGAAATGCCGGTGCCATAAAAAAAGGGGCCCGGTGCCCAGAGAAAATTCCATTGTCTCTGGAGTTCATCCAGATCCCCTATTGGAAACAGTTCCCCGTTAAAAAAGGAGCGCAGGAACATCATCGTTTCCCTTGCCGTTGAGACGATGCCGCCTTCCGCTCCGATTGACGCCATGTACAGAGGAAGGTCCAAACGCTTTTTCTTGTAATAGAAAGGAACGGGGCTTGTATCCTCGGGATCATGAAAAAAGTACGTCTGTGTCAGATTCAGCCTGTCGAAAATGTACTCCTTGAATACGTTCTGAATGGGTTCGCCCTTGATATTCTCGATCATTCGGCCAAGCAGCCGGTAATTGGTGTCGGAATACTGGGCTTTATTTCTCTGGTCAGGTTTGAATTTAGGCTTTTGCCGTCTGGCCGCATTCAATGTTTTGTCCAGACTCCAAGCCTGATCATGCCCGGCGATGAGGTCGGAGAAGACCTTTCCAGAAAAATAGTCCGGGATGCCTGAATTATTGGACATTAACTGTTTGACGGTGATTTTTTCAGAGTAATCCTTGTTCTCCATCCTATGCAGTCCCGTCAAGATCTCTTCGGGGAGGTACTTGCCGATAGGATCATAGAGTCCAATCCGCTGCTCCGCTCGTAATTTCAAGATTACGGCTGTCACGTACAATTTGGTCACGCTGGCAATGAAATAGCGGTCTTCCGTCTTCATTGCCCCGCCGCTGCTGACAAGGGATAGTGATTGCTCCTGGTCCTCGACGCACAGAACCGTGCTAAACACATTCTTTTTATTCGCGATCCGCTCCAACCATTCATCCAGAAGAGACTGCTCCAGGGCTCTTCCCATTCTCCGTATACCTCCTATAAGTTCAACCATGTGTGCATCGTGCACACTGCTCCCGTGCGTACGATGCGTGGTTCGGGGCATGCTTGGATGGCTGGTCGTGAAGCGTGCAGGAGGTTGGTTTGTAAATCCAGTAAAAACCACTTATAATAGGAACATATGTTTGTTAAAATATAAAATACAACAATACAGGATTAGAGGGGAGGAAGAGGAATGGCTCGTACGCAATATGAACGCATAACCACCAAACAGACTTTAAACAGAGTGAAGGAAGAGAGGATGCCCTTCGATTGGTCCATCAATCCGTACCGCGGATGCGGGCATGGCTGCAGTTTTTGTTATGCTCGCGCTTTCCAGTCCTTTATCGGCATGGGAGCGGAGGATGAGTTTCAGCATCATATCTTTATGAAGTCGAATGCAGCGGAAGCGCTGGAGAAGCAGTTATCGAGTGCGGCGAGGAAGTTTGATCATGATATTGAAGCGATGCGGAGATCGATTGGACAGGTTACGATCGGTACGGCAACCGACCCGTATCAGCCGATCGAGAGCAAGGAGGGCATTACGAGGGAGTGCCTGAAGCTGCTAGCTAAATACCGCATCTCCACGAGCATTACAACGCGCTCTCCGCTCGTGCTCAGGGATTTGGACATATTGACACAGATGGAGAATGTATCCGTCAACATGAGTCTCAACACGCTGAATGGGGACATCATTCGGAAGCTGGAGCCGGCATCGCCTCATCCGGAGGGCAGGCTCGATACGATCCACCGATTATCGGCTGCAGGCATAAGAACGGGTTTGTTTGTGGCGCCTGTGCTGCCCTTTTTAACGGATAAGGAATCGGAACTGAGGGAGCTCTTGTTGCAGGCGAAGGTAAGAGGCGTTTCCTTTGCCATGATCTCGCTGCTCAGACTCTCGCGCGATGTGAAGAAATGGTATATCGAAACACTGAAACACCAGTTTCCTGAAGTGGTTCAGCCTTACCGTGAGTTATATGCGCAGGGCGCATATGCCGAAGAGCATTACGTACGTTCCTTCAAGTCGATGGCAGCCAGGCTGCAGAACGAATGTGAACTGAATGGGCTGACCACGGAGGCATCTGCTGCTGGCGTGAGCCAGTCAGGGACGATCGGAAGCGGGACTTCTCAAGTGGAAGGGGCGCAGGTGGAAGGCGCTCGCGATCAACTTCGTTCAGTCCAAAATTTGGTTGCTCCTGCACAGCCAAGGAAGCTGCCGCAACCGGCTGCACCGGTCTCCGGGGACGAGCTTATGCCGGATGTTGAGCAGCTATCCTTTCCTTTTTGACACTGCCTTTCCTTGTGGCTTCAGATGTCGGATGACGTTCTCTATCGGTTGAGGAGGCAGGGTCTGCAGCAGGTCCCCCTTCTCTCTTAGCCGTTCCTCGATGTTCAGCAGATGAAACTCCGTGGGAGAAACGTCCTGACGGACCTCGTCCCAAGTGAGCGGTGTAGAGACGGTTCCCAGCCGCCGGGCCCGCGGGGTGTATGGAGCGGCAAGTGTTCTTCCGCTGTAATGCTGAAGATAATCGAAGTAGATTCTATCGCCGCGATTCTTCTTCAGCCGTTCAATGGTGAACAGCTTGGGGAATTTCTCGGTTACATATTGTCCCACGAATTGGCCGACCGTTCGAAGTTCATCGAACGTAATGCCTTCCTGAATGGGAACGATGATCTGGACCCCGGTAGCACCTGATGTTTTCGGGACGGAGGACAGGCCCAACGAGGACAGTACGTCCCCTACAATGGCCGTCGCCTCCATGATGCGGGGTTCCTCCGGCAGCGTTGGATCCAGATCAATCATCCATTCGCAGGGCAGATTGCTGCCTGCGAGATGCAGTGAAGGGTGAAACTCAAGCGCAGCCAGGTTCCCCAGCCAGAGCAGCTCCGGCAGTCCGTTGAGCAGCACGTAGTTAATATTTTCGTGCAGATAGGTCTGAACAAAAGGAGGCAGCGGCTCCGGCGCATTTTTCTGATAAAAGGATTCGCCTTCGACTCCGTGCGGATACCGAATGGTCGTGAGCAGCCTGCCCCGGCAGTACCGGAGCAGGAAGGGGGAGATGGCTGCAAGCTTTTGCAGATACATCGCTTTGGTAATGCCGACTTCCGGCCAAAGCGGTTTGTCTGGATTCGTAATTTGAATCTCCTGTCCCTCAATCGTCAGGGTGCCTTTGACGGTACGAGCCATATGATTTACACCCCCTCTATCGATACGAGCTTGGGATGGCGCATCATGCCATCCTGACTCCACTCGAGAAATGTGACCTGAACTGAAAGCGGCTGACTAAGCCAGGCCAGCTGTTCCTTCTTCAGGTCGGTATGGAGCGTACTCCATATCGCGTCAGCACGATGCATTTCGGCATATTGCAGAAGTCTTTTCTTTGTCTGCTCATTAAGCCCCAGGGAGGCACGGCCGATGTAATTGCCATCGTCATCGGCAATGACAAGGCTGGCCACACGGCCTTCCCTGATGATCATGGCGACGGCGGTGGCTGCCATGTTCACGGCAATCTTTTTCTTGTACCAATCCCGGTGTTTCTTGCCTTCACGATAAGGAGAGGAAAGGCGCTTCATTACAATTCCCTCCCAACCCCGTGCTTCGGCCCAATTCCATAAATGCTCGCCTTCAAGAAACAGATCCGCGGTCAGCAAGCCCGGCGTGTCGGAAACGATCTCCTTCAGGCGGTGGTGACGTTCAAGATAGGGCAGCTTACGCAAGTCTTGGTCGCCGTCCACCAGAACATCGAAGAGAACATAAGTAAACAGAGGAGCGTTCGTGCTGATCGCACGCGAACGCTCCCGCTGAAGAACCTTCTGAAACACGGGACGACCCAGCTCCGGATGAAAATAGACAACCTCACCATCCAAAAGAAGTCGCCGTTCATGCATGCCGGATAATGCCTGAACGACTTCGGGATACAGCGACGTTTTATCGAGCAGCTTGCGGGAATATAGCGATACGCGGTTTTGGTCAAGTCCGGCGAGAATGCGCACGCCGTCCCATTTCAGCTGATAACCCCAATCCTCGCCCGTCGTGATCTGGTCCGTCGAGATCGGTGCCATCGGCTCTTTGGGCAGCAGATTTTGCATTTGTCCCATACGGATCAGGAAGTGGAGTCGGATTTCTTGGATTTGGTTGTTCGGCGCTTCGGCTTCGGTGCGTCAAGGTCGCCTTCTCCGCCGCTGACTTTGGCAGCAGGTTCTTTGGCTGCCGTCTTCCGGGTCGTTTTACGCGGCTTTGGTTTGGTGCCCGGATCCGTTCCGATCGGCTTTACAGCTTCGATGCTTGCCTGGAGGGCAGCCATCAGATCGACCACGTTGGTCTCCTGGCGAGCAGGGGCAATTTTGATTTCTTCACCGGATACTTTGCTGTTGATCAGATCCAGCAGACGTTCGCGATAATCATCCGTATATTTCTCAGGATCAAAGGGAGTCGACAGCTGCTCAATCAGCAATTTGGCCATATCGAGTTCCTTGGAGTTGACCTCGGTTCTTTCAGGCAAATTCGGGACCTGGGCGATTGGCCGAATCTCATCCGGGTAGAAAATCGTCTCGATCGACAAGCATTCATCAAGCACCCGGATCGCGGCCAGACTGCTCTTCGAGCGAATGGCGATTTTGGCGATGCCGATTTTGCCGGACTGCTTCATCGCTTCCAGGAGGAGCCGGTATGCGTTTGCGCCTGCTTGATCCGGCGAGAGGTAATACGTCTTTTGAAAATAAATCGGGTCAATTTCGGTCAGATCCACAAAGTCCAGAATCGTGATGTTTTTGCTGTTCTGTTCCGCCAACTGCTCCAGTTCCTCTTTTTCGAACAGTACGAATTTCCCCTTCTCATACTCGTATCCCTTCGTAATTTCCTCCCAGCCCACTTCTTCTTCACATACCGGGCATTTGCGGATGTAAGAAAGCGGGCTGCCGCACTCCTTGTGAATATACCGCATCGAAATATCCTTATCTTCCGTGGCCGAGAACATCTTGACAGGCACGTGCACCAGACCAAAGCTGATCGCGCCTTTCCATACCGTATGCATTCTATGAAACCTCCTATCGAATTCTAATATGTTGGGTATGACCGTGTAGTAAACGTAATAAACGACTACTATGACTTTTTTTGTACTACCTCTATCAGTGCGTGTTCAAAAAGGTCGGTTTTCAGCACCGAGAAGGTTGGATGAAGATAGGGACTGAGAAGCGGAGCGTACGTTTTGGGTACGTGAGCACCGGAAGGCCCGGCTGAATTCAAGATTCGATGCCGAGCTGCTTCCTGATTTGCTTCGTGATCAAAAGCGGACTTTTTGTACTACCTCTATCAGTGTGCCCAAAAAAAGACTCTAGTATGAGTTATAGCTCAGGATTGCATAATTAGAACCCGTTTGTGGCATATTGACGTTGAACGCTGCCTGTATAAGGAGGTAATTTTCGTCATGACGGAGCCTAGAGAAACCGAAACGTCGGAAGAGATACAAAAGGACAGGGCCTCGGATCATTCCGCTGCAGAATCGGTGAATGGGGACATGGTCGATTGGAACAGCCTGACCTCGAAGGAAAGCGAGATCTCTCGGGAATCTACGATGTTCGATATTGACCGGATGATCAACGAAGGCCTTGGCGGAGGTAATGTCACCCTAGATAATGGGCTGATCGGCCCTTCCACAACTGATACGATGGACATTGTGGACGAATCGCCAAGAAATAGGGAGAAGGAGGATTAACGTATGGAGATACAGCGCGCCGTAGAGATTTTTAACTCCAAGGATATTTACAAGGTCAACCTGGAAGGGGAGTCCGTGTGGATCGAGCATGTAGATCAGCAGAACGGAATGGCCACCGTCCAGGTCGGCTCCCGTTCGACCAATACCCTGACCGTGAACGTAGACCGGCTAGAAGAAGGCGAGTAGCTTATTGCAGGGCCTCTAGAATTCCGGGTAACTGTTTAATGAACCGAAAAAACACACCTTACTCGGGACGCCGTACCCCGGATAAGGTGTGTTTGTGTTGACCCTGCCGTTAGCGAATCTCTCTGAAAAATAACCGGATATCATCAGTCAGCAGATCAGGAGCTTCCAATGCGGCGAAATGGCCGCCGCGGTCGAACTCTGACCAATGGACGACATTGTACTGCTTCTCGAGCATACTGCGAATGGAGAGGTCGTTGGGGAAGACCGCCACGCCGGTGGGTACCGAGGAATATGGTGCCGGCGCTCCCCAATTGTTCGAGCTTTCTTTATAGATTCTTGCGGAGGAGCCTGCCGTTGCTGTCAGCCAGTAGATTGAGACATTTCTCGCTTTCAGCCGGATCTCCGGTTGGAAACACCGACAGACCGTTACAATGCACGCCAATGATTCGCTCAGCAGCGATCCGGCCAAGTTCCGCTGAAACCATGCTCCCGGTATCTCCCCCCTGTGCTCCATATCGTTCATAGCCCAGGCGGCGCATTAATTCATTCCACGTTTAGCGACACGCTCGATGTTCCATCCGCGTTCGGTAGTGTGCCCGGAAAAGCCGAAGCCTGGGAGGGACGGAATCACGAGATGAAAAGCATCGGACGGATCTCCACCGTACTTGCCGGGATTGGTGAGCGGTTCAATCATGCGGGTAAACTCCACAATCGATCCGGGCCAGCCATGGGTTATGATTAGAGGGAGCGCATCAGGCTCAGGGGAGCGAACATGCAGGAAGTGAATGTTTTGCCCATCGATGGTGGTCAGGAATTGTGGGAATTCATTCAACATAGCTTCATATTTACGCCAGTCATAAACTTCCTTCCAATAGGTTGATAATTTTTTCAGGTAAGACAGCGGCGTGCCATATTCCCATTGATGATCCTCCAGGTCATCAGGCCAGCGAGTGCGGGTTAAACGTTCCTTAAGGTCAAGCAGGTCCGACTCTGGAATTTGAATGCGAAATGGAAGTATGGTTTCTTCTGAATATGGGGCTGTAGTCGATACATTCGTGCGGTTCATCATAATCCTCCTCAAATCTTTTATCATCGTTATGGTCTCACTATAATGTTTGATAATTGACTACGTAGTGTCAGTGTTTGAAACGGGTTTGACGTTTCCTTTTCTCACTTGAGTTAGGAAGGCGAAACTCATGTTCTTGCAGCGGGTTGGGAGGACCGATATAATGAAGATCAAGTATTTTGAGATATGGGCAAACTAAGTAAAGGGTGGGTTATCAGTGAACAATGGCCGTACGGAGGGCCAGTTTCGAATGGTTTCAAGCAGTCTGGAGGAGACGGAGCAGCTTGCTGCTTGGCTGGCCGCTAGAGCGGAGCCAGGGACTGTCATCGGACTGGACGGGGATCTTGGAGCAGGAAAAACGGCATTCTCCAAACAATTTGCACAGCACCTTGGTGTGAACGGGGTTGTGAATAGCCCGACATTTACGATTATTAAAGAATACGAGGGGCGTCTGCCGCTCTACCATATGGATGTGTACCGTTTGTCGATCGATGAAGCGGATGAGCTCGGGCTGGATGAGTATTTTTTTGGCGAAGGGGTTTGTCTCGTGGAGTGGAGCAGCCTGATCACGGAGCTGTTGCCTGAGCGGTATCTGCATATCCAGCTTGAAACGACAGGCGAAACGCACCGGACCATCACACTTTCAAGCCAGGGCGAGCCCTATGGCGAGTGGTGCCGGGATTTGAATGAAAAATGGGGTAGCTGGAATGAACAACAATGACACGAAGCCGCAGCAGCGGTTTTTGGCGCTGGATACGTCTACGGCATCGCTGGCGGTATCCGTGATGGAGCAGGACAAGCTGCTGTCGGAAGTGAACACGAACGCAGACCGCAATCACTCGGTGCATCTGCATCCGGTGATGGCTCAGGCGCTTGCTGAAGCAGGCCTCGGCATGAACCAGATGGACGGCATTGCCGTGGGAGTAGGGCCGGGATCCTATACAGGGATCCGGATTGCGGTAACGGCTGCCAAAACATTAGCATGGGCTAATCACATCCCGGTTGTCGGGGTATCCAGCCTGCATGCCCTTGCATGGGGGGGCCTGAAGTCCGGATGGAACGAAGCCGAGCCTAAGGCGGGAGTCCACTGGATCATTCCGCTGCTGGATGCAAGACGGGGGCAGGTGTACACGGCATTATTCGCTGCCGAATCTGAGAGCCGGGAGAGTGCACCGATACGTCTGGAGGCAGACGGTATTCGCCTGATGCAATCCTGGGTGGAAGCCATAAAGGAACGTATCAGCAAGCTGCCTGAAGAGGAGCGCCCGGTCTGCCTTTGGTTTATTGGGGAAGTGGAGCTCCATGCCGAAACCGCACGCGGGCTTGAGCCGGGGTTCGGAGAACGGCTGCATATTCATCCGTACTCGCTCGAAGGCCGCTGGTTGGGGTACTTGGGCGCAGCGAGGCTGCTCGCCGGGGAAAAGGATGATGTGCATACACTAGTACCCAATTATACACAGCTTTCCGAAGCGGAAGCGAACCTGCTGCGTAAGCGGTGAAGGGAGCGTTGGATTCGTCATGGATCAGCAGAAGAAGCCGGTAGATGGTGAAGACGGTTTGTCCTTTCGGTTGATGACCTTGGAGGATATTCCGGAGGTCCTCGTGGTGGAGCGCGAGGCGTTCACCGTGCCCTGGACCGAGGAAGCTTTTCACAATGAGCTGAAACTGAATCATTTTGCACGTTATATGATTATGGAGTACGAAGGCAAAACGGTAGGATATGCAGGTATGTGGACGATCGTGGATGAAGCGCACGTTACGAATATTGCCCTTCTGGAGCAGTATCGCGGACGCAAGTGGGGCGATCGTCTGCTTACGGAATTGATGAAGACAGCCGCCTATATGGGAATGGAGAAAATGACGCTGGAAGTTCGGGTATCCAATCACGTTGCCCAGCACTTATATATCAAAAAAGGGTTTAAACCAGCCGGTGTCCGGAAGGGGTATTATTCCGATAATCAGGAAGACGCACTCATCATGTGGGCAGATCTGCCCCCTTATCGGGAGGACGATGGCGAGGAAGGAAGTCAAAGGCTATCATGAACGAAGAAAGAGTAAACCGGCAGCACAGCTGCATATTGGCGATAGAAACGAGCTGCGATGAAACCTCGGTTGCCGTTGTAAAGGATGGCTGCGAGGTTTTGTCCAGTGTCATTGCCAGCCAGATTGAAACACATAAGGCTTTTGGCGGGGTGGTGCCCGAGGTGGCTTCCCGCAAGCATGTGGAGAGTATCACGCTCATTATTGAACAAGCGGTAGCTGAGGCCGGCATTGAAATGAAGGATTTGTCGGCGATCGCCGTAACGCAGGGTCCTGGCCTGGTTGGAGCGCTTCTCGTTGGCGTTATGGCTGCTAAAAGCCTGGCGTTTGCGCTTGGCAAGCCGCTGATTGGCACGCATCATATTGCGGGTCATATCTATGCCAATCGTTTTGTGGGCGATATCGCTTACCCTTGCATGGCGCTGGTTGTCTCCGGCGGTCACACCGAGCTGGTCTACATGAAAGACGAAGGCAGCTTTGAGTTGATCGGCAGGACGCGGGATGATGCGGTTGGCGAAGCGTACGACAAGGTGGCCAGGGCGCTTGGCTTCCCGTATCCCGGGGGGCCGCATGTCGACCGAATGGCATTGGAGGCCGAGGAGGTCGTAGAGCTTCCCCGCGTATGGCTGGGGCCGGATTCCTACGACTTCAGTTTCAGCGGTCTGAAATCGGCCGTATTAAATGTCGTCAATCAGAGCAAAATGCGTGGAGAGGAAGTCCGGACGGAAGCGATAGCCCGGGGTTTCCAGGAATCCGTGGTTGAAGTGCTCGTGGAAAAGGCGGTTCGCGCGGTCGGAGCATATGATGCCAAGCAGCTGCTGCTGTGCGGCGGCGTTGCCGCCAATCGCGGACTTCGTAAAGCCTTGTCTGAACGCTGCGAGAAGGAAGGGATATTGCTGACGATCCCGCCATTTCAGTATTGTACCGACAACGGAGCGATGATTGCTGCCGCGGCGCATCTGAAATGGAAGCAGGGGAGTTTTACGCCGCTCGATATGAAGGCCGACCCGCAAATGTCCCTGGAGCTTTGGGCGGAGCCATTTAGTTAAAGCCACTTGACACCTATTTGTATAGGAAGTATAATCTTGATCAAATTCCAGAATGTTGAAACGCGAAGAACAGGACTAGTAAGGTGAACCTTGGATGAAGAGAGCTGCGGGACGGTGCAACGCAGACGAGAGGGACCTGAACTCACCTGGGAGCGGAGCTGGGGAACCTTGCGCAGCGAAGTGCGATCAGGCACGGATCGAATTGCGGAGTTTGACCTTGCTACGGGATGGCCTCCGTGAGAATGGCTGCGCACAAATCATTTGTGGTTTGGCGATGGAGGGGGCTTTAGGTCCGGGAGACAGCATGATGATCCCGGGAGCTTAGAGTCAACAAGAGTGGTACCGCGATAGGATAGCCTGTCGTCTCTTGAATAAGAGATGGCAGGCTTTTTTGCATGCTTGGACAGTTAAATACGAATCAATCTGACAAAGAGCTTCACTTCCAATCCGCAGATAAAAGCGGAATCCCCGGATAGGGTGATCCGATCCGAAGGATATGATCGTCAGCATAACAACATATCGAATAAACGCAATGAACGGGAGCAGTAAAAGGGAGCCGTCTACAGAGAGCTGCGGGTTTGGTGTAACGCAGCGGCAGCAACCTTCGAATCTCGCCCGGGAGCGGAAGAGGGGAACAGCAGTAAGCATCGGTTGATGGAGCAAGACAGACCAACGACCCTGAATGCAGCTGTACTCTCTTACGGAGTTTCCTCCGTCATCAGGATGTCCATTCTCTTCATGACCCGGCCGGTATGAGGAGATGGACATGAGTGGACGTGTATTTGTCGCGGAAGAACAGCTGCGAACTTAGGCGCGTCAATTAGAGTGGTACCACGGAGGGTCTAAGCCCGTCGTCTCTTATATGAAGAGATGGCGGGCTTTTTTGCTGCCGGCAGCAGCAGGGTGGGATGCGGACGCAAGTCGACGTGCGGACGTAAAGCGAACATATGGAACAGACGGAACAACATTTCCGTAGGAAATCGGGTCATACCATAACCAAGGAGGAGTATACAAAATGAGTGAATCCATGAGGAGCATCCAAATATTCGATACAACGTTGCGGGACGGGGAACAGGCACCGGGAGCAAGCCTGCAGCCTGAACAGAAAATTGTGCTGGCCGGAAAGCTGGCTGAGCTGGGCGTTGATGTGATGGAGCCCGGATTTCCGGTGTCCAGTCCCGGGGAGTTTGCCGCTGTGCAGGCCATCTCGAGACAGCTGCAGCAGGTCGAGATATGCGGATTCGCGCGGGCCGTGAAAGGGGATATTGATGCTGCCGTCAAGGCCACCCAGGATGCGGCCAAAAGGCGAATCCACCTGTTTATTTCGTCTTCCGACATCCATCTTCGCCACCAGCTGCGCATGAGTCGTCCGGATGTAGTGGCAAGGGCACGTGAGATGACAGCTTATGCGAAGCAGTTCAGCGACGTGGTTGAATTTACGGCGATGGATGCCTCGCGTACCGGCATTGACGACTTGATTGAGATGGTGGAGGCCGTCATTGAAGAGGGTGCAACGATAATCAATCTGCCCGATACGGTGGGATATGCGCTTCCGAATGAATACGGCGAGATGTTTCGACGGGTGCGGGAAGGCGCTCGTGGCGGAAAAACGGTCGCCTATAGCGCCCACTGCCACAATGATCTCGGTTTGGCTGTGGCCAACAGCCTGGCCGCGATCGAGAATGGCGCCAGCCAAATCGAGGTTACCGTGAATGGGGTAGGCGAGCGTACAGGCAACTGTGCACTGGAGGAACTGGTCATGGCTCTGTCTACCCGGGGTGACATGCTGCGGGCAGAGACGGGCATTACGGCCGAGAAGCTGTATCAAGTATCTCGTCTCGTTAGCGGTGCGATGCATTTTCCAATCGCTTTTAATAAACCTGTAGTTGGCCGGAACGCCTTCCAGCATGAGTCCGGCATCCACCAGGACGGTCTGCTGAAGGATCGAAGCACCTACGAGATTATGGATCCGGAAAAGCTGGGGATTCCGCGGAGCATGATTGTGCTGGGCAAGCATTCCGGTCGTCATGCGCTGAGGGACCGTCTTGCCCGGTACGGTGTTCAGCTTGATGGAGGCGAGATGGAGTCCTTGTACGATACCTTCAAGGAGACTGCCGATCGTCAGAAGGTGGTCAGCGATGACCAGCTGCTGCAAATGGTGAGCAGCACTTTGGGCAGACCAGCCCAAGTATATGAGCTGACCGAGGCGCAGGTCATCTCGGGAACGGGCAGCAGCCGGGTCGCGGCTGTCACGCTGCATCATTTGAGCGAGCAAACGGAAGCCACCTACTCCAGCGTGGCGGACGGTCCGGTGCAAGCCGTTATCTCGGCAATCAGCCAAGGAATTAGCAGCGATATCCGCTTTGGCGATCTGGAGCTCCACTCGTTAAGCAGCGGCGAAGACGCGCATGCCGAAGCGGCGGTCACGGTTGAGAAGGCGGGCAAGATCTTCCGCGGAACGGCTGTGCATCAGGATATCGTTATGGCGGCAGGCCTGGCATACGTTGCTGCATGCAACTCGGCGTTGATGTCGGTCTAGGCGAAAAGCTGAATAGGGAACCTTAGGCGTCTAACGCTACTATGATTGATGGCATAAGCGACCTTCCGAACCGGATGGAGGAAGGTCGCTTTTTTCATAATCAAGCTCGATAAAACTTGCCGATAACAAGAGATAAGTCTATATAGAAGTCCAGTATATAAGACATATAATTCTGTCAAGTTGTGAACAACGTTATCCACATATCCGCCAAAAAATGTGTATAAGCGAGAAAAATGTCGATAAATCGGTCTTTTGCAAGAGGCTGAAAAGAGGGGACAGGATTTTCAAATTTTCCGGTAGAAACTGTGGATAATGTGAATAACTTAGTGGATAAAGCTGGATATAGGACCGGGAGTGCGCGTATAACAACAAAAAAATGGCCGTTTCGGCCATTTTCATGGTAAACTTATGCACCATTTTTGGGGATAAGTTTGTGTATAAGTGCAAAACTCCATTTGAAACACTTTTGTGAATTTTTTTTAATCTTCCAGCAATGACTCCCATTCGGCAAAAATTTGCTCAAGCTGACTCTTTTTCTCCTCTAACGACTGCTGGCGTTCTTGGAGTGCCATATAATCCTGATAGATCTCCGGCAGGGTCATCTCGGCCTCTAACTCGGATATGTCCGATTCCAAAGCATGGATTTGCTCTTCCAGACTTGCGAGCTTGCGCTGACGGTTTCGTTCCTCCCGTTTGGCCTGCTTCTCGGCTTCAAAGGAAACGGCTCCCTGTTTCTCGACGGCAGCTTCGGTTTTTCCTTCCTGTTTCAGGGTGTGACGAGCAAACGGCTCGGAAGGTTCGTCATTCATATCGATAATTTCCTGCTTTTTCTCCGTATAGTCGTCATAATTACCCAGGAAATGTTGAATGCCGTCCGGATGGAGCTCAATGATGCGCTCGGCCATTTTGTTAAGGAAGTAACGGTCATGGGATATGAACAATAAAGTGCCTTCGTAATCCATGAGTGCTGATTCGAGAACCTCTTTTGCAAATAAGTCCAGATGGTTCGTCGGCTCATCCAAGATGAGCATGTTGGCTTCGAGGAGCATCAGCTTGGCAAGCGATACGCGTGCCTTTTCCCCGCCGCTTAAGGAACTGATCTTCTTGAGCACATCTTCGCCGCTGAAGAGGAAGTTGCCCAGAACGGTACGGATGCGGGCTTCCTCCATATGCGGATAGGTGCCCCAGAGCTCTTCCAGAACGGTATTGCTCGGATTCAGCTCGGATTGCTCTTGATCGTAATAGCCGATCTTGACTTTAGTACCCCATTGCAGCGATCCCGCCGTTGGCTTCATCGTACCGATCAGGCATTTCAGGAGCGTCGATTTGCCCACCCCGTTGGGTCCGATCAAAGCTACGGTTTCCCCGCGGCTGAGATCAAAGGAAACCTGACGGAACAATGGCTTGTCCTGCTCGAACGCAAGCGCCAGATCCCGCACATGAAGCACATCCTTACCTGACATATACTCGGCTTCAAAAGAAAAGTGTGCTTTCTTCAAATCTCCCAGCGGTTTGTCCAGCCGTTCCATTTTATCCAGCGCTTTGCGACGGCTTTGTGCGCGCTTGGTCGTAGAGGCTCGGACCAGATTCCGCTGAATGAAGGTCTCCATCCGGGAAATCTCATCCTGCTGCTTCTCGTACTGCTTCAGCTGGGATTCGTATTCCGCTGCCTTCAGCTCAATATACCGGCTGTAGTTCCCCGTATATTTTTTGGAATGACGGCGTTCGATCTCAACGATGGTCGTTACAAGACGATCCAGGAAATAGCGGTCGTGGGAAACGACCAGCAATGAACCGGAATAGCCGCGCAGATAATCCTCCAGCCAGGTGAGGGTCGCGATATCCAGATGGTTCGTCGGTTCATCCAGCATGAGCAGGTCAGGTGCTTGCAGCAATATTTTTGCAAGGGCCAGCCTTGTTTTCTGCCCGCCGCTTAATGTGGCAATGGAGGTGTCCGGCGAAAAACTGCCAAATCCCATGCCGTGAAGGACGCTGCGGATACGTGTTTCGATCTCATAACCGCCCTGATCCTTGAACCAGTCCGAACGGATCGCATAACGATCCAGAAGCTCCAGGTATTTCTTCGGATCCTCGCTCGACTTCGGATCGGCAATTTGTTCCTCCATCTGACGCAGCTCGCGCTCCATCTCCAGAAGGGGAGCGAAGACATCCAGCATCTCGTTCCATATCGACGAATCGGACTGAAGCCCGCTGTTCTGGGCAAGATAACCAACGGTGGTTTCCTTAGCCTTGAAGATTTGTCCGCCATCATAAGACATCTCGCCTGCCAAAATTTTGAGCAGGGTCGATTTCCCGGCTCCATTGACTCCGACAAGACCGATTCTTTCGCGTTCAAGCACCTGCAGATTGATCCCGTCAAGGACGGGCGTAACTCCGTATAATTTCGTAATGCCATTGGCTTGCAGCAGCATGTTATGTGAAACCTCCATCATTCTATATGTTTGTACCATTAATTCTTCATTATAAAAAAAACATTTACCGACGTACATTCTCAGAAGACAGACCGCATATATCGGAAGTTTTTCTTGCGAGATAAGGAGGGTAGCACCTGAAGAAAATACATTCTTATCTCTTAAGAAAAACGATTACCGACGTACATTCTCAGCGTGGTCATGCTTTGAAGTGTATACGTTCTGATATCTTAAAGTAAGTGTACATGAAAATGGCCGAACAATCGACCATGATTGGCGACTTCCGGCATTCTTGGCTAAAGGGAGGAACAGTGGTAAACTAAACTTAATTATAAGCGTGAGAGGAAAGATCACGTGTTGAACCCTGAGGAAGAATTGAAGCGGGTATCCGCAAAAGAAGCCCTGCGCAAAGTGATGACATTACGCAGGGATGAGTTATCCGGGGAAGAGCGTTCGAAGCGTTCGAAGCAAGCCTGCAAGTTTGCTTCAGAGGTCATGAATCGGCTTCATTTTCAGAGCATGATGATTTATGTCCCCTTTCGCTCCGAACTGGATTCCCGGCCGCTGGTTGAATGGGCGTGGAAGCAGGGGATTCAGGTTATCGTTCCCCGAAGTCTGCCCCAAGACCGTTCGATGGAATTGTATAAGCTTCAGGCATGGAATGAGCTGATTCCCGGAGCTTACAGCATTCCGGAGCCAGATCCGTTGCGGTCGCAGAAATGGAATCATCCCGGACCTGATATCATCTGGGTGCCCGGGCTTGCGTTTGACAGGAAGGGCGGAAGACTTGGATACGGAGGCGGTTATTATGACCGGCTGTCGGACAGGCTTAGTCAGGGAGCGCGAGGCAACGCCCAGATCGGTGAACCTTTGTGGATGGGAATTGGCTACGAGGTTCAAGTCTTGGAGCATGTCCCTATGGAAGAACATGATAGGGTATTGGACGGTTTGGTTACGGAGCTGGGACATTCGGCAACGGCCAGACATGCAGCGGAGGGATAAGAGATGGAATTGAGTCATTTTAACGGCCAAGGCAGAGCACGCATGGTGGATGTCAGTGATAAGGATGTAACAGCCCGGACAGCGGTAGCGAAGACTACGGTTCGTATGCACCCGGATACGCTGATACGCATTCAGGAGGGGAAAATCGGCAAGGGAGATGTGCTTGCCGTAGCGCAGGTTGCGGCTATCATGGCTGCCAAAAACACGTCAAACTGGATTCCCATGTGTCATCCGCTGCCGTTGACCGGCGTGAATGTGGAGTTCAGCGATAATGCTAGAGATGAGTTATATATAGAAACGACTGTGAAGACCACAGGCAAAACCGGCGTTGAAATGGAAGCTCTGACAGCAGCTTCCGCCGCAGCGCTGACGGTCTATGACATGTGCAAAGCCCTGCAAAAGGACATGGTCATCGGCCCGACCTACCTGGTAAGCAAAACCGGAGGGAAGAGCGGGGATTACATACAAGAGACAACATAGGATTGCATAGAGATAGGAGATTCGGACGAGTGGGAAGGAGAGAGGGCAGATGGTGTGGAAAACGGCGATCCTGACGGCGAGCGACAAAGGTTCGCGGGGGGAACGCGAGGATACGAGCGCTCAAGTGATCCGGGAATTGGTGGAAGAAGAGCTGAGCGGAGAAATTATTGAATACCGGATCGTACCGGACGAGCCGGATGAAATTATTGCGGCATTGATCGAACTGACGGATTATTATCAAGTGGACCTTGTCCTCACGACTGGTGGAACGGAGCTGGCGGTCCGGGATGTTACGCCGGAGGCGACCAAGCGGGTCATCGAACGCGAAGTGCCGGGCATTGTGGAAGCGATGCGCGCTACCGTCATGCAGAAGAATCGGAGCGCGATGCTGTTTCGGGGGGTATGTGGCGTCCGCGGCCGTACCTTGATTGTCAATCTGCCGGGTTCGCCAAAAGGCGTACACGAGAATCTGGCGGCGGTCATGGATCAGCTTCCGGAAGCACTGCTAATGGTAACGGGCCAGTATCGGGAGCAGCTCTAAGGGACATTCCTGTTAGATAATTATGTAAATAATCTGTCACGTTTCTAGACTGTATATGTGATTTACATTATGGTATGATGGCGGTATATGAGCTTGTTTCAACTGTAGTAGTCGGATTATGGCCATGAGTGAACACCTGTTGTAGTGCAAGGCATGACGGATTTAGATCATCCTGAAGTCCTTTTAAAGGCATTGAGCAGGACGAGGAGGAGAATAGATATGAGTACAATTGGAGTGCCGGGTATTATTTTGCTCGTTATTTTGGCGCTGCTCTTGTTCGGACCGAACAAACTTCCCGAACTTGGACGTGCGGTCGGAAGAACGTTCCGTGAGTTTAAGGACGGTGCGCGGGAGATTATTGCTGACGATGCACCGGCGAAGAAGAAAGAAGAGGCTCCCCAGCAAGCCGTTGCCGCTGAGCCAACCAAGGTTGAAGACAAGCGTCTTCCGGAATAGAAATAAAGCAAGGCTTGAAGTCCCTTCCTTCGGGAGGGATTTTGTTTTGTCAGGGTCACATATAGGGTGGTGGTTAACATGTCGGAACAAGTGAAAGATATGGCGCTTGTGGAGCATTTGGGCGAGCTTCGCAAACGAATTATAATCGTGCTGGTGGTATTCGTAGCGGGTCTAATCGGGGGACTTTTCGTTGCGGACCCGATCTATCATTATTTGACGGCGGCCGAAGAAGCCAAGAACTTTGAGCTGCATGCCTTCTCCTTCTGGGATGGCATCGGGATCTACATGAAAATCGCCGCCATTTTCTCGCTTGTCATTTCCGTCCCGCTGATCTTCTATCAGCTGTGGGCGTTCGTCAAGCCGGGGCTGCGCAGAGAAGAGCAGAAGGCGGCCATACGTTATGTGCCATATGCGTTTATTCTGTTCATCGTGGGGATCGCGTTCGGCTACTACATCGTGTTTCCGATGACGCTGTCGTTCACGACGGCGATTACGCAGGGCATGGGACTCCAGGAGACCTATGGCATTACCAATTACTTGAATTTCATGTTCAATCTCGTACTGCCGCTGGCTTTGCTGTTTGAGCTGCCGCTTGTGGTGATGTTCTTAACAAGAATACGCATTCTGAATCCGCTGCGGCTTCGAAAAATGCGCAAACTCGCGTATTTCGCGCTCGTATTCATCGCGGTTGTCATTACGCCGCCGGACTTCATATCGGATTTCCTGGTCACGATTCCGCTGCTGCTGCTGTACGAATTCAGCGTGTTTCTGTCTTCCGTGATCTACCGCAAGCAGTTAGAGGCGGATATGGAACGGGACAGCCGGTACGTACGTGTAGACGAAGAGGATGGACAGTGAGATTTTTGGCAAAATATAGGATCACTTAAAAATAAGAACAACCCGCTTAACCGCTCCCCACGGGAGTATGGTTTGCGGGTTGTTTTTTGATTCAAGGATCGAAGGGTTAGTAATCAATTTCATAAGTGCATTCGCCCCAGGTCTCATAGGGATCTATCTATTCATATCGTCCTAACTTTCCTCTTGAGCATATCTCGCCAGCGCCATCGCTGCGGTTTCCTGCATTCGGGCCTGCAGGGCGCTTCCTTCCACGACTTTCACCCGCAGTCCGAGAAAGCGAATACGGGAGAGCAGAAAGTCGCACTCATCCTTCAAATAGGAGACTTTAATGCGGTAGGTATTGGAATCTTCATCATAATGGACGGTCTTGTCAAAACAGGAGAAAGCGTACAGGATCCGTGACAATTCCCCGTTGTATCGCCGATGGATTTCAATAAGGGCTTGCTTCTCGCGATTCTCCATCAACTTCTGCAGCCGTTCCTTGATGCGATCGATCCGGCAGGAAGGGAGAGAAGTCCCTTGTATATATAGAATATGATCGAGTTTCGTGTACATGAGTCCTCTTCGGCTTTTGCTGTACCAGATCAGCATCCATTCCCGTTTGATCATGGAATACTCTAATTTGAACGGGAAACCGGACTGATTGCTCCGGGTTTCTCCAAGCTTCGTTCGATAGCTTAAGCGAAATCCCTGATCCTGCATGATCATTCTTCGCAAGGTGCGAAGATGCGGGTGATACACACTTCGTTCCTGTCCCTTGGCCTTCTCCAGGATAATCTCCTTCATCTCGGCACCGCTACGCTCCATGTGAAGGATTTGTTCGAGACGCTTTAAGGTTTCAGGCGTAAAGGCGTTAGCTGCCTCAGGATGCACCAGCATCATTTTGAGCCATCCCCGTTCTTGAGCGGTTATGGCAATCGAGTCGGTTTCCTCAAGCCGCGTCATAATCTGATAATTAAAAATTTTCTCGAACGGATTCTGGTTCATAATAAGCGGCAATCTCCTTCCATTCCTTGATGAACTCCAGGCGAAGGGAGCGGGGCTTGAGCACCTCGCAGCTGGAGCCGAAGCTCCGGAGCCAGGGCTTGATTTCGCTGGTGCCGTTCACTTCGATTTCATATAGAAATGAATCGTCGGATTCTATCGTAACGGTCCCCCATTGCCCTTGCGCCTTTACCCGGTTCAGCACGAAATTCACTTTGCTGTCCGCCGGGTTGAAAAATCTGGCCACGACCTTGGTGCGATTACGGGTATCGGTAACCCAACTATTCTCGAATTCGGCCAGCACTTCCTCCAGGCGCTGCTGGAAGACCTCCTCCTCAACCACATCGCCTTCTTCGATCTGAGTCAATCCCTCCATACGAAACTTCATGAGACCTTGCCTGCCGTTATAACCGATCAGATACCAACGGCCGTATTGATGGTCATAAATCACGCGCAGCGGCAGCACCGTTTCCCGAAGCCCTTTGGACTCCCTGTGGAACAGCGGATTCGTATTTTGGGAAGCATAGCGTGAAGTGCTTTTGGGTGATAAATACAGGAAACGGATTCTAGCTCTTTTGGTAATGGCCTGAAAAATGGTGTGCAGATGCGCTTCGTCCAATATGCGTGAAGGATAATGATATTTATAAATATAAGCAGCGGTTGAGTGTGCAGCGATGTCACGCTTCCGCAAAGCCCGCTTTAAGTTATCCCTGAGCATATAACCCTGCACGGACGGTAGCTGCGTATTCGACATGACGTCCACATAGTCGTAGAGATCAAGCAGCTCGTCATCCGACAACGAATCGATCAGATCACGGGCGCCCCTGTATCGGTATGGCCGGTCTGCGCATGTCTTCACGATGACTCCGACTTCCTCCAGGTATTTGAGATCTCCCCGTATCGTCTTCTCATCTGGCAGAGACTCCCCGTCAGGCAAGTGATCGCCGCATAGGTCGATTAGTTCTTTGGCGGTCAACTGCTGATGCTGCAGCTGGGTGAGGATCGTCGACAACCTCAAGCTTTCCGATGCCTTAAGCGATTTGCCGCGGAACAACAGCAGCAGGAGCGGATCTGCGGTTTCATAGTATGAATAGCGCAGGCCTTCGGATAGGGCGAGGCTTTGTTCTTCCGAGAGCTGCGGCTGAAGCGATTCAATCCTATTTTTTAAATTTCGAAGCGTTTTGTCATAGGTATGTACCGAAATGCCGAGTCGATCGGCCAGTTGTTGCCGGTTGTATGCTCCTCCGGCCAGCGCCAGAATGCGAAGGAACTGGATTTCTTTATCGAAGCTTTCCCGAGCCATGGCGCCCTCCTTCAAGTCATATATATTAGATCGTACGTGACCCAGTCTGTAACTATTGTAGCAAGGATAGGGAACTGCATAAAGGATGGAAATTATAACATCTTTTTGTTATCGCCATACTTTCGCCCTGTTGAAATAGGAACGTATGGAAGACAATAAGGTTATCGGAAATCAGACGGCAGCTACAGAAGGAGAGATTCCGGATATGAATATATCGCAGAAAATGAATTGGACGATTCAGCAAGAACTTGAGCGAATTGAGCGGGAGGAAGGGATCCTTATCCTGTATGCCTGCGAATCAGGCAGCAGGGCCTGGGGCTTTCCGTCGACAGACAGCGATTATGACGTAAGGTTTATCTATATCAGACCCTTGGAGTGGTATTTATCGATCTTCGACAAGCGAGATGTGATTGAGCGGCCGATCAGCGACAGGCTGGATATGAGCGGTTGGGATTTGAAAAAAGCGTTGGGGCTTTTTCGCAAGTCGAATCCGCCCCTGCTCGAATGGCTGGAGTCCCCCATCAAGTATAGGGAGTCGCTTGGCATCGCCCAGCAAATCCGCAGCATATCTCCGCTTGCGTTCTCGCCTAAATCTTGCATGCACCACTACCTGAACATGGCCAAAGGAAATTTTCGGATGTATTTGCAAGGGGGAGACGTTAAAATCAAAAAATATTTCTATGTCCTGCGTCCGATCCTGGCATGCGACTGGATTCAAACCTACAACGAGATGCCTCCCATGGAATTCGAGCTGCTTACGAATCGTCTATTAGATCAAGAAAGCGCGCTGAAACAGGAAATTGATCAATTGCTTCTCCGCAAACGTTCAGGTGAAGAGATGGATGTTGAGCCGAAGCTTCCTAACATACATGCATTCATTGAAGAGAAATTAAACGATTATGAGTTGCTAGCCAAAGATAAGAAGCATCAAGATTCGGATCTGGATCAAAGGCTGGATGCTTTGTTTCGGGACGCCCTGGTTGAAGCGTGGGGAACCGGCGGACCGCAGTCATTCACGGTTTGACGAAAGGAGAGAGTCATTTTGGCAATTATACAGGTCACATCAACGAATCCGCAGTTTTCGTTTCTCATGAAGAAGAACCCGAACTCCGGCATGCAGCTTCGGAGTGTGAGGCAAGGAACGGCATATGGATGGTATTCCGAATCAGCTGCGTTTAATGTGTATTTCAAGGATGCGGATAACGAGGTATCCTTCAAACAGCATCAAGGGGAGAGCTTCGAGTATTTGAACGTGTCCCGTTATAACACACCTTTGTTTCCGCTGGCTGCCATTAACGAGTTTTTTGCAGCTCCCTTCAAAAAGCACGATGAACGGGACACGGAGGGATACGAGCATGTTTTTTACATCAATCTCATTCATATTGAGAAGACGCGTTATATTGAATTTTTCCAAAAGCATCTTGAGGAATACTCGTTCTCGCTTCGGCACGAGGCCCATAAAAGCTATGCCCTCACCATAACCACCGGGAAGAGCCTGTACCATCTGCTGCATACGGTCAATGTGCTGTGCCTGTTCCTGGCAATGTTCGGGAGCGAGTATCTCGATACCTCGGATAAAGTGCTTGAAAAGCACATTCGCAGTCTGAATGTCATCGATGCCCCTTACTACATACGAAGCCTGTTCGTGCGCAATTTTCTGAATAATCGGGATCGGTTCAAGCAGTTCAAGCAGGATCTTGAGTTTACGCCTAGATACAGCATCAATTTTGCATATGGAAACACGGCTATGCAGCGCAGAAGTTACATCGCTCAAGTGCTGCCATTCAACAAGCCGATATTGGATATTGAAGTGACCCCCAAAAGTTAGACATGGTTATTTCATTAGGCAGCTTTCTCAAAA
>NZ_QLYT01000062.1:0-1082 GCF_003269305.1 Paenibacillus sp. MDMC362
TGACGGATTGTCAAACCAAGTGCGACAGTTCCTCTGTGAAAGATTCGTGAGCAGTCTTCCAGCCCAGGCATTTTCGAGGTCTGTGGTTCATCAGATCCAGTGAATGGGCAAGTTCTTCATCCTCAACTTGAGCGAGATCGGTGCCTTTAGGATAAAACTCTCGAAGCAAGCCGTTCGCATTTTCGTTTGAACCGCGTTGCCAGGACGAATACGGATCAGCAAAATAAACGTTTAGGCCATGAGTCTTTTCCAGATTGGCATAGCAGGCGAACTCCTTGCCTCGGTCAGCGGTGGCTGTGAGGAAGGTACCTGTGGGGTACTGTGAGATGGCTACACCGAGCGCAATCTCCATGGATAATGCGGTACGATCGGGCATGAGAATAGCGGTATACAGACGTGTTTTGCGTTCAATCAACGTCGCTACGCACCCTTTACTTTTCCCACGACCAGATACGACGGTATCCAGTTCCCAGTGCCCAAACGTTTTACGAGAACGAACCTCTTTAGGGCGATCCGAAATCGATCTGCCAATGGCGAATTTACCGCGAGTTTCTGTGGGTTTCTGACGCTTCCCTTTGTGTCGGAGAACCTGTAACGTGCCTCGAACCAGCCGCCCATCGTAGATCCAGCGATAGATGGTTTTAAAGGAAACCGACGGCAGGCCTTGGGTGCGAAACCGTTCCGTGATTTGCTCCGGAGACCACGTCGCCTGGAGCTTTTCCTCCAAGGAAACAGCCATTTCGCCTGACCATTTACCGGGAGAAACAGAAGCCTTACGACGCTCCTCATAAGCGTTCTGGGCTTGTTCTGCCTGATAGGGTTGAGATGAAACGGTGCGCTCCAATTCACGGCAAATCGTCGAAGGATGTCTACCCAGTTCCTTCGCAATGGCTCTCGAACTTTGACCTTGCTGGTGGAGGATTTCTAGCTTGCTGCGTTCGATTATGCTAAGATGTGTGTAGCTCATGGTGGATTCTCCTTGTGTGAATGGTTGTTGTGGTGACTTCATTCTACACGAATCTGGCCATGGGCTCTTTTTTATTTAGTTCCAGTAGGTGTCGCACTTCATATTACAATCCGTC
>NZ_QLYT01000063.1:0-50117 GCF_003269305.1 Paenibacillus sp. MDMC362
GCAGATGCCACCTCCATATTCTGAATCAATTCGTTCAGCCTCCTTTCCGATCATTTTGTCCGGCCTGACAACTATATTAAACCACAGCCGAAGACTGGACTAAAGTGAACAAACAGGCTTAATTGTTTTTTACCAGCATCGAGACGAAAGATTCACAAATAAACGAAAACCTGAGAACCCTTGTCCCGCCTTATTACTTACTTCCACGTAAGTATCTCACTTATAAGTACGTACTTCCGGAAAGTAAACTATCTGCTCTACAATGGGCGTAGTCATTAACCAATACACTCATAAGGAGAGATTGACAATATGGAACTTCAATTGGCATTGGATTTGGTGAATATTCAGGAAGCAAAGGAAGTCGTGGCGGAGGTAGCGGAGTATATCGATATCGTGGAGATCGGCACGCCGGTTGTCATTAACGAAGGGCTTCATGCTGTCAAAGCGATTAAAGAGGCGTTCCCGCATCTGCGCGTGCTGGCTGACCTGAAAATTATGGATGCCGGCGGTTATGAAGTGATGAAGGCATCCGAAGCCGGTGCGGATATCATTACGGTGCTCGGCGTATCCGACGATTCCACGATCAAAGGCGCGGTAGCGGAAGCTCTCAAGCAAGGCAAGCAAGTGATGGTGGATATGATCAATGTAAAGGACATTGAAGGCAGGGCGCGGGAGATCGATGCTTTCGGCGTGGATTACATCTGCGTTCATTCCGGCTACGACCACCAGGCGGAAGGCAAAAACTCATTCGAAGAATTGGCGGCGATCAAACGTGTCGTGAAACAAGCCAAAACTGCCGTTGCGGGCGGAATCAAAATGGAGACGCTCCCTGAGGTGATTCAGGCGAATCCCGATCTCGTCATCGTCGGCGGCGGAATTACAAGCCAAACCGACAAGAAGGCCACAGCGGCTCAAATGAACGAGCTTGTGAAGCAGGCATAAGTCACCATGAGTCATAACATCTTTCAACATGCATCCGTCATTGCCAAGGAGTTATCGGAATCTGTACAGCAGGTGGATGCTGGCGAGATCGAGGACTTGATTGAACGGATCATGCAGTCCGATGCCGTCTTCTTGGCAGGGGGAGGAAGATCCGGTCTGATGATCCGGGCTTTCGCCATGCGGTTAATGCAGATGGGATTTAAGGTTCATATCGTCGGCGATACGGTAACACCGGCCATCGGAGCGCGTGACCTGCTTCTTATCGGTTCAGGCTCCGGCGAAACCCAAGGATTGGTATCCATGGCTCGGAAAGCCAAGGAGATCGGGTCCGCCGTTGCGGTCGTAACCGTGAGACCCGAATCGACTATCGGCAAGCTTTCGGATGCCATGGTCCAACTTCCGGGAACAACGAAGGAGCAGAATCAGGAATCACTTGTCACCGTTCAACCAATGGCTTCTTTATTTGAGCAGAGCATGCTGATCGTGCTCGATGCGGTTATCCTGAGATTGATGGAGAAAAGCAAGCTTCGCTCCGACCAAATGTTTAGCCTGCATGCCAATTTGGAATAAGAAGAACCGGAGATGATGATAGGTTTGCCGCTTTGATGATATCACCGCAACCGTTGTATAATATAGAGAAGAAGGGGTGATGCATTATGGCAAACGAGGTCAAGCAGCGAATTAATCTGAAGGAAATAAACTGCCATAAGGAGTTAACCCTGGCGGTCATCGGCGGCAAATGGAAACTGATCATCCTCTGGCATCTTGGCTTGGAAGGCGTGAAACGCTTCGGTGAACTGAACCGAATGATTCCCCACATCACGCAAAAAATGCTGACCAATCAGCTTCGTGAATTGGAGGAAGATCAGCTGGTCCACCGCGTGGTTTACCCTGAGGTTCCCCCTCGGGTCGAATATTCGCTTACACCTTACGGGGAGAGTTTGATGCCTATTCTAAAATTGATGTACGATTGGGGAAAAGATTACGGCGAACAAGTCATCTGGAAAGACGGCGAGTTGCCTGTGAATAAAGACGATGAACAGGCAGCGGAGGAAGCAGTCGCCCAAAAGCTGTAATTTCTCGAACCTGCTGCATGCGAATGCATGAGCAACGGGATCGTCACAATTTCATCCGGCAGTAAAATTCATACTTCCGAGGTTTATTTAACAAGGAAGCTGTCGTTTTCGAGCGGGAGCCGAGTAACAGCACGATTTTTCTTAAGATAACTTAGAGCAATGCTAGTATGGAAAAGCCCTCCTTATATGTTAAGGGGGGTTATTGAGCGTGATGATTCTGAGTTCTGAAGCATTAAAATAAACGGCGAGCCAATGGGCTCGCCGCCGCTGGTTTGCTCTTCCTTGATCCATATAATTGTTGCCGGCTTTCAAGGTATTCAGTGAGTTGATTAAACGTACCGCCAAATCCTTGTTTCACCATCGGAGCCATTTCATCAAATGCTGCTAGTTCTTCTGCAGTTGCGTTAACAGGTCCCCCTTGCATGGTAAGCGTGGTTTTTCCATCGTTTTCTTAGGAATACCCTTGAGGCCCCCACCATTTGCCGAAGATTTCAGGGTCGGTCCATACTCTAAAAACCAGTTCCCTGGGGGCATTGAAAACACGTGACAGAAGTAAGCCTTGTTAAGGGGACTTTTTATGGGAAGTTTATAAGATAAAATCCGAAGTAAATAGGGATATATCCATTTAATAAAAAAAGCCAAACTCGTCTGAACGAGTTGGCTTATTAAAAGCGACCGCAGTCTGTTCATTATTTGTTTATCGGTTGGCCGGCATATGCTTGGACATTTAGCGGAGCTGTGAGGTATTTTGGAGCTTTAGCTACAAATGCCTGAAAATGGCTGCTCGCATTGTGGAGCCCCACAGCTTCCTGGTCTTTCCACTGTTCAACCATGAGATACGTGTTATCCTGCTCCGTATCTTTAAGCAGCTTATAAGATTCATTTCCTTGTTCCGCGCGGGATGCCTCAATAAGTTCTTTTACGGATTCCAGAAATTCTGCCTCTAGTTCACTGTTTACTTTCATTTCTGCATGAATAATAATCATCGCGATGACCTCACTTCCACTCCGCAATACGATCAATAGGAAGACGGGTCGTCAGACGCGCTTCTTTGGCAGCTTTACCTACAGAGATGAGCATTACCGGCACATAACGTTCTTTCTCCATACCAAATGCCTCCGCAATCCGCGATTTGTCGTATCCGCCAATGGGGTTCGTGTCATATCCACGGGCACGAGCAGAAAGCATAAGCTGCATGGAGACCAAGCCGCTATCAATAAGGATCATTTCACGGAAAGACTGTGCCGGAATACGTCCGAAGAGATCGGTATAGTTTGCCATCATCTGATCTTTAATCTCTTGTGGCAGATAACCGCGTTCCACAGCGCTACCCATAATTTCATCTGCATTGTCGAATGCGTTCATATCTCCAAATACAGCAATGACTGCGGAAGAAGTTGAAACTTGCGTTTTGTTCCCTGGTGCAAGCTCTTCAAGCGTCGCTTTACCTTCCGGGCTATCAACGACAAGAAATCTCCAAGGCTGAAGATTAACGGATGACGGAGCCAAAGTCGCTTCTTCCAAAATTTCAGTCATTTCTTCACGGCTGATTTTGACCGATGGGTCGTATACCCGCACGGAGCGCCGGGAAGTAATAATTTCTTTATAATTATTGTTTAGGGAAGTTACAGTCATGATATTCTCTCCTTTAATCTCTATAAGTTAATTGGTCTTACTTGGTTCTTTCATTTGTTGAATTTGGCTGTTCAGTTTCTGTAGTGTTTGAACAAACGCAAGTCGCTCTGATTCCGTAAGGTCTGCCTGCAGTTCCTCCATAAAACGATCTTTCTCTGCCTTAAAAGCTGCTACTTTACTTTTGCCCGCTTCAGTTAGCTGTACCAACGTAATCCGGTTGTCATTCTCACATCTGGTTCGGAGAAGTATTCCTTCCGCTTCCAGCTGCTGAACATGACGGGTCACCGCGGCTGGATCAATAGACACTGCCTTCTGCAGATCCGATTGGCTAATTTGGCCCCCCGTCAGTTTGCATAGGAGTTCGAGCCGATTGGGGCTAACTCCAGCACATCGTTCAAACCGGGTCGAAATATGCTTGTTTAAATGCATTAGCAAATACAGCAGGTCTTCCGTATGGCACGTAGCGATTATAAAGACCCCCTTCAATTCATTGACTCGTCAATGTTTGATGGGTCAATCATATACTTTTGTTTTCTGAAAATCAAGTCTTTTGCATAAAAAACTGAATCGGATTTCATGTATAATAGAAAGTAGTTTCCTAATTCATAGAGTTGAGGAAAGATAGTTATTCATGGAGAATGTAATGCTAACGCATGAACAACATAAATCAGGAGGACAAGGTTATGGCAAAAGCAAAAGTTCCCAAGAGACCCACTAGAGATGAGTTTGTACTGGAAGAGCTCGGAAATCAGCTTACGGAAGCTTACCAGGAGGAATCGGTCATCGTACTGACGGTCTGGGGATGGGAAGAAGCAGTCCGCGGACAAATCGATCAAATGGACTCCCGCACAGGGAAGGTGCACATGAAAGAAAATGGCGTCATTACGAAGGTTCCTTTTATGGATATTATGGAAGTGAATTATCCCAGGGACTAATTGGAATTATATCGAAAAAGGAGATCCTGCGAGGATCTCCTTTAGTTTATCTCTGTCTAACTATAACCATCTATTCGCTGTCATTGTACCACGCCACTGAGCAAGCTTTCCCACTCCTGAACGATGTGGTTTTTGTCCAGACGATGGCCGATCAGCGTAAGATATCCACGTTGAAGCTGCAGCTTGCTTGGCTTACATTCAAGCTGTGAACCCGCCCACTGAACTAGAGAGGGACCCGTCGAGAGCTGGATGTAGCCTTTGGCCCGAATCAGGCTGGAGCCAAGTGCAGCGAGAAACGTCTCGATCGCGCTCAACTGAAGCGGGAAGGGGGATGGAGCAGATAAGGTCAAAGTATCCATGCCCGTGAAGGATGTGCTGCGGTGTCCAGACTCTTCTCCGTGCAGATGGCTATGGTGGTCATTGGCAGGTCTCTCTGGCTGGTGATGCGCATGCTTGCTGTGATCACTAGTCAACGGTGTGTCTTGCGTACGATCCGCAAGATTCCCTGGCTTCCCTTGCGAAGGTGGAAACGAATGGCTCGGGTCCTTAGAGGGCTCAAGCTGAAGCTGTAGCGTCGAAAACACTTCATTTTCATCCAAACGGCTGTAGTCGGTTACGGCCAGACTTGCCGCCGTGTTTATTTTTCTGATGGAGGTCATGACTTTGTTGATCTGTTTATCATCGCATTCCCCCGCCTTGTTAAGGATAATCATATCCGCGAAGCTAATCTGTCCCCGCAGGGTGCGCACCAGTTCACGACTGGATGCAAAGAAGCTGTTGTACTCGAGGAATTTGCTGCAGTCGGCCAAGGCAATTTTGCGCTGGATTGAGATTCGATCAGCCAGGGACGGATCCTGCAGATCCTCAAGAATCTGTTCAGGATTCGCCACGCCGGTCGTTTCGATGAATATGAGATCCGGCTTCTGATCGAACAGGGTTTGTAATGCTTGACCCATCTCGTCTCGCCTGGTGCAGCAGATACATCCGTCGAGCAGCTTCTCAATCGGAAGATCGGGGATTTGGCCGGAAACCGTATCGCCATCCACATCTTGTTCGCCCATCTCATTCATAAGCACGGCGGTTCTCCACTGCCGCTTGGCGGCATATTCCAGCAGTCTGAGCAGCAGCGTGGTTTTGCCGCTTCCCAAAAATCCGCTTATCAATACAACGGGTATCTTGTTCATTTATTTGTTACCTCCTTGGTCGGGGTTATCGAATACAGCTCGTCAAACTCTGCGACGGAGTCCGGATTCGTGAAAATGTAAGGGGATGCCGGCTGCTCGATCGGCTGAATCTGCTTCGCTTGAATTTGCAGAGTCTCTTTACCATTTAAGGTGGCTACCTGGATCGTGCCATCAATCTGGACCCACGTATCATTTGCGAACGACGCAGCATTCGTGCCGCGCACAAGAACCCCGAACGGTACGGCGTCGGCGGTGCAGCACATCACGAGGAATCGGCTGACGGCAAAGGTATCCTCATTCATATGTCCGTCGCGGAAGACGAAACCTTGCACCGAGATGGTTTTTCCTTGAAAATGCTCCTTGTACATATCCATGGCCCCGACAGTTTCCGAGAAAATGTCCGGTTCTACCTTAATGACGGGCAGCGAATATAAGCGCTTGGCAAGCTCTGCAAACTCCACACTATAGATGTCCTTGGCAACGAATCGTTCGTTCAAAGCGATATTTTCATCTGCCCCTTGATCCAAACCGGGTAATCGATTATCCGTCCCTGAAAAGGCGGACGTGTTGCGGTCATCGGTTTTACGCCGTACATCGGGATTCGGATAGGTGTAGATCATTCCTTTTTTGGATGCCATATCGCTGCCCAAGGCTTGGTCCGGCAGGAGCAGGCCAAACAGCAGCGGCACCGAGAATAACCCGTATACCGTTACGTTTTTGACAAGGCCGGTAGGCAGAGGGTGCTCGCAATCACACACCTCTCCGGAATCGCCCGAAAGAGAATGCCACATCATTCCGAATGCAATGAACAACAAGGGAACCGGGCAGAGAAGCAGCAGGGTCTGCATATGAGGCGCAAGGTAATATTCGAGCGAATCTGAAGCATTCAGATGCATGATATAAGCGGCGAGAGCCGCAACAAGCAGCGACCGGAGCATATAGTGAATCCGTATCCTCAAACTGGACTTCATTCTCCCAATCACCTCCAATCTCAAGCGGATACCTGATGATCCTACACGGTCCCGGTAATCTCGTTTGGTTTTTCGTCAATCTTTTATCCTTAGGCAGCTATCCACCCAAGAGTGCGTTGACGGCTACAGAGCCGATAAAGACAAGCGTCATCACCAGCAGGCTTAAACCGATCACGAATTTAGTCTTGAAAGTAGTCGACAGCATAAGCAAGCTTTTGAAATCCAGCATCGGGCCGAGCACGAGGAAGGATACGAGCGGACCTACGGTGAAGGTGTGCGTGAACGCCGATGCCACAAATGCATCCGAAGTCGAGCAGAGGGACAGAATGAAAGCAAACCCCATCATGAACAGGTAAGAAGCGGCGGGACCGTTCCCCAATGCCAGCAGCTCTTCTCTAGGAATGAAGGATTGGATGCAGGCTGTCAGGAATGCGCCAAGAACCAGGTATTTGCCCATTTCGATCAATTCGTCCCCGGCGTGGACAAACAGACTTCTCCAGGTTTTGGGATGCTCGTGCAGCTTGCGTTGACCAACGGCCGAATTTTGTTCGGAAAACTCTTGTAAGGAACGCTTGAGCGGGTTGTTCCTAGAAAATACATAGACAAGCAAACCTACCGTTACCGCGACTGCAAAAGCCAGTCCCATCCGGCCGATCGTTACCTCGGGATGTGAACGGAAGGCCATGATCGTCGCAGCGAACACAATGGGGTTCAGGATAGGCCCGCTGAGAATAAAGGTTACAGCGATGTAGGCAGGCATCCCCTTAAGCATCAATCTTCGGACGACCGGGATCATCCCGCATTCACAGATGGGAAAAACGATCCCCAGCATGGAAGCGAACAGGACGCCGATGACCGGATTTTTGGGCGTGATCCGACGCACCCACTGTTCTTTAACGAACAGCTGGAGAAGGGACGACAGCAGCACTCCAAGCAGCACAAAAGGAAGCGCCTCAAGGAAAATGCCCGTAAAAACCGTTTTTACCTGCTGTATGTCACGGCTTGATATTAGACCTGAATCGTTCTGCAGCCATATCGTCAAGACCGGTATCACGAAGACAAGCGGAATCATGAAGGGCAGCATTTTGAAGATTACCGGATTTTTCATTCGGGCCTCCTGGAGCGAATTGTTCTTAGGACATTCTATGCTTGTACCATCGGCAACATACTAGATTCTTGCAAATTAATCAAAAGAATTACGATTTAACACGTCAACTTCATGACCGGTAGCGCGAAGTCCAAAGTCGTGGTATATTTAAAAAAGTTATCTGTGTGTTACTGGCGTAGCTTGGGGTACCAAGAGGGAGCACATAGGATCATATGCCGTACGCCTGGGCAAGAGGTAAGGAGACGATCAGTCGCCTTGCCTCTTTATGTTTTTTAATACAATGGCGAAGGAGCGGATTAGCATGAGTAAGGAACCCGTAATTTTGGATGGAAAAAAGGTATCCGATGATATTAAGGATAAGCTGGCGGTGAAGGTACAGGAATTGAAGCAGCACGGGATAACGCCTTGTCTGGCAACGATTCTAGTTGGCGATGATCCAGCTTCGGCGACCTATGTGCGGATGAAGGGAAATGCTTGCGAGCGCCTTGGCATCATATCCAAGAAAGTGGTGCTGGAGACATCGACATCGACCGAGGAGCTGCTCGCCGCGATACAAGAGCTGAACGAGGATCCGAATGTCCACGGTATTCTGCTCCAGCATCCGGTGCCGCATCATATCGATGAACGGGCGGCTTTTGATGCCATAGCCATTGAAAAAGACGTGGATGGTGTGACCACGCTCGGTTTCTCGCAAAATGCGTTTGGTTTTGCCGATTATCCGTCTTGTACGCCTGCCGCGATTATTGCGATTATGGATTATTATGATCTGCCGATCGAAGGGAAGCATGCCGTGGTGGTCGGACGCAGTCCGATTCTGGGTAAGCCGGTATCAATGATGCTGCTCAATCGCAATGCTACCGTTACGATCTGCCACTCGAGAACGAAGAACCTCGGGGAGCTTGTGTCCCAGGCGGATATCGTGGTTGCGGCCGTAGGCAAGCCTAATTTCATTCAGGGGAACTGGATTAAGCCGGGAGCCGTTGTATTGGATGCCGGCTACAATAAAGGGAATATCGGCGACTGCGATTATGAAGCCTGCGCAAAGGTGGCATCTGCGATTACACCGGTACCGGCAGGTGTCGGCCCCGTTACGATTGCTACATTGCTGAAGCATACCGTCGAATCGGCCGAGCGAACCGTGCAAGCCTAAGGGAAATCCATAGACCATTTGTTTATGAATGAAGGGTGCGCCGATGAATTGTCCCCTTCGAATCGTTTACTTTCTAGCAAGAGCCTGGAACTTGGAAAAGATATGGTTCCTGCCATAATAGGCTTGGAGTCCCCATTTCACGGATTCCTGGACGTCATGGTATAGTTAGGAAAAAAGCGAAACGAAGGGGAGAGATTCATGCACAAACGAAACATGATCCATTGTACTGCCCAACTAGGAGCTGTGGAGGACCATCTGTTCGTTGCAGCGCCGCAAGCGGCTCTCGGGAGCACCGAATGAAGAACACGATTGCAGATATTGCCAAAAAAGCCGGAGTCGCCAAAAGCACGGTCTCCCGTTTCTTAAACGGAGGCTCCGTCAGCAATGCAACACGCCAAAAAATTGAGCTGGTCATTCAGGAAACCGGCTATATTCCGAATTCGTTTGCACAAAGCTTGAAAGCGAAGAAAACCAGCATGATCGGCACCATTGTACCGCGTCTGGATTCATTCTCAGCATCCCAGACCGTTGCCGGCATGGATGAAGAGTTAAGGAAACACGGTTATCAGCTTCTTATTATCAATGCAAGCCAGGACTTATCCAGGGAGATTGAAGCGCTGTATGATCTCGCCAGGCAAAAAATATCTGGCATTATTTTATTTGCCACTCAAGTGACGGAAACCCATCTTGCCGCGATTCAAGAGATCGGCATCCCTGTCATCCTGTTAGGACAGCAGCATAAGGATGTTCACAGCATGATTTATAACGACTATGCCGCAGGCTATGACATGGGCCGATATGTGCTGTCCAAGGGACATCGCCATATTGCCTATATCGGGGTGACGGAACAAGACGTTGCTGTCGGAGTTCAGCGGAAGGAGGGGTTTCTGAAAGCGGTAAGCGAGTACAGTGAGGCGGAAGCGGATCTCTATGAGAGTGGATTTAAGATGTCGGATGGTGTAAAGACCGCATGGTCCATTTTTGAATCGAACCGAACGATGCCAACTGCCGTGGTCTGCGCAACGGACAACATTGCGTTAGGCGTTATGAAAGCGGCACATATGAAGGGCATTCAAATTCCTAACGAACTCTCCGTTACCGGATTTGGCGGATACGACGTAACCGAGGTGATTCATCCTGGATTGACAACGGTTAAATATGGATATTCCCAAGCGGGTCATCTCGCCGCACAGCATATTATGAAGCTGGTCAACGACGAGCCTGTGGATTTTCTGACGGTTATGAGCTGCGATATGATTCATCGCGAAAGCGTTGACAATCTAAAATAGGTATTTTATACTGAAAAAAGCGGAACCGGTTCCAATACTGCATTTGCTTGGTATTGGAGCTGTGTTCATTATTTTTACTCCTTATTGGAACCGGTTCCACTATAGGTGAGTTAGGCAGATGTTCATGGATAGCATGAACCGTTTGATTTTTTTAGTAAGCCCATTTATAAGGAGAAGAGATATGGACAGAGAACAGAAATACCGACGCCTGGATCAGGCTTCTCCCGAAGAGCTTTCCTCCCTAAGGGAGAAAGTGAAATTAAGCGAATGGAGGCAGAGGTTTCACGTACAGCCCATCATGGGCTTGCTGAATGACCCTAACGGGTTTTCTTATTATAACGGGGAATATCACTTATTTTACCAATGGTTTCCGCTGGGTACGTATCACGGCTTGAAATACTGGTACCATACATCCTCGAAAGACCTGGTGCATTGGCAAAACCGAGGCATCGCCATTGAACCTGGCCACTCGCAGGATGCTTATGGCGCTTATTCGGGCAGCGGAATCGTGAAAGACGGCAAACTGTATCTGATGTATACCGGAAATGCGCGGGATGAGGAATGGAACAGGCAATCTTATCAATGCATGGCCGTGATGAACCGTGATGGATTGGTCACGAAGCTCGATAAGCCGCTGATCGACCGTGTGCCGGACGGATATACCGAACACTTTCGGGATCCGAAGGTATGGAAGGACGAAGACAAATACCGGTTCGTCATCGGCGCCCAAAGGGGCGATCAGACAGGAACGGCTGTCGTATATGAATCACCGGATTTGCTGGATTGGACATGTAAAGGGGAAATCCAAACCCGTCTTGAACATTTCGGCTATATGTGGGAGTGCCCCGATTATTTTGAACTGGAAGGACGGGGCGTGCTGCTGTTTTCGCCGCAGGGGCTGAGCCCGCAAGATGACGCATACCGGAACATTTACCAATCCGGATACATCTCGGGCAAGCCGCTGGACCGGAGCACGCTGGAGTTTGAACACGGCTCGTTTTACGAGCTGGACAGAGGTTTTGACTTCTACGCACCGCAGACCATGCTGGACGAGCAAGGCCGGCGCATCATGGTAGGCTGGATGGGTTTGCCGGAGGTCGTCTATCCAACTGACTCGCATGGCTGGGCGCATTGTTTGACTCTTCCGCGTGCGTTCTCGTTCCGTGAGGGCAAGCTGATCCAGCAGCCGGTCCCCGAGTTGGAAGTGCTCCGCAATAAGGCCAAGGAAGCAGCGGATACACTTTACAGTGAAGTGAAGAGTTATGCAGGAGTTGAGGGAACCGTATTCGAGTTGATATGCGAGTTTCATGCGATCGAAGCGGACGCCGTCGGCATTGAATTTCGAGCCGGCGAAACAGAGCGGACAGTCATCTGGTATGACGCTGTCAGGCAAAAGGTTACACTGGATCGCTCATCATCAGGTGCAACGATTGTGAGTGATTACGGAACGACACGAACCTGCATGCTGCATGCCAAAGCAAACACGATCAAATTCCATCTTTTTGTGGATATTTCTTCGGTAGAGGTGTTCGTTAATGATGGCGAAGAGGTATTTACGAGTCGGATATTTCCAAAGCGGGACAGCCGTCATATACGATTTTTCGCAACAAACGGCAGCACTGGCTTGAAGGTCAAGAAGTGGGATCTTGCCCAAGCCGTAAAAGATATAGAAGGGGATGAATGAACATGGCAGCGGATAATCGGAACATTGCAAAGCAGGTAGTGGAGGCCATCGGTGGCAGGGAGAACATCGCTTCCTTTGCTCACTGTGCTACGAGACTTCGTATTATGGTTCACGATCAGAAGAAGATTGACCAGAAGAAGGTCGAGAATATTGATAAGGTCAAAGGCGCTTTTTTCAACTCCGGCCAATATCAGATCATTTTCGGAACAGGAACCGTCAATCAGATTTTTGAAGCGGTTGAATCGCTTGGCTTGGAGAGCACAAGCAAGGATGAGTTGAAATCCGAAGCGAAAAAATCAGGGAATCCGTTCCAGCGGGCGATTCGTACGTTCGGTGACGTGTTTGTGCCGATTATCCCGGTACTAGTCGCCACTGGCTTGTTCATGGGATTACGGGGATTGCTGACCCAGGACACCGTGCTTGCCTGGTTTGGTGCGACACCGGATGATATCTCGGCTAATTTTCTGCTCTTCACCCAGGTGCTGACGGATACGGCTTTCGCTTTCTTGCCGGCTTTGGTCGCCTGGTCCGCGTTCAGGGTGTTCGGGGGCAGTCCCGTGCTGGGTGTCGTCCTTGGTTTGATGCTGGTTAATCCGGCTCTTCCCAACGCTTATAGCGTGGCAAACGGTTCGGCTGAGGCACTCATGATTTTTGATTTCATTCCGGTCGTAGGGTATCAGGGCTCGGTTCTGCCGGCATTCTTCATTGGACTACTGGGCGCGAAATTCGAGAGATTTTTGCGAAAACGCATTCCTGAAGCGATTGATTTGATCGTTACGCCGTTTCTAACCTTGCTTGTAATGATAACCCTCGGCCTGTTTGCGATCGGCCCCGTGTTCCACTCCCTGGAAGAGGTGGTCCTGAACGCGACGACTTTCTTGCTGGAGCTGCCATTTGGCATTGCAGGTCTTGTGATCGGCTTCTTCAATCAGATTATTGTGGTCACAGGCGTGCATCATATTTTCAATTTCCTTGAAATTCAGCTTCTTGAGAAGACGGGAAGCAATCCGTTTAATGCAATCGTGACTAGCGCCATGGCAGCGCAGGGGGCAGCTTGTCTGGCTGTCGGACTTAAGACGAGAAACAAAAAACTAAAGGCTTTATCCCTGCCGTCCGCATTCTCGGCCATGCTGGGAATATCGGAGCCGGCGATCTTTGGGGTCAACCTCCGTTACGTCAGACCGTTCGCAATCGCCTTGATCGGCGGTGGCGTGGGCGGTTTCATGGCTTCCATCTTCCAACTCGAGGCTACGGGGATGGCGATTACCGTAATTCCCGGTACGCTCTTATACTTGAACAGCCAGCTTCCTCTTTACATTTTGTGCAATGTTACCGCGATGGCTTTAACTTTTGTGCTGACTTGGCTGTTCGGATTCAATGATAAAATGCTCGATGAGGTTCGCTCGGAAGCAAAATAAGCCCTCAGAAGAAGTCCGTCTGCATAAGGCGGACTCTTTTTGTTGTCGCTAGATAAGAAAATGACGGCAAATTGCGCTTATGTTCATGTAGATGGTTATCTTGGATTCATCGATATTAAATACCATAGAGACCGTGCTCCTGTACGGTTTTTATGCATTATCGGGAAGTGTCCGAACGACCTTGCTGAAATAATGTCTTGCTCTGAAATGCTTTTCATCATTTACAATATGGTTACTGGCTAGAATATACGGAAGAGGGGCGAGTTTCATTGAATAAGAAAATCATATTTTTTGATATTGACGGGACGCTGCTGGATCATGACAAGAAAGTTCCGGTTACAACGAAGGAGTCCATTCGGGAGTTAATGGGTGCCGGGCACATCGTCGCCATAGCGACAGGGCGCGCTCCTTATCATTTTGAAGAGCTGCGGGAGGAACTCGGTATCAATTCCTATGTTTGTTTGAACGGTCAGTATGTGGTTCATGAAGACAAACCGATATATGGAAATCCATTGGCGCAAGATGCCTTGCAGAAGCTGACGGAGCAGGCCGTTGAGTTTGATCATCCAATCATATATGCCGGCAGCGAAGCCATGAAGATGAACGTAACCGAGCATGTTCATATTGATTCCAGCTGGGGGGAACTAAAACTCACGATCCCTGAATATGATCCGGAATATTATTTGGGCAGAGATATTTATCAGGCTATTGTATTCTGCACGGAGGATGAGGAAGCGGCTTACGTGAACAAATTCGAGGGCCGGTTCGATTTCGTTCGATGGGGTCCTTATGGAATCGATGTGTTGCCGTCCGGGGGATCCAAAGCCGAAGGGATCAAACAATTGATTCAGCTGCTGCACATTGATCTGGAAGATACTGTGGCCTTTGGCGATTATCTAAATGATCTGGAGATGCTGTCGTACGTGGGCCACGGTGTGGCGATGGGCAATGCGCCGGAAATCGTCAAGAAGGCGGCCAGGCATATAACCAGGGATGTTGGTCAAGACGGTATACAGTACGGCCTTCGTATGTTGGGCCTGCTGGGCAAGGAACCGCAGGAAATCGTGTAGTTAATTTAGGATAAAAATCATGCAGCGTGTCAGTCTTCGTTCCTGCGGGACGATAAGGACTGGCATGTTTTCGGTTTGAAGTGCATTTCGAGAAGCGCATTTTTGACGATGGAACGAAGGAGTAACATCGCTGTGAATATAAGAGCATTTAAGAAGGTTATCTTATGACCCGGGATTGTCCGGCCGTAAGATAACCTTTTTTTTTGATGAAAGTGCAGGGTCTTCACGTGGCCTGCTGCCTGGTTTAGCAGCCTTGCAACAAGTATAATTGAAAAATAATTGTTAATAATTATTAATTGTCTATATACATTAGTGTGTGACGTACAGTATAATGTTACCAGGAGTTGATGATATGTCAGAGGATCAAGATATTCTGAACAGTTTGGTGCAGGAGCTTCGGCGAGGAACCATCATACTTGGTGTCCTCAGCCAATTGTCGGAACCTCAGTATGGATACTCATTGGTGACCATATTGCAGGAGAAGGGGATCAGCGTGGAAGCGGGTACCCTGTATCCCTTGCTGCGGCGGTTGGAAAAACAAGGCTTGCTGGATAGCGAGTGGGATACGAATGAAGCTCGTCCGAGGAAATATTACATCATAAGTCAGACAGGGAAAGAAATATATCGCCAGCTTTACCATGAATGGAAAGATATGATGACAAGTCTTAAAGGGCTTGTTGATGACAAGGGGGAGGTTTAATAATGGATCTGATTAACAGGTATATTTATGCAGTGACGCAGAAGCTGCCCGAATCACAAAGAGCCGATATTGAAAAGGAACTGCATGGGCTCATCGAAGATATGCTGGAAGACAGGGGCGCAGGCGTCGGGATTGCAAGCACTGAAGATGTGGAAAAGGTGCTGCTCGAGCTCGGGCCACCCGGAGACATGGCAGCTAGATATAGAGGAAGAGAACGGTATCTCATCGGCCCCGGTTTAATTGACAGTTATTGGTCCGTCCTGCGAATTGTATTGTACTCGGTGGCCGTCGCGCTTGGCATCGCGTATATGGTTGATTTCTTTACAAGCTCGGATCCGAACGCCGAGAAGCTTCTGGAATATTTAGTCTCATTGCTGAGTGTGGCTATTCACGGGTTCGCATGGGTTACCGTTATTTTTGCCTATATCGAATATCGCGGTGCTCGGCAAGTTTCCAAAGACGCTTGGCAACCATCGGATTTGCCTGTAATTCCGGAACCAGCCGTTCGGATTAAACCGATCGAGTCGGTGCTGGGCATTCTATTCTCCGTGCTGTTCTTCGTACTATTTACGTTTTCCATTGACCTGATCGGTGTTCATCGGTTTGATGAAAACTCGATCGCCATTCCGGTGTTTGATCAGGCTGCGTTTGCCAAGTATTTGCCGCTGATATGGCTTCTTACCGCCTTCAGCATATTCAATGAAGCCAGGAAATTAATCACAAGAAAGTGGACGCCGCAGATTGCCGTCATGCATGTCATATTTAACGTTGCTTCCGTTATCGTTGCGGTGATCCTGTTCTCCGATATGACGATTTGGAATCCGATATTCATGGATCAGCTCGTTCAAGCGGGTCTCGTAACACCGGGAAATGAATCATACGACCTCGTAAAATCAATTTGGGATCGATCCCGAGATGGTCTTATTTACGTCATCGTGATCATTACCCTCATTGATACCGTGTCCGTTCTGATGAAGCGGTTTCGGCGGAAGGAAGGAAATACAGCTTTAACTAAATAAAGACATAAGTATTGAAGTAAAGGGTGTCCCAAAAGATCTTGGATCTGGCGGGATGCTCTTTTTTTGCTATTAGGAGCCACTCCTTATACGAATCGTTCCATTAACGACACGCAGCTTATTGGATAAGCATAGGATAAGGAACGAAGCAAATAATTTTTTGACAAAAATGTGAATGATATGTGTCAAAATTATGTACAATGGTGTTATAATAAGGTAAGAGTCAAATGAAAACCCTTACAGAATGAACGGAGCTGATTATGATGAAATACGCAATCCATTACTCTACAAGAATGAAAGACGTTATTTTATTTTCCTTTGTCATTAGCATTATCCTGTTTCAGGTAGCTACCTTGACCCAATATTCCTATCCTGTCCTATTCTATATGCAGATGGCGGTGAATGTCGTTGTTGTTGCGGCACTAGCAATTGAAGGGTATGCCCGATTGGTGAAACGGGAAGTGAATATTCAGGATAATTCGGATACGATTACAATCAATGGCGTAGAGATTCATGCCGATCAGATTCGTGAGATCAAGGTTTCCGGATGCCATAAAGCCGCATTCCAGATAAACCTCAAGAACAAGAACGTGAACCCGATGTATTGCTGCTTTAAATTTGAAGAGAAGAATTGTGAAGGAATTCGAAGTCTTACGCGTTGGGCCGAGCGGAACCAGGTTTCCGTGCGTAAGGTCGGACCGCAAACTCGTTCCGGGTTGGTACTCACATCAAACCATTAATTGACGAATAATGATTTATATTATGAATAGAAGCACCTGAACCTTGAAGAGTAGGTTCAGGTGCTTCTTTGTTGTCGTTGTAGAGGAGGGGTGTTTTTCCGGGCATCCGTATCTATAGAAACTGAAAGTTTAACCCATGTTAAGATCCTGTTTCAAGGCAGGTTCATTTGGTCAGAAATACAGCCAAGAATGCTTTTGCTCGATTCATTAATAAGCAGGCGTTCTTGTTAATTTTGCAACTTAGCTGCTGCAGCCGCCGCCACAGCCACTCCCGCAAGAGGACCCGCTGCTGCAGGATGAACCGCTGCTGCAAGAGGATCCAGATCCGTCGCCTGAAGATCCATCACCCGAATCGGATCCGCCGGACCCGCATGCCGAGGCATAGGTGCATGAGGAGCTGCTATTATTTTTATGAAGCTCGCGCTCATCAGGGATCATGTGGTCACCAAATTGTTCCGGTGCGTTCCAGGCAAAAAAGACGGCCGCTGCCAGGAGCACATCGCTATTTTGGAAATTGACCGACTTCTCTTGTCGCTCCGGCCTCTCTTGGGCGGTTCTAACCCGATCCTGCAGATCCTGGATGATTGCATCAATGGCCGTGCGGGCTGCAGGAATCTTCTCATAGGTCCAGGCATTAAAGCGCTTCTGTTCATGATTCACGGTGAAGTGGCGGGAAGTTACGGCCTCCAGTTCTTCGCGCGGCAGCGGGACCCGGAAGAAAGCTCCCCATAGCTTGGCGCTATATTCATGCCAGCCAAATAATTGTACATATACCGTATCAAACCACGCGCGTTCATTCGGAATAGGCACATGCTCGCTCCCGGTGTTTGGAGCGTGGTGAAGCATTTTGCCAAGAAAGCGTTCCGAGAATTGTTGGTACTCGTATGTATACATCAGCATCTCATGCCATACTTCATCCACGTCTTTACTGAACATCGGGACACGATCCAGCACCGCGCACATGATAAAGAACCGTTTAAGCTCCTGCCATCTCCATGCATACTCCTGTTCGGACAGATTCGGATGCTCACTCATCACCCGTTGCTTCAGCATGTTCTGATAGGTGTAGGGAAGCGCAGCCTCCAGTCTTCCGACAAGCTCGCTCGCCGGGCTTCCTGCCTTGACGATCGGCGGCAGCTGGGGTGTTTTCCCGCGTCGGAGCTTATTGCCTTTAGGGAGCTGCTGGCTGCTGTGTTTGCGTAACGAGCGTTTCACGAAATAAGAAATAATCCATACATCCACCGCAACAAATAAAATAATCAAAATCCAGGTTGTTGTGTTCATTACATGTTCCTCCTTCTTTATAGTGTTCGGAGGTCGGCTTATTATTTCTCTCCTAAGTAAATTATGGCAAATGTGATGCGTGTTGGCAATTGAAATTGGAGAAGATCATAACTTGAATTTAGGGGCTTCTTTATGATACATTCCGTGTGTATCAAGCGAGTGTTTGATCATGGAGCCATGATCTTGATGGATGGCAATTACGTTTACTTTAGGAGCATACATATGTTAACAGGTTGGAAACTATCCGTATTAGGTATTCTTGTTGTAGGCGTTACCGGCATCGTTGCGTCGATTACCGGTCTGATTGAGCCCGGCCGGGCGATAGCGCTTTTCGTTGTATTCGTACTCTTTATTGGGGCGCTGGAGCTGCTGGAACGAATCAAGAGCCGCAGAAAGAAGAAGGGGGAAGTGCGATCTTCCAAATAAAAATGCAAAGACAGCAAGGAGGGAGCTTGTGAATTGGGTAGCCGTACAGCCGTACTACAAAATCAACCGAGTGGTGGATGGTATCGAACAACGGACGGAAGAGCAGGGGCGGGAGATGTTCCTATATGAGGATCGAATTGTAACGAAATACCGGGAGTTCCCGATCAACCAGGTCTTTGATCTGTCGTATCGGCCTATGGGAGACGGCGGTGGTTTCTTATATTTGCACACCCAGCAAGGCGTGTATTCGTACACGGTAAAGGATGATCCAGGTTCTTTTATATCGGCATTTAAAAATCTCTAATGGCATGATCCATAAATAAAACTGGTCTCAGGTCCAGTTCATATCCTCGCCTACAGCACGTTTGCGAAAGCCACGTTGTCATATAAGCTGATACTATATTCTAGGGACGGATTAGGGGGACAGGAGTGGATACGCTATTAGATTTTATTGAACAGATCGGGCACTATGCATTATTCCTCGTATTGTGCCTTGGCTTGGTCGGTCTCCCCGTGCCTAATGAAGTCGTGGCAATGACAGGCGGAGCGTTAGCGGCATCCGAGATTTTAACGCCGGTTCCGTCTTTTATCATGACCTTTCTTGGCGTGTGTTCGGGATCGACGGTAGGTTACATGCTTAGCCGCTTTACCGCGAGCAAGCTGTTAAACCGTGCCCAGGAAAAGTCAAAGATACGCCAGTTTCTCGATGTATCCGAACGTTTGACCCGTCAATATGGCAATTACGCCATATGTATCAGCGCTTTTTTGCCCATCCTGCGCAACGTTACTCCCTATGCGGTTGGCATGAAGGGGATGCCGTATCGCAGATTTGCGGTGTATTCATATTCCGCGTCCTTTGTATGGACCATCGGTTACTTCTCTTTGGGCATGTTTGTCGGAGATCAGGTCGTCGATCATATTGGGGCTCTTATTGACCGGTATGGGTATTATGCTGCGGGAATTGTCGCGGTGCTGGCCATCATTCTGATCATTTCCTCGGTAATTCGAAGAAATAAACGAAGCAAAGAGAATGAAGAAGTTCAGTTTCACGGATAAATGCCGTAGGCCTGTTTAATTAGGGCTCATCCGGCAGGGGCTTGGGTGACGTGCGAATGATTTTTACGTATTCTCGGGGTAAGAACCATGGGATTTCTTGAATTTGATAAACTCTGGTTGACTTGTTATCTTGTTGATAGCCGGGATGCGTACGTTTATTCGTTAAGATGGCGGCTGCCAAAATTGCAAGAAAGATGAAAGCGCAAACAGCGGCTTTTTTGATTATCATGGGAATCACTCCTTTACAAACAGTGATTTCCCAATGGACCTCTTTTCATTCCAAGATACCTTTGACAAAGCTTTGATCTCAAGATATACTGATTTTCAGTGTGATTCGAAAAAATACCATATGGTTTTACCTGGAGGAGCCTGCCATCAACGGGCTCTTTTTGTGTTTTTTTGGAGTTATAGCTAAATAATAGGGAAATACTACTAATGAAGGAAAAATCGGACTGTAGGAGGAGTAGACTTTGTCTTTGCTGCACATCGCCGTCATGGCACCTTTTATTGTAGCGCTTGTGGTTATGTTGACCTACAAGCTCATTGGCCGTGTCCACACCGGATGGGTCATTTTGCCGGTACCGGTTGTCCTGTTCGCCTATTTTTTAGGACTTATCCCAACCATTCAGGGAGGTGAAGAGCTTCAAGCTGTCCTGGTATGGATTCCAAGCGTGGGAATAAACTTTACCGTTTATTTGGATGGGTTAAGTTTGATTTTTGCACTTTTAATATCTGGTATTGGTTCACTCGTCGTTTTGTACTCCATCTTCTATATGGATAAGAGTAAGGAAGCAGTCCACAAATTTTACATTTATCTGCTTCTGTTCATGGGCGCGATGCTTGGTGTCGTGCTCTCCGATAACCTGATGGTGCTGTACGGTTTCTGGGAACTGACAAGCATCTCGTCATTCCTGCTGATTGCATTCTGGCATCATCGCGACCGCTCCAGATACGGAGCTTTAAAATCCATGCTGATTACCGTATTCGGCGGACTTGCCATGTTTGCTGGGTTTATTCTCCTTTATATCATGACAGGCTCCTTTAGCGTCCGGGAGATCGTAGCTAATGTGGGAAGCATTGCGGGAGACGCGCTGTTCATTCCGGCCATGATCCTGATTCTGCTGGGGGCATTCACCAAATCCGCTCAGTTCCCGTTCCATATTTGGCTGCCGGATGCGATGGAGGCACCGACTCCGGTTAGTGCTTATCTGCACTCTGCTACGATGGTTAAGGCCGGTATTTATCTTGTGGCACGTTTTAGCCCGGTGTTTGCCGGTCAAGCCTCCTGGTTCTGGATCATTGCGATTACGGGCTTGACCACGCTGATCTATGCTTCGATCCGAGCGATCAAGCAGACGGACCTGAAAGCGCTGCTGGCATTCTCCACCATCAGCCAATTGGGACTGATTATGAGCTTGCTCGGTCTTGGCTCTGCCGCAGCTTATTATGGGGGCGGCGTGGACACGCTGCTCTATACGAAAGCAACGACAGCGGCCATCTTTCATCTGATGAATCATGCGATATTTAAGGGCGCTTTGTTTATGGTCGTCGGCATCGTGGATCATGAGACGGGCACCCGCGACCTGCGGAAACTCGGAGGTTTAATGTCGCTCATGCCGATCACGTTCACCGTGGCCGTCATAGGCGCATTTTCCATGGCCGGTCTGCCTCCGTTTAACGGATTCCTGAGTAAAGAGATGTTCTTTACGGCGGTCCTTCAAGCGTCTCAGATGAATTTCTGGAATGCCGAGACCTGGGGTGTGCTGATACCGATCGTTGCCTGGATCGCCAGCGTATTTACGTTCCTGTACAGCATGATCCTGGTTTTCAAAACCTTCACCGGCCGCTACCAGCCCGAAAAGCTGGAGAAGAAGCCGCACGAAGCACCGCTGGGAATGCTGATTCCCCCGGTTATTCTGGCATCGCTGGCCATCGTGTTCGGTCTGTTTCCGAACCTGCTGTCTCATGCACTGATTGAACCGGCGATGGCCGCCATTCATCCGGGGCTGCTCGTGGCGGAGGATCGCTTCCATGTGCATATCGAAATGTGGCACGGCTGGACCATGGAAATTTACATGACCATCGGAATCATTGTTCTCGGTACCGTTCTATGCAAGCTTCACGCCAGAGCGCGTATCTTGAACACAACGCTTTTCAAGCGGTTTACATTGAACCATCTGTATGACGGGGGATTGCGCGTTCTCGAAAAGGGCGGCAAATCGCTGACCTCAACCTACATGACAGGTTCGCTGCGTCACTATGTGATCTATATCTTTGTGTTTTTCATAGCTGTTCTTGGCGGAGGACTGCTGCTGGTCGATCATATCGGATTCGATATGACGGACTACGCACCGATGTCCTTCTATGAGGCCGTTGCCATACTCGGCCTGGTCATCCCTGTCATTGTGCTCCCGTTCGTACGGACACGATTAATGGCGATTATATTAACCGGGGCTGCGGGTTATATGGTGACCTTGTTCTTCGTCCTGTTCCGAGCACCAGATTTGGCGTTGACCCAGATGGTTGTCGAGACTGTTTCCGTCATGCTGTTCCTGCTCTGTTTCTATCATCTGCCGAAGCTGAAGCGGGAGAAGGTGCCAATGAGCCTGAAGTGGAAAAATCTGCTGATATCGGTAGGCGTCGGTGCTGTCGTAACCTTGATCGCGCTGGCTGCAAGCAGCGGCAGAACCTTCGACTCGATTGCGGATTACTTCATTAAAGAGAGCTACCACTCGGCCGGCGGTAAAAATATCGTCAATGTCATTCTGGTGGACTTCCGCGGATTTGATACTTTGCTGGAAATTATGGTTCTGGGCATTGCGTCTCTCGGGATCTATGCCTTGATAAAAGTTGATTTGGGTGAAGGGGTTATAGGTGAACGGGATCGTTATGAAGGGGCATATCTGCCCGACAGCAATGATGTTATCCTGCGCACCATATCCAAGGTGGTCGTCTTTATCGTCGTAACGTTCTCGTGGTTCCTGTTCAACTCGGGACACCATGAGCCGGGCGGAGGATTTATCGGGGGGCTGATGACTTCAGCCGCACTGGTTCTGTTATCGATGGCTTTCGGCATGGACATGACCCGCAAAATCGTGCCTTTCGAATTCCGAAAGGTTACGGCTGCAGGACTTGCCATTGCCCTGCTTACAGGGATCGGTTCTTTTGCCTTTGACGCACCGTTCTTAAGTCATTCCTTCGATTATTTCAACCTGCCGTTGCTCGGGGAAACCGAGCTGGCTACAGCGGTTCTCTTCGACCTCGGCGTCTATTTAGCCGTCGTTGGCGTGACGATGACCATCATCAATTCGATTGGGAGGGATAACTGACCATGGAACTGTATATGTCACTTGCCATCGGAATTATATTCGCGGTTGGGATTTACCAGATCCTATCCAAAAGCTTGCTGCGGATCATTCTCGGTACATCACTGTTAACCCATGGCGTCCATCTGCTGCTGCTCACTATGTCCAGGCTGAAGACCGGTGCTGCTCCGCTGCTTGGCGAGAAGGCTTCATCCTATGTTGACCCCGTTCCGCAAGCGTTGATCCTGACATCCATTGTCATCAGTTTTGGCGTCACATCATTCTTCTTCGTATTGGCGTACAAAGCGTATCAACGCTTGGGAACGGACAACATGGAGGAGCTAAGGGGGATGGATGATGAATAATGTAATTGTTCTGCCTCTCCTTATTCCGTTAGTTACTGCCGTAATTCTTATTTTTTGCTCCAAATACGTTCGCGTTCAGCGCTGGATCAGTGTGGTCAGTGTCGTACTGAACCTGCTTGTGGCGTTGTTCATCGTGAATCAGGTAAACAACGAAGGCATCCAAACGCTACATATGGGCGGATGGCTGCCGCCTTATGGGATCGTGTTTGTAGCCGATATGCTCGCGGCACTGCTGGTGCTCACGACGTTGATTGTGGCTGCTGCCTGTCTGTTCTATTCCTTTCGGAGCATCGGGGAAGAGAGAGAGAAGCATTACTTCTATGCCTTTTTTCAATTTTTACTGGCCGGAGTGATCGGATCGTTTCTGACAGGGGATCTGTTTAACCTGTTTGTCTGCTTTGAGGTCATGCTGATCGCTTCCTATGCGCTGATTGTGCTGGGGGGCACCAAGCGGCAGCTGAGAGAAACCCTCAAGTACATGCTGATTAATATTATTTCATCCACCTTGTTTGTTGCAGCCGTTGCTTATTTGTACGGCACGGTCGGCACGCTGAACATGGCGCATCTGTCCCTGCGCGTGGCAGAAATACAGCAGGACGGAATCTTGTCGGTCATCGGCCTGTTGTTCCTGATTGTATTCGCTCTGAAGGCAGGCTTGTTCCTGTTCTTCTGGCTGCCCGGTTCCTACAGCGCGCCTCCGGCGGCAGTTACAGCTTTGTTCGGCGCGCTGCTTACGAAGGTTGGATTATATGCGATTATCCGTACCTTTACGCTGATCTTCCATCACGATACCGGCGGCATCCACGCTGTTATCGGCTGGATGGCCGCGGCAACGATGATTTTGGGAAGTTTGGGTGCGGTTGCGTATAAGGATCTTGGACGAATCCTGAATTATAACATTATTATCAGCGTCGGCTTTATCGCCTTCGGCATAGCTTCGGCATCTTCAGATTCCTTGAACGGGGCTGTATTCTACTTGATGCATGACATGATTGCAAAGGCGCTGCTCTTTATTCTTGGCGGAATCATCATTGCCAGTGCGGGTGCTAACAAGCTGAGTGATATGGGTGGCCTGATGAAGAGCCATCCCTTGGTGGGATGGATGTTCTTTATCGTTGCATTGGCTCTGGTCGGCATCCCGCCCCTTAGCGGATTCCTTGGCAAGGTTCTTATCGTTCGCGGTGGTTTGAGCGAGGGGCATTATGGGTTGACGGGGCTGGCACTGGCATCAAGCCTCGCGGTCTTGTATTCCCTGATCAAGGTATTTATGGGGGCATTCTGGGGCGAATCACCCGGGCATACGGAATCGCAGCCAGTCAGAATCCATCGGACAGCTTATGTGGCAGCTATTGGACTAACGGTTATGGTGATTGTCCTTGGAGTGGGTTCGGAGTGGATTTATTCCTATACCTCTCAAGCAGGCGCCGTATTATCCGATCCATCACTATATATTAACGCTGTACTAAAGGAGTAGTGGATATGGGCCATCAAATCCTGTTAAATATCATCATTGCCGTTGTCTGGATGTTCCTGAACAATAACTGGTCCCCCCAGCACTTGATAGTCGGCTATCTGATCGGTATGTTGCTGATATATCTGTTGCGCCGCTTTTGGCCAAACGATTTCTATTTGCGCAAGCTGTGGTCTATCCTGCTGCTGCTGCTTTTGTTTCTAAGCGAGCTGTTTAAATCGAGTATCACCGTCATCGGTCAGATTATAAGACCGAAGCTGAATGTTCGCCCCGGCATCTTCGCCTACGAAACGGAGCTTAAGTCCGACTGGGAGATTACGGTCTTATCGTGCCTGATCTGTTTGACGCCAGGAACGCTTACCCTGGAAGTCTCTCGCGATGGTCAGACGCTGTATATCCATGCGATGGATATCGAAGATGTCGAAGAGCTCTCGAATCAGATCCGCGGTACCTTTGAACGCGCGATCAAGGAGGTGACCCGAACATGATCCATGGCATGCTGATCGCCTCATTGGTGATTTTGTCGCTTGCTATTCTGGGCTGCCTGTACCGATTAATCAAGGGACCTTCCATGAACGACCGGATCATGTCGCTGGATACGATCGGAATTATCCTGTTGTCCATGATCGCTGTCCTGTGCATGCTGTTCCGGACATCCGTGTACTTTGATATCATTCTGTTGATCGGAATTCTTACGTTCATCGGAACAACCGCGCTTGCCAGATATATTGAGAGGGGTGATGTCATTGAACGCACAAACGATGAGTCAGATCGGTGAGTTTCTGATCGCGCTGATGGTGCTGCTCGGAGCTTTGCTGGGTGCATTGAGTGCATTCGGCCTTATTCGGCTGCCGGATGTTTATATGAGGTCCCATGCAGCTACGAAAAGCGCCACACTGGGCGTCCTCTTGATCCTTGCCGGCGCATTTCTGTATTTCACCTTCTACCTGGAGCATGTCAGTGCCAAACTGCTGCTGGGAATCGTATTCGTATTTATTACGGGGCCGGTAGCGGGTCACTTGAACGGGAGAGCGGCATATCGATCAGGCGTGTCCATGTGGGAGAACAGCGTTCACGATGACCTTAAGCCTGAACTGAAGCGCGAACGTGAGCGGATGCGAGCTTCCCGGAAGGGTGAGCATTCCGAGAAAGGATGACCGTCAACCGTAAACAAGGTCCCGATTGAATGATCGAGAAGATGAGATGGGCTTTCCAAGCATATGGGAAGCCCATTTCTTGTTCCATGTTTGGCTCATGGGTATCATTTTGTGGTAAAATTGACCAAAACAAGGGAGAATATGTACAGATGGTATTGGAAACAGATCAAACGAAATTAAGACAGCTGTCTTCCTTTCTTGCCCGAATGAATGGGGATCGTCATCATCATGTCGGATATTGCGGCGAACAGGAAGGGGAGATCTACAGCACGCTGCTGGAAGATTTTTCGGAAAATGGCCGACTGAGCAGCCAGCGATTTACCGTGATCTATGATCAAGATCAGATGGTGGGTGCATTGGGATTCGATGTGGACGAAGAAGAGGGAACTGCTGAAATATGGGGGCCTTTTATCGATGCGGAAGACGAGTTATGGCATCGATTGGCGAATGAGCTATGGGTTGAAGGAACTATGAAGCTGAATGGCAGCGTAACACGCTATTTCGGATTTTATAATGCAGCGCATCCGTCCGCTGCGAGGTTTATGGAGGACAAAGGGGGAAGAAAGACAGGTGTGCATCATGTACTGAAAATCCAAAAATCCACCTTGTTGGCGAATGCCGCGTCTGGATTGCAGGATATCACGCCCGAGTATTGGGATGAGTTCGAGAATCTGCATGGCACCGCCTTCCCGAATACCTATCTCAGCTCGGAGTCTATTTTGCAGAAGCTGGATGAGTATCATCGGCTCTTCATATTTACGGAAGAAGGCCGTTTCGTCGGGTATGTTTATGTGGAGGGAGACCCCGATTTCCAGGAAGGAAATATTGAATACATCGCGGTATCCGAACAATATCGGCGCAAAGGGTATGGCCGGCTCTTGCTTGATCAAGCGCTCCATTATTTATTCCAAGTCCTGCAGCTGCAAGAAATCTCATTATGCGTGGACCAAGACAATGCAGGGGCGCTCCAGCTGTATCATCGTGCGGGCTTTGAGACGGTGCATAAACTGGCGGCTTACGTATTGGAGTGAACATAATGGTTTCCAACATGGCACGTCCATAAATAACAAGACCCGCCCATCCCAGTAACCGGGACCGGCGGGTCTTGTTAAACATCTAACGCTTCGTTTTTTTGCTGCTGATGACGACGCTCCCGGGCTGATCATCGTGATGGTAACGGTTTTCCATCTTTTTGCCGGCCAGCCACAGCAGCCAGAGGACGATGGCCGCGATAAGAATGCGCCAAGGCTGCTGGATAAAGGCTTGCCAGTCATGTCCAATGAATGCCACCATAAAAATCATCACGGATTTACCTGCCATAACGGCTATCGTGAACGTCGTTGCCGATATCGTGCTGATGCCGGATGCGATATTGATCAGTGAGGAAGGCGTGAAGGGGAAGCAGTACAGGATGAAGATCGGCGTAAAGCCCTTTTCTTCAATCCAATGGAAGAAGCGCTGGGATCCCGGCATTCTTTTTTGGATAAGCAATCCAAGCTTGCCTCCCAACCTACGAACAATCCAGAACACCGTAACGGATCCAAGACAAACGCCGATCCACGACAGCAAGAATCCCCACCATAATCCATAGGCCGCGGAGTTCCCCATCACCAGTACGATAAGGGGCAAAAAGGGAAGGAACGCCTCTATAAATGGAAGCAAAATACCCGGGATGGGACCCAGCTGCGAGTACTGCTGAAGCCATTCCTGCACTTGATCCATGTCAATTTCTTTCATATGGGTCCACACGTTCTGAAGCCATTCCAACATGATGAGTAAATCCTCTCCCTGCCTAGGGTAAAATTATGTATTTTCCGGTCGATCACGGATGAAATATATTATAGCATAACCAGAATCAATATTATAAATTGCAAGTATTGAAGCGGGAGGAGGGATACAGGTAAAGCTTAAACTCCCCTAAAGCCATGGGGAGTTTAAGCTATATCCGTTATCGGTTCTTATACAGATTGGGCAGGCAGCGCTTCCTTGGTTTCAGGATTCGAATCCGGCGGGTGATCCGGCTCGATTCCGTTCCAATCGATTCGGTTCTTGCTGCGCAGTGACCAGACGATCAATAGGATGATCCCGATAATGACCGAACCAATCGTTACCATATAGTTGCCCCAGATCGAAAGATATTCGATCTCGATGAATGCATATTGGGAGGGTACCACGACGTACCGGACCATCTCCAGCCAGGCCAGGTGAAAGCCGATGCTCATCCACAGATTGTCGGAAACGATGCGGCACAGCTGCAATACCGTACCAAAAGCGACTAAATTGATGATATACTCCACCGTAATCAAATCCCATGTCCCTATTCCTAGGGCCACCATGAATCCTGTTACGGTGATAGGCGCAAGCACGAACATTACGACCTGAAGGGTCAAAGCAAGCCAGCGCGGAAAACGGGTGTTTAAGTTTCGGTACACATAACCGCGGAAGGTGATTTCTTCTGGAAAGGCTTCATAGAAAAAGGCAATGGGAACGTTGATGAGGATAACGAGCATCGTAACGATTGGGAAGTGGAAATCCACGATCCGGAGCCATCCGGCTGCGCTGCCGATCAGCAAGGCTGCAGCCGTGACCAGGGCAAGGAAACCGATGCCGAGAAGGAAATAACGAAAACCGGAAGGAACAGAGCTAAGACCAAGTCCGCTCCAGGGACGCTGGTCGACATAACGCCTGAGCAGATAAATCAGCGGCACGGATAAGCTTGTTGTTACGACGGCAAGGAGGATTTGGAGCCCAAGCGTGGGGATGTCGTATGAACCCGCTACCGTGGCTATCACAACTGCTAGTCCGAGCCCTGCAACAAAAGCCAGCCATCCAAGGGCGACACGCCAGAACAGGTTTAAACGGCCCTCACGATCACGAAATGCCCGAGAGATACCGTGTTTAGCCCTCGATTCAGTTAATGTGCGGATGACGAACTCGCTCCTCTCTTAAGAACACGCTGCCTGTGTTCCTATTCTTTTTGACATTAATATATATAGTATTTCTTCTAACAAAGTGTTCCATAGAAAGAACCTATTTTTACGAAGGTAGGCATTAAAGAAGCAAATAAAAGATGCTGAAATGTTGTTTATAGTACGTTGTATTAAAAAAAACCGGAAGTGTATAATGGGATTATGCCGAAAATCGTAGATCATGATAAACAAAGACAACGGGTCGCTGAGGCTGCCCTGCGGGTGATTCAGAGGGGCGGACTCGAAAAAGCGACGGTACGCAATATCGCCGAAGAGGCGGGGTTATCCGTAGGTTCGCTGAGACACTATTTTACCAGCCAAGCTGAGCTGTTGGCATTTTGTATGAACCTGATAATCGAGAGGATTGAAGAACGCTTTTCTACTTTATCCTTGAAGGGACCCGTGTTTGAGGATGTAAAACAAGTATTGATGCAATTTCTGCCGATGGATGAGGATAGGACGATGGAAATGGAGGTGTGGATGTCGTTTGTTGCCAAATCGCTAGTCTATCCCGAGTTAAGAATAATGACCGACAATATGTATGATGGATTAACCAAGGCGTGCCATTATGCGGTGGATACCCTGGTCGCACATAAGCTGGCAAAACCGGGGCTGGATCTTGATTATGAGAAGGAGCGCATATATGCATTGGTGGATGGATTAGCGATTCATCATATCATGAGGCCGCAGCAACTTGCCAAAGAAAAGGTCGAGAGGATTCTTGAGCAGCATCTGCGTTCCTTATGTCTGAATGACAAGGCAATGGACTAAAAGACCCATGTCACTTAGCGTGTCAACATTGACATGCCATTCCTTTTTTTAATACAATGGTTCTTCGACAGGCACTTCGTGTGAAAAAAGATACAAAAGGAGAATGGCATGGTCAAACAACACAAAAATCTGACAGTCGGCGAAATTCTGAAACGCTTCATCTTTATTACCATCGGTGCAGTTCTGATGGCTGTGGCGCTTGAAATATTCCTGGTGCCCAACGAAATTATCGACGGGGGAATTACCGGTATTTCTATCGTATTATCATCGATTACGCCCATTAAACTGGGTGTGTTCCTCTTCATTATCAACTTGCCGTTTCTGTTCATCGGTTATAAGCAGATCGGCAAAACGTTCGCATTTTCCACACTGTACGGGATCGTGGTATTGTCGGTGGCGACAACCTTCCTGCATCATGTAGACCCGTTTACGAACGAGAAAATTTTGGCGGTGCTGTTTGGTGGTTTGATCCTTGGTCTGGGGGTAGGGCTTGTTATCCGTTACGGCGGAGCTCTTGACGGTACGGAGATCATTGCGATCCTGTTGTCCAAAAAGCTGCGCATGCCGGTCGGGCAGATCATCATGATGATCAACGTGTTTATTTTTATAACGGCAGGGTTTGTATTTGGTGCAGATTCGGCCATGTATTCGATTTTTTCATACTACATAGCGGCAAAAGTGATGGATATTGTGGTAGAGGGCTTGGACGAGTCCAAATCCGTTACGATTATATCCAATGAATATGAAGAAATCTCAAGTGCCATCATGCAGCGTCTGGGCCGCAGCACGACGATGATCTATGCCAAGGGCGGATATTCGAAAGAGGATACGCAGATGATTTATTGCGTCATCACCCGGCTGGAGATTGCGAAGCTGAAGACGGTTGTGCAGGAGATTGATAAGAACGCATTTATTTCGATTCAAAATGTCGCGGATGTGCTGGGTGGGAGTATGGCGAAGTCAGATATTCACTAGGTGCACGTACACGCTATTAATGGAATAGGTTGATTAACGAACGGCGGTTTTTTGCAGATCCTCTTCTGCAGAAGGCCGCCTGTTTATTTAGGAGATAACCTATATGCGGACAGTATACTGAAAAAGCACGAATCGAGGAGAAGGGATTGCCTGAGTGTCTCATCGAAGCTCCATGAAAGCCGCAATCTAAAAGCGCTCAGGCTATCCATCCATCATTTCCGTACTTCAAAAAATTCGCATTCATCCCGCTTATGATAGCCGAGCGAGCTGACGCTGGATTGCGTGATGACGGTTTCGTCGGTGAATCGGATGACGAGACTGCCGGAGTCAATCAGATGATTATCCTTGAAGATGCGTATACGGATCTGCTGCTCCATAACTTCCTGAAAGTCCTGGTCGGTTAATAGCGGTCTGACTATCGGCATGGGTCATCCTACTCCTTACGTTTTGAATGGTGGATTGTTCGTAAAAGTCTTATGCTAAAGGGGGATTGGTATGACACTTGCGGCAAACGGGGAAGTAGGTATCATTCCCTCCGATCAGGATCTGCTCGCCGGTATATACGGGTTTACCGTCAATGACGCGAAGGTTCATAATCGCTTTACGCTCGCAGAACCAGCAGATCGTCTTCATTTCCTCGATTTTATCGGCGTAAATCAGCATCCAGCGGCTGCCTTCAAACAGCTCGTTCCGGAAATCATTCTTCAATCCGAAGCCCATGACAGGCACGTTGAGCTCATCTACGATCCGAACGAGCTGCAGGATGCTGTCCTTGGACAGGAACTGGCATTCGTCAACCAGAACGCAGTATGGCTTAGGCTGATGCTCCTTCACAATCCCGTAGATGTCGGTCGTATCGGATATAGGTATCGCTTCGCGTCGCAGGCCGATTCGCGAGGATACATACCCAACGGCATCCCGGTCATCGATAGCGGATGTAAAAAGGAGCACCGGTTTGTTCTGTTCTTCGTAGTTATGGGCGACTTTCAAAATTTCGATGGATTTACCACTGTTCATAGAACCGTACTTAAAAAATAATTGAGCCATGCTTTCGTTCCCTTCCTATAAGTGCAACGTTGCTTCTTTGAGTGTAGTGGTACAACTTCGTTATTCTTACTATATAAGATATGACATGCAGAGTATATTGTCGCATTATTGGGCGTCTTTTGTCCATTGCCTGCAAGGACTATATTCTGACATATTTGACTTAATCGCGGAATGGAAAAAAGGGGCAGGACTTGACCTCGCAATGATGGCGGGGTTATTCACAACATGGCACCAGGCTTAATCATATCAAGGTATAATATTTTTGAATGACGTTGTCAGAAATGACGAACTTCTCTGGTCATATAAGTAGTCAACGCTACGAAAGAGGGTTTGAGCAATTGGAAACGCCAGCAGACAGAACGGTCCAGTGGGATGAGATGGAAGATCAGGAGTTGGTAAAATATGCCCAGGCAGGGGAGCGGGAAGCTTTCGGAGAGCTTGTTCGGCGTCATCGGTCCAAGGTTTATGGCTATGCGAGAGCTATAACCCGGGAGTCCTACCTGGCAGAGGACGTTGTACAGGATGCATTGGTCCGGGCATTTTTGCACTTGGGCAAACTGGTCGATACCCGGCGTTTCCTGCCCTGGGTGCATCGGATCGTACGGAATCAGGCCTATACCCGGCTTAAGGGAAGCTCCGCGATGAAAGAGCAGACATTCACCGAGCTTGAAGGCAGGGGAAGGGATGATAGCGCCGGGGGTGCAGATCAGTGGAGGAATCTGGACAGCATTCTGGGAAGGCTCCATCATTCTTCAGCCGAAGCGACCGCAGGATTCAACGTGCCGGAGGAACGAATCGTCCAGCAAGAGACGCTGCGTGTTTTAACGGACATCATTCAACGCCTGAAGCCACGCGAACGGCTTATTTTCGAATCTCATTTTTTCGATCAGCTGTCCCCGCAAGAAATTGCTGACTTGTTTCAGCTCACTTCGGCCAATGTGTATCAGATTATTTCGAGATCACGGAAGAAAGTGATCCAAGAAAAAATCCGCGTCACCGTTGACTCTTATATTAAGACGAGAAGGGACTTGGGAATTATGAATAAGAAGATTCTACAGTACGAAGGATCGTTGAAAGAAATCAAAACTTGGACAACCGCTGCGGATGCCACGTATAAAATGCTGCAATTTACAGATCGGAAGCTATCCCTGCCGATGGTTATGGGGCTTACAGGTCACGCATTCCGAATCAACATCATCCCGGATCAGGTTCACATTGCAGGTCCGACTGCGTATTTTTTTGGCGAAGTATTATCCCGGGGTCTTCATAATATCGGCTTCCATTCCAAATTCATCGACGGCATGTCGGACGGCATCGGTACCAATGCGAATCTGCTGGATCCATCTGCCCTGGATAAGAGTGCCATGGGCAAGCGCAGCATTCATCAGGAGCTGCCAAGGGCCCTTGATTTGATTCATAGCTCGCTGGACCGCGGATACCCTGTGCTGGCATGGGATATTTTCTTTCCCGAATTTGGTACGCTGTATGGCTATGACGATGAGTCCAGAACCCTCTATGGGGAAGTATGCGGAAAAGCGGATACGCTCGCTTATGAGAATCTCGGAAGGAGTGTAATGGAAGAGCTGTTCGTTCTGGCCGTTGAGGGGTCGGTCGATTTAACGCTTCAGCAGCAGCTTCGACTTGCGCTCGAAACCGCCATCGAACAATATGAGGGGAAAGAAAGCGTGGTACCGACGGCAGTGAAGGGGATTGCGGCATATGATGCTTGGATCGAATCGCTGCAGGGTCGGAAGATCGAACCGAACGGCCATGCATACAACATCGAGGTATTAAGAGATGCCCGGTATTACGCTGCTGAGTTCTTCAAGGAACTGATAGCAGCATGGCCAGATGCGAATACCGAAGGACCGGAGCTCACGCAGCAGTTTAAAGAAGCCAGCGTTTTATATACGGGAATGTGCGAGAAATTCAGTGTCCTGCATCAGATGTTCCCGTTTCCGGTAGGCGGAGAGCCTAATTCGGATGATCAAGAAACGACAGCGATAACGCTGGTAGAGGATATTAAAGCTCGGGAGATCGAAGCCGTTGCTAAATTGAGAGAGATGTTTGCAAAGTTGTCTTCTTAATTAGTGGTTGGTATTTACAATGTTGAGTTTTTGTCTTAAGATAAGACCATAATTCAATATCAAACAGAGTCAACCCCACTTTTTACTGTTTTCTGGATTCCAAAACAGTGAAAGTGGGGTTTTTTGTTGCGTAAGGGGGAGGTTCACGTTGTTGCATTTGTTGAAAAATTCATTCTTCGTATTTTTGGGAGCCTGCTGTTTCGGAATTCTGTCAACGGTTGTAAAGCTTGCTTACCAGGAAGGGTTCTTATTTCAGGACGTAATGATCAGCCAATTCGGGACAGGCTGGCTCATTCTGCTGCTGCTGATGCTGTTATTTGGACGACAAAAGGTCACGGGCAAGCAATTCCTAAGGCTAGCCGGGGTTGGGTTATGTACATGTCTTACAGGCGTCACGTATTACCTTGCCCTTCAGAGCATTCCGGCATCGATCGCCGTCGTGCTTCTATTTCAATTCACCTGGATCGGCGTCATTATCGAAGCTGTTGTGAAACGGCAATGGCCGGATAAATCCACTGTCATCTCCGTTATCATCCTGTTCGTCGGGACGATGATGGCTGGGGGGATGTTGGGTGCAGGCGAGATTCAATTGAATTGGAAAGGGACATTATTGGGGCTGACCGCGGCATTGATGATGGCTTTGTTTGTCTTCTTCAGCGGCCGGGTCGAGACGCAGATGTCACCCATTACCCGGAGCTTTTATACCTCAACGGGTGGTCTTATTCTGCTGACGATCCTGTTCACGCCGAAAGCGTACACGGAGATATCCCTGTTTGACAACGGGTTATGGCTGTTCGGCTTAATCTTAGGCGTATTCGGCGTTGTTCTTCCAGTTCTGCTATTCGCACTCGGTGCGCCCAAAATCAGTACGGGATTGGCAACCATTCTTGGTGCCGGAGAGCTGCCCGTTGCCGTTATTGCTTCGGTGCTGGTGCTGAGCGAGCAGGTGACTGCGCTGCAATGGATCGGGGTTATCGTGATCCTGCTGGGCATTGCGTATCCGCAGATAGCGGCGCAGAAACGGGGCGGATTGCCGGCGGTACAAAGATAGGTGGCACAACGATAACAAGCAGCACGATGTTGGCATAGGATAAAAGACGTTGCGACCTCCCGGTTGCAGCGTCTTTTTGACGTTACAACACTAAAGTTGCAGTGGCACCTCAATATCAACTACTATTTAAAGAGGGAACAGAACTTCTGGTATGTTAGCAGCGTGTTTTGTTTTTATTTATTACTCGAGTCATCACGGCTCTGAATCACACAATCGAAAGGAAGTATCCCATGAATTCTTTGCAAATCGAACAGCTTAAAATCATTCGGAATGAAATTACCCGATTCATGATGAAATACAAATTCGCGCTAGATGAGATCGAAACCAAAATGGAGATATTAAAAGAGGAGTTCCAGGCTCTTCATGATTATAGCCCGATCGAACATACGAAATCCCGCCTGAAGTCCCCGGAGAGCATCATGAAAAAGCTGCTTCGAAAAGGCGGAAACATCTCTCTCAGTTCCATAGAAGATAATATCAAAGACATTGCGGGTCTAAGAATCACCTGCTCCTTCATTACCGACATATACAAAATCAGCGACATGCTGCAGAAGCAGAGCGATTTAACGGTATTAAACGTCAAAGATTATATCAAGAATCCGAAGCCGAACGGATACCAAAGCCTGCATCTGTTAGTGGAAGTGCCTGTGTTTTTCTCCGACCGGGTGGAGAAGGTATGCGTTGAAGTCCAAATTCGAACCATTGCCATGGATTTCTGGGCGAGTTTGGAGCATAAAATTTTCTACAAATATAATAAGTCCGTTCCTCAGCATCTGCTGGAAGAGCTTAAGAAGGCTGCGGATACGGCTAACGCGCTGGACCGTCAGATGGAGCAGTTACACCATGAGGTGCAGGCCATTAAGGACTCGGAAAGCGATGATTCGCTGCTGGAGGAACTGAAGAGCATTCAGATCAACAACCGCAAGTATGAGCTTCCGGCGGGCTTGCTTGAAGTATTGACCGAGGATAAATAAAGTTCCTGGCGAAGCAAAAAAAAGAATGATACATCTGTTTCATCAACCGTGCACCGGGTATATATATCCTAAGTGGGAAGTGGAAACACACATCAACACCAGACGGATAACAAGACGTTAAGTCGGAATTACCGAAAGGATTTGATACCCATGTACAACATGACGAGGAATAAGGACGACACAGCCTGAATGATTCCAAAGTACACCTTGAGCAATGGAAAGATTGCGTTAGAATAGAATAGACCGCTTCCCACGGAAAAAAACCTGCGAGTGATCTCGCGGGTTTTTTTGCTGGCGACAACCATCCAAGCATGCCCATGGAGCCCCGTACGTGAAGCAAAGGGAGCAGTACGCGTGATGTCTGATGCTGTTTTCTCGCGACGGAAAGTCGGTAGTTAGGTATAACGGTTCTGTTCACAATATTGAGGGAATGGCGTCCTCGGAAGTACGGGCTCTATGATATACTTAGAAATTGGATACAATGGTAACGATCAGGATTAAGATGTTATGAACCTACATAATAGAGGTGTATGTACAGTGACAACTACCGTAGTCATCGGCGGCGGCATTACCGGACTTTCGACCTTATACTATCTGCAAAAAGAGTTGAATCAACATCAACAGGATATGGAACTGGTGCTTGTCGAGGCAAGTGAAACGCTGGGAGGCAAAATCCGTACCGTTCAGAACGGTGAATTTATTATGGAAACCGGAGCGGATTCGATCGTATCCCGGAAAACGAATGTGGCACCACTTCTGCAGGAGCTTCAGTTAACGGACCAGGTTGTGTATAATGCCACGGGGACTTCTTTCATATATACGACTGCAGGTTTGAAAAGAATCCCGGATGAGAGCGTATTCGGCATACCGCTTAGCCTAAAATCCTTGGCCGAAAGCGAGCTTGTTTCTGCCGAGGGAAAGGTGGAGGCGCTCAAGGACTATTACACGCCGAATGAAACGTTTACCAAGGATGATTCTTTGGGAGAGTTTCTTGAAGCCTTCCTTGGCAAGGAAATCGTGCAGAATCAGATCGCTCCGGTCATATCGGGCGTCTATTCCGGAGAGCTTCATGACCTGACAATTGCGTCCACGTTTCCCTATTTACTGGAGTATAAAAACACGTACGGCAGCATCATGGGTGGTTTGGCCGAGAATAAACAGAAATTCCTTGGCTCAGGCAATAAGAAATTTCTTTCCTTCAAAGACGGAGTCTCCGTATTGATTGATGCATTGGAACGGACCGTGATACAAGCAGGCGCGAAGATATACAAAGGCGTTGCCGCAGAGAAGCTGGAGAAAGCAGCCAGCGGCTACGGGGTGACGTTGGCAAATGGCGAAAAGCTTGAAGCTGATTTTGTTGTTTTAAGCACGCTCGGAACCGCCGCAAAGGATCTGCTGCAAGATCCGCTGCTTCATGAGGACTTTGACCAGCTGTATACCAAATCGCTCATCAGCGTGTATCTTGCCTATGATATTCAAGACGAAGAGCTTCCCTATGATGGAACGGGATTCATTACGGCCAAGGGAACCCGGTTGAAGTGTGATGCTTGCACCTGGACGAGCCGGAAATGGGAGCATACCTCCGAGAACAAGCGGTTATTGATGCGATTATTCTACAAGAGCTCCAATCCGCATTATGAGGAGCTGATCCGTTTGTCCGATGAAGAATTGAAACAGATCGGGATGGGCGATATCAGCCAAAGCCTTGGCATTAAGGCCGAGCCGATCTCTTGTGAAGTCACCAAATGGCATGACAATATGCCGAATTATCATTTGAAGCACCGGCAAATCGTGGAGTCATTGGAACAGAAAATGGATGACCTGTATCCTAACGTTATGCTGGCGGGGTGCTCCTATTATGGAGTGGGTATACCGGATTGCATTGCAAACGGGGAGAAGACGGCAGGTCTGATTCTGGAAAGGATGCTTGGATGACAATCTACATTGCGCTGCTTAGAGGAATCAACGTAGGCGGACACAATAAAATCAAGATGGCCGATTTAAGAAAGATGCTTGAATCGATGGGACTAGCTCGCGTGCAGACCTACATCCAGAGCGGAAACGTGCTCTTTGAATCCGGGGAATCCAAGGAAACGCTGCGCGTTCAAATAGAGCAGAGCATACTTGAAACGTTCGGCTTCCCGATATCGGTAATTGTTAGAACCTCCGAGGAAATCGAGGGGATCGTTCGGAACTGTCCATTTTCGGAAGAAACGCTGCGTCAAGCGGAGGCAGCGTCGGAGTTGGAGAGTCTTTATGTTGCCATGCTGACGGAAGCGCCTGCTGCTGAAGTTGTGGAGAAATTAAGGCTTTATGTGAACGAAAAGGAAATCTTCGAGGTGATCGGTGAAGAGGTTTACTTACTGTTCAAGGAAAGCGTTCGGAATTCCAAGCTGGCGGTTCAGTTGTCGAAGCTCGGCGTGCCGATGACGATGCGGAATTGGAAAACGATGAACAAGCTGGTACAACTGTCCCAGACGATGAAGAGTGTGTGAGCGGCCGCAATCATGTATACAAATGAAGGGGTACATAGCTGATCTCCATATTCGATAGAAAGTTCGGGCCAAAGTGTTTCACTTCCCGAGGACCGGGTAAATATAGAACAAGTGGGAAGTGGTATTGTCAATCGACGGACGGAAGAACATCATGTCATTCCGAAAGGCAGTTGATTCGCCATGAACACTCGTAAAAGGAGAAGGAGAGCGAAGTTTCTTCGATTCTTTTCAGGTAAGGCACCCTAGCAATTGGAAAATGGCTGCATAATGAATAACAAATTCGCTTCCCACTGATAAGGATCCTGCGATATCATTCGCGGGGTCTTTTTTTTGTGCAGAATAAGCACAAACTGCATCCTATGAGAAAGGATGATGAACAATGCTTGCCCAAAGATGAAACGGATAAGAAATGAATAGATCGGAAGTAATGATCTTTAAACGCCATGCCGGTTTCGTTTGTGGATCTTGAGATATGGATGCTTACTTAAGATATAGTGATGAAGGTCTGTTCGGATATTATCCTATTTTACTAGAAGGCTAGCTGATTTCCGGGACTTGCGTATCATTTATCAGATTTTACATAAAGTGGTTTAAAAAACGAAGGGAATATGCAATTATTGATCTTAGGAGGTGAAGTGCTAAATGGATCTCTCAAGGGGATAGCCTAAATCAGATAGAGTGAGGGATATGATATTGAAAGCGCTTTAATTAAAATTTGGAAATCCCATGGAGACCTGGAGAATTGGGAAACTGAATTGATTGTTCAAAAAATCATTTCTAGGAGGTTTTCCATTGTCTAAGATCGTCCTGAATCGATGTATCTCCTGCTTCTTGATCCTCTGTATCGTGTTGTCGGCCTCGTTTACCGGATTTGCAGAACAGGCTTCAGCCCAGTCATCCACCTTGCCTAACAACATGCCTGAACTCCTGATCACCGAGCTTGTTCCTGATTCCACGAATGTAGGAACCGCCGACGGATATGAATTTATTGAAGTATATAACAATACCGATCAAGACATCGATTTCAGCCATTACAAAATTCGTTATCGTTACTTGGAGAGTGATACCCTTTGGGCTCATGTACCCGATGAGGTGATGATTCCATCCAGAGGCACGCTGGTGTTCTGGATCATTAATGCTCAGAACAGCAAATCCACGATTGCTGATTTTAATAAAAACTACGGCACCAACCTGATTGAAAACACCGACGTTGTCAAAATATTTTCAGGCGGCATGTCCAATTCACGCATGCGGGAGCTCGTGGTTGTAACAAATACCGGCCGTCCGATTGTGTCCGCATTTTACAATGATGGGGAGGTCCATAACGGAGCTGATCGTGGGATATTCTATAAGTATCCCGAAGATGGCAGCCTGAAGATGCAGCGGATCTCCCAGCTGGAGCATAAGGCTACGCCGGGTTCGCTGCAGCATTCCGAGGTGCCTGCAGAGCCGGTACATATTGATGTGACTAAGGAACCGACGGTCACCAACCGGACGACAACAACCAATGTGGAACCGGGTGAAAATCTGGAGATTACGGCAGAAGCGCACGATGATCGTATGGTTACTTCACTTGGGCTATCTTATCGTGTCGATGGACAGAACGATTACAAGGTTGTACAGCTTCAGGAAGGGAAGCAAGGCCTTCGTCATACGATTCCTTATCTGGAGCTGCTGGGACACACCAAGCTGGAGTACTTTTTCACGGTGTCCAACACCTTTAAGAAAGTAGAGAGTCCTAAATATGAAGTCGACCTCACGGGGAACGGGGCCAGCGCCAGCCTGAATGTTGACGATCAACAGACGGTCACCGGGATAACGTATATTCGGGGTGCGGCAGACGGGGCAGCGCCTGCGGATCTCGAGCTTCATATCGACGGGCAGCCGGTTCAAGGTACACCCGTGATGGAGCATTCCGCTTATTTTGTTTTTGAAGGCGATGGTATTGACGATGGGATCAACACGGTGAGCGTAGGCAAGAACGTTCTGTTCAAGACAGAGCCGAATATTGACGGTTATCAAACCATCGTTGCCCCCATCGAACCGCAATGGCTGACAAGCGGCACAAACGAAATTACCCTGCGGGCCGGCGATAATGAGAAGACCTATTTCGAGGATGACAAGCCGACGGGGAACATGGATGATTTTAATGTCCGCAACGTGCGGCTGTTGTTAGGAGACGGGACAGAAATCCGGGATCCGCAATTTAGCGATCCAGCGCTTATCCACGACCTAGGGGACGATGGACGGTTTCTGCCATTTGTAACGTTTCAATTCGATGTTTCTGCCGATAAGGTAAAGGCCCTGTCTCACGCATGGGATACCACGACGTTTACAGACGGTCTGCACAAGGTTGATTTGCATGTAAAGGGTAAGTCTGAAGCAATTGCCAACATACAGGTAGATAACAATGGACCCGAAATTAACGTGACTGTTGAAGAAGGCAAGAGCTATAAGGGAAGCATTCCCATTGATGTGACTGCACAGGATAGCGTATCCGGCGTTGAACAAGTGGAGGTACTGCTAGATGGTCGAGCCATCCAGGTGCCATACGATACTTCATCGTCCGAGCTTGAACCAGGCGTCCATAAGCTGGACATTCGGGCAGTGGACAAGATTGGCAACATCTCGGAACGTACGGTAACGTTTAACACCGCACCGGAGCATCCGAATGCACCCGAATTGGTCTCACCAGCAAATATGGAGAGCGGAACCGGGTTATCGCCGGAGCTTAAGGTTCAAGTCAGCGATCCATCGGATGACGAGCTTGAGGTCTCCTTCCATCAGGCATATCCGTATCATGCATTAAGTGGCGATCGCGTAAAATTATCCAAGAACGCCTCGGATGAAGAGCCTCCTAAGGATAGGTTCCCGGCTGGCGAAACCGCGCTGACCGAAGAGGAATTAAGGCTGGTAGCTGAATCCAACGATCAATATGTCACGGTCGATTCCACGTCCCAGTTCCCTTATATCCGGTTTGAGGTAGAGCTGGAGCATGCCGTGGAGCCGGGTGACCGCGTTGAAGTTACTTGGGAGGGACATACGATGTCGGGCCGCAAGGTCACGATGTATGCGTGGAACCACAACCTGAACAAGTGGACGGAGATCACCAAACATATTGCGCAGTCTGAAGATGATTTTACGCTTCGAGGCGAACTGCCGGCGGCAGACTACGTCCAGAACAGCAAAGTGGATGTCATTGTACAGGATGAAATTCCTTCACGTGAGGATTATGATTACACTTTTGTATGGGTATCGGATACCCAATTCTTAACGGAGCTGTACCCGCATATACAGCAGAAGCAATTTGATTGGATTGTCGATTCCATCGATGATATGAACATCAAATATCTGTTCCATACCGGTGATATCGTGAACGACCCGACAGCTGAGTATCAATGGAAACGTGCCGATGATTACATGAAGATGCTGGAGGATGCACATCTGCCGCATGGCGTGCTTGCCGGGAATCACGATGTGGGAAGCTACGATTGGGACTACACGACCTACAGTCAATATTTCGGGGAGAACCGTTACAAGAATCAGCCATATTACGGAGGTTCCTACAAGGACAATCGCGGACATTATGACCTTGTATCCGTTGAAGGCAACGACTTCATTATGATGTATATGGGATGGGGCGTTGAAGACGAGGACATAAAGTGGATGAACGAGGTTCTCGCAGAATATCCGGACCGTATCGCATTTCTGAATTTCCACGATTACATGCTCGCGAACGGAACTCGTTCCGGTATAGGCAATAAATTGTACAAGGAAGTTGTCGTACCGAATCCCAACGTGGTTGCCGTTCTAAGCGGCCATTACACGGGAGCCAGTCTGCTTAAAAATGAATTGGATGATAATGGTGACGGCAATGTGGACAGAACCGTCTATCAGATGCTGGCAGACTATCAAGGACATGCCGATGGCGGCAGTGGTTACTTGAGACTGCTGCATTTTGATAAGGAAAGCAATCAGATTTATGTGAATACGTATTCGCCATACTTGGATAAGTATAATTATTATACAAATCCGGGTGTGGATGAATTTACGATGAACCTGGATCTTGAACCGAAATTAAAGCGGGTCGCAACAGATTCAATCCAAGTGAATCATCTGAGAGGGGAGTCCATCGGTACACCGCAGAACGTGGCTAGCGGCACTGAGGTTGTTCAGCAATGGGCAGGACTGCAATCCGATGGAACCTATTCGTGGTATGTCGTCGCACAAGACAAATTCGGGGGGAAAACCCTTTCGGATGTGTGGACATTCACGACAGATGGAGGGAATCTCGAAGCTCCGACCAACCTGAAAGCACTGAGTGTGACATCGTCAACGGTTCAAATCGGTTGGGATCCCGTGAGCAGTCCAGACCAACATGCGATGAATTATAATGTATATCAGGACGGAGAACGCGTAGCAACTGTCACGGATAGCGTATATGAAGCGGCAGGGCTGACCCCGGACACGCTGTATGAATTTAAAGTAACCGCCGTGGACAAGGAAGGCACGGAATCGGCTCCGAGTGAGATATTAACGGTCATCACTCAAGCCGTAGAAATTCCGGGTGCGCCTGTGTGGACAGCCGGGGAGCTTAAATTTTCGGACATCACCTCAAACGCTGTATCCATGAGTTGGCCGGAGGCGGCCGCAGATGATGGCGTGGATGGATATCGTGTATATCTGAAAGGGCGGAGTGCACCGGTTGTTACCGTGACAGATGATGTGTATTCGCATACCGCTTCCGGTTTGGAGCCGGACACCCGATATCATTTTACCGTAAAGGCCTATAACGCTGCGGGAGAGAGCGCCGGACTTCATAACTCGGTCACAACACCGGCAGCAGCAGTAGACAAAAACGAGTTAATTGGATTAATTGCATCGGCACAGCAAAGGCTTGAAGAAACACGGGAAGGCACATCGCCGGGGCAGTATCCGGGAGAAGCAAGGTCTGCACTCCGTGCAGCCATTGAAAGAGCCAGCGCCATAGCGCAGCAGGATCATGCAACTGCCAAGGAAGTACAGGACGCGATCAGCGATCTGCAAGCCGCGATCCGAACCTATAACGCTTCGGTGGTACCTTCAACCGTGAACCCTCCATCATCAGGATCAGAGTCGGGTTCGGGGTCCTCTGGAGGCCACGTACTATCTGGAGACAACCGATTAAAAGGACTTGAAGTGATCATCGGCGGCAAAGCAGCTGAGCTCTCCCCTGCATTTAATGAGAACATCACAGAGTACCGTCTTGAGACGGAAGCCGAATCCGTGCAGCTCCGTGTGGATGCGGCGCATAACAAGGCAACAGTTCTTCTGGGACAAGAATCCTTGAAGAAGGATCAGGTTATCGAGTTGAAGGAAGGGGATAACCTGTTGAAGCTGATGATTCGGGCTGAGAACGGTACGACCCGCACTTACCAGTTGACCATTCATCGTAAGACGAAGCCGGTGACCGAAGAACCGAAGCCGGAGCCAAAGCCAGTGATGTTAACCGACATCGCGGGACATTGGGCTTCGTCGGCGATAGAGGAAGCCGTTCAGCTCGGTATCGTTGGCGGCTATCCGGATCATACCTTTAGGCCGGACCGGCAAGTAACACGCGCTGAATTTATGGTGATGATGGCCAAAGCATTGAATGGACAAGGGGATGCTGGGAAGCTGAATTTCAAAGACAGTTCCATCATCGGATCCTGGGCGCTTAAAGCGATTCAATGGGCTGTATCCGAAGGTATTGTGAAGGGATATCAAGACGGCACATTCAGACCGAACCAATCTGTCAGCCGTTCTGAAATGGCGGTCATGATCACACGTTACCTGGACCTTGCCTTACCAGAAGCAGCAACGGAATTCCTTGATCAGCAAGCCATTCCGGCTTGGGCAGAGAAGGAAATCGCTGCCGCCACCGCGGCTGGCATCGTGAACGGGCGCTTAGGTAACCGGTTCGCCCCACGGGATTCCGCGACCCGGGCGGAAGCCGTCATGATGATTCTTCGTATGCTGGAGAACATGGAGAAGAAGTAAGAAATAAGAACGGATATGAGGCTGACACTAGAGCTGGAGCTTTAGTGTCAGCCTCTTTCGGGTTGTACATCAGAAAAGCCCTGCGATTGCCGCAGGGCTTAATAATTGAATATGAAGGTGGATTATCATGGCATTTCAGACTTACTTCAAACCCATCGTCCACCGCGAAATACAGGTTCAATCGTGCCGTCAGCCAGCACGCCATCAATGTCCAGCTCGGCCGATCCGATCATGAAATCAACATGCGTCAGACTGACATTGGCTCCGCGAGCGAGAAGTTCTTCCTTGCTCATTTTGGTACCGCCCTCGATATTGACAGGGTAGGCGCTGCCCAGCGCAAAATGGCACGACGCATTCTCATCGATACCCGTGTTATAGAAGACACGGTTCAGCTGGGAGATTGGCGAATCATGCGGTACGAGTGCCATTTCTCCCAGATAAGACGCGCCTTCGTCCGTTTCCAGCAGTGTTGTGAGATGCTCCCGCCCGGATTCGGCTTCATACTCGACAACCTTGCCGTCCCTGAATGTGAGCTTGATCCCCTCCACCAGGCGGCCGTTTAGATTAAGCGGCAGCGTACTTGTTACGGTCCCGTTCACGCCTGTACGGTGTGGCATCGTGTAGATTTCTTCGGTCGGCATGTTCGCCACGAAATATACGCCGGCTTCATTCTCGTCGCCGCCGCCGAGCCAGAGATACCCTTCCGGCATGTCCACGCGTAGATCCGTTCCCGGCGCACGATAGTGGAAGCTTTTGTAGCGTTTGGCATTCATGTGATTCTGGCGTTGCTTCAGCTGAGCAATATGATCCCGCCAAGCGGCAACCGGATCTTCACTGCCCACCCGGTTCATCTGGAATACCGCATCCCACATGGCTTGAATCCGATCCTCTTCGGGAAGATCCGCGAATACCTTATCGGCCCAGGCACGGGTGGGGGCTTTAATGAGCGACCAACTGATTTTATTGTTGCGCACGTAAACCTGGTATTTCTCGCTGGCTACGGCAGCGGCTTTGACGGCTGTAGATACTTTGGTCGAATCAATGCCGCGGAACAGCTCCGGATCCGGAACCTTAATGCGCAGAATGGCGCCTCCGCCTTCAGCAAGCTGCTGCATGGCGTCGGCCTGCCACTGCGGATAATAACCGAAGGAGTCAGCGGGTGCTTTCTCGTAGCGAATGCGGGTGATTCTCTCATCATCCCAGTCGACTTGCACATATTTGGCACCGGCATCGTATGCCTTGGCCACGATGCGGCGTGTCAACTCTACGGCTTCGATTGGAGCATTGACGATCAGCACTTGGCCTGGCTGAATGTTTACGCCTACCTTAACGACCAGCTCCGCGTATTTCTCCAAATTTTTCTCGAAATTGTCCATATGTAGATTTCCTCCAATTCAGATGTACACTTTTATTTTAACATGTTAAGGAGGTATGCAGATAATGGATCTCATCATCGAAATGAACGGCCCCGAGCATGTTGACGCTCGGGACCGCGTATGTCGTCAGACGGGGACCTGGTTCTTTTTCTTCATCGTAAGGGAAATTTGCCGCTCAAGCAGCTTTTTCAACTCATGGAGAGCAGCGATCTGACCATCCACATGACTTAACTTCTCTTGGTAAATGGACAGCATTTCCTCGCAGTACTCGTAATCATCCGGAGATGTAATTTCACCATTGAATAAAGCTCTGATTTGATCCGTCGTTAATCCCAGCTTCAAATACAATTGAATCATTTTGACCCGCTCGATAGCAGATGTGTCGAACTGACGGTAATCATTATCAAGCCTGTGGGCTTCAAGCAGGCCTTTTTGTTCATAATGCCGGATGGAGCGTGCACTGACCTGGCTGATTTGCGATAATTCACTGATCTTCATTCCACATGAACCTCCTTGCATGAGTTGGATATCCCGATTATACGCTACCAGGTATGAGCGCATAAAGTGTCTGGGCTTTATTTATATGTAATTTGAGAAAAAGAGGAATCGGGGATAAAAGTGTGACAGTCACCTGTCATACTTTATGAATTACAATGACGACAGTAAAGAAGGAAACCTACTTAGAAGGAGTGTATGAGAACTTGAAGACACAATCAACCAACAAATTACCCATCGTGCTTGCCGGCCTGCTGCTCGGCATATTAATGGCATCCATGGACAATACGATCGTAGCAACCGCTATGGGGAATATCGTCGGGGAACTAGGAGGACTTGATCATTTTGTATGGGTGACCTCCGCTTATATGGTCGCTGAGCTTGCGGGAATGCCGATCTTCGGCAAGCTGTCCGACATGTATGGGCGCAAAAAATTCTTTGTATTCGGGATGATTGTATTTATGCTGGGTTCCGTGATGTGCGGTACGGCGAACTCCATTACCGAGCTGGCGCTATATCGTGCCGTGCAAGGTATTGGCGGCGGCGCGCTGATCCCGATTGCATTCGCGATTATGTTCGATACGGTTCCCCTCGAAAAGCGGGGTAAGCTTACCGGGTTATTCGGAGCCGTGTTTGGATTATCCAGCATATTCGGACCGCTCGCAGGCGCGTATATTACCGATCAAATTACATGGCAGTGGATATTCTATATTAATTTGCCAATCGGCATCGTCGCTTTCATGATGGTGACGCTGTTCTATAAAGAATCGCATGAACGCTCCAAACAGCCGATTGATTGGATGGGCGCCACTACGCTCCTGACAGGCGTCATCTGTTTCATGTTTGCTTTAGAGCTTGGCGGCAAGCAGTTGGCGTGGAATTCCTGGATTATCCTGGCGTTGTTTGCTGCGGCGTTTGTCATGCTGGTCCTCTTCGTGCTTGCGGAGAGAAGGGCGGAAGAACCGATCATTTCGTTTCGTTTGTTCAAGAATAAACTTTATACCTCCAGCGTGCTGTGCGGCTTATTCAGCGGAGGATCCTTCATTGTGGCTTCCGTGTACATTCCAATCTTCATTCAAGGCGTACTCGGCGGAAGCGCAACGAACTCGGGGCTCGTCCTGCTCCCCATGATGGTGGGTTCGGTCATCACGGCTACGGTGAGCGGTTTTCTGATGAGTAAAATATCGTATCGTAACATCATGATCCCGACGCTTGTCCTGTTCACGGGAGGGATGGTGCTCGCATCGACGCTAACCGCGGAATCCAGCAGGTTCATCGTAACCCTGTACATGGTTCTGATCGGACTTGGCATCGGCGGCTCGTTCTCCGTTCTGAGTACTGCCGTGATGCATGGTTTATCCTATAAGCAGCGTGGAATGGCGAGTTCTACCTTTAACTTTACGCGGTCGCTTGGGATGACGATTGGGATTACGGTGTTCGGGTTGATACAGAGCCGATCCTTTGCCGGTTCCTTATCCTCGGGATCGAGCGTGATGAACACTGAGTCGCTGCCTGGAGGATTTGATCTCAAGGACCCTCACATCTTATTGGCGCCGGAGACGAGGTCGCTGATCCCGGCCGAGCTGCTCAAGCCGATCTCGGACTCGCTTGCTTCCTCCATTGCGGCTACGTTTGCTTGGGCAATCGTTCCTGCAGCATTAGCACTTGCGGCAGCAACGTTAATGGGGCGCAAAAAGTTGGATGAAACAGCGGAATTAAAGCGGGAGACGGTCGTTGGTTCAGAAGAGGAGAGTGAAACTCCGGAAGATGAAAAGCTGGCGATGGTGCCGTAGTGGTTACGGTATGGCGATATGATCTGGGGTCAAAATAAAGAAAATTCTGCTTACAACAAATAAGAGGGTATCCCAATAGATCTAAGATCTTTTGGGATACCCTTTTACCGTTAACTCTTAATGGCACCTGCTGCAATATCGGAAATGAATTGCTTGCTGATGAACAGGAACAAAACGATCAGCGGAATGACGGCGAGCAGCGTACCGGCAATGACCATCGAATAGTCGGTCGTGTATATTCCGTTCAATGAGGAAAGCGCAACCTGCAGGGTGAATTTGTTCTCATCATTTAGAATAATCAGCGGCCACAGGTAGTCATTCCATACGCCGATGAACGTGAAGGCAGCCAGGAACGATAGGGCGGGACGCAGAATCGGCAGCGATATATTCCAGTAGAGGCGGAAGAATCCGCAGCCGTCGATTTTGCCTGCATCCAGCAGCTCCGAGGGCACCGACTCCTGTGCATATTGCCTGATCCAGAAGATCCCGAAGGCGTTGACCATTCCGGGAATGATCAGCGCCTTGTAAGTTCCTACCCATCCGAACTCTGCCATAATGACAAAGGAGGGCACCAGGGACAGCTGGGCGGGCGCCATCATGGTGGCCAGCAGCAGCACAAACAGCCATTTTTTGCCCGGGAAATGGAATTTGGCGAACGTGAATCCGGCCAGGGAATCAAAGAATAAGACCAGCAGCGTACAAGCGGAAGCCACGAACAGGGTATTCCAGAAGGCCCCGAAGAAATCAATGCTGCTCAGCACCCTCGACACGTTATCAAGCAAGTGAGGACCGAACCATAGTTTCGGAGGAAAGCTGTAAATATCCGAAGTGGTTCGGGTTGCCATGACAAGCAGCCAATAGAAGGGGAAAATCGACAGCAGCAGTCCGGCGATTAACCCGATGTGAAGGAATATGGATTTCCATTTGAACATACGATTCACCCCCATTTCAGTCATTGGACGGACTGCCTTGCACCATTTTCCAGTTCACGATGGAAAAGATCGCTATGAGCAGGAACATGCCCCAGCCGACGGCAGCGCCATATCCGAAATAGTTATTCACGAAGGCTTCACGGTACAGGTAGAGGACGATGGTCATACCGCCGCCGCTGACGCCGCCATCATTACCGACAAGCACCTGCGGCTCGGTGAAGATCTGCATGCCGCCGATGGTCGAGGTAATGACCGTGAAGAGAATGATGGGCCTTAGATTGGGAATGGTGATTTTGAAAAAGGATTGAATGCCGGAGGCTCCGTCGATTTTGGCTGCTTCGTACAGGACGGTCGGGATGCTCTGCAGCCCGGCAAGATAGATAATGGCGTTATACCCTGCCCATCTCCATATGACCATGACCGAAATGGCAAGCTGTATGCCCCATGTTTTATTCAACCACTCGATGGAGTTCAGGCCGAGCAAGGACAGCATATAGTTGAGAAGGCCGTAATTGTTCGAGAATACGGTGCCGAACACGATGGCAACCGCCACCAGTGAGGTGACGTTCGGCAGGAAATAGCCGATCCGGAAGAAGGTGCGGAACCGGACAAATGATGCATTAAGCAGGAAGGCAACGACCAGCGCGATAAACAGCATCGGTATCGTGGAGTAGATCCAGATGAGCAGCGTGTTGCCGACGGCTCTCCAGAATTCCGGGTCGGTGAGCATGAATCGGTAGTTGCCCACCCCGTTATAGGTCATCTCCCCGATGCCGTCCCATTTCTGAAAGGACAGGAACATCGAGAAGGCAATCGGGAAAAGGCCGAATATGGCAAATAGAATGTAAAAAGGGGAGATCGCCAAATATTCTTTGCGGTGTTTCCATATCTGTGCAGACAGTCGGTCTTGAGATTTCGGATGTTTAGGAACAGGCTTATGTTCCACGGGCGTATGATTCAGCATTGGATTATCCATCGTACTGTAACCTCCTCAAGCGGTTGGTATTTAAGTACTTATAGAGGTTGTTCAAAAAGTCCGCTTTTGATAAGAAAACCTCTATCGAGGCCACTTCAAGGATGAGCGACCGCGATGCAGAGGTAGGTTTTCTTGCGATATAGAATTTCATCAGTTCCACTGATAACTCATAAATT
>NZ_QLYT01000064.1:0-73830 GCF_003269305.1 Paenibacillus sp. MDMC362
ACGTCCCACCGAAGTGGTTCGTTTTACTCACTCGTTGTTCAGTTTTCAAAGATCAATCTCTGTTTCTTGTTTGTCATCCGCATCTCAGCGGCGACTTTTATAATATACCATACTTCCTATCAACTTTGCAAGTACTTTTTTTAAAAAGTTTTTTTGAAGTTGATTATGAAGTTTGATGGCCGCCGGTTGGCGGCATCACCTTCGAAAAGGAAGCGAAAATTAATTTACCATATACTTAGCCGGTTAGTCAACACTTTTTCACAGAATTAATGTTTGATCTGCGGAAACTTCCCGTTACGCGCATATTTGGAGAGTTCCTTCTGCGGGGCAAACCGGGCATACATGCGGAACACCGTTTTGTATCGGTTAGCTATAGCCTGCCTGATGTTTTGGTCCAATCGTTGGTCGCTCAAATCCAGCAGCATCTCGTCCAGTTCTTTTCGCAGTACATAATCAAGCTCTTTGCACTCTTTTTCATTGAATAGCATTCCCAGCATGATAGGACCTCCTTATATAGTTAAGCGAACATGTAACGTCACTTCAATCGGATTAAAGCTGCTCTTGCCTATGTATTGGTGATTAACCGTATTGGCGGGATCTCTAAACCGAATGAATGCTGTCTGCACATTATGATGAACGTCCTGTCCACGCAGCTCTCTCTTTACTCTGCTAAGCTGCTTTATTAGGTATGCACAATTTCAGGGAAATTTATGACATCAGCCACAACGTAATTGTACTTTCAATCATTGCCGCAATGAGCAGCAGCACGACAACCCATAAGGATGCAGTGCCCAGCTTGCGCCAAAATCCGCGCCACTCCGCACCTATCCCGCTTCTGCGCGCGCCTGTCGCCGTTATACTTCTTAACACCAGCCCGCCAAAAGCCAGGCCATATCCGCATGCAATCACAATGACCGGTATTTCAATGATCCCGTGTGGCAAGAGCCCTTTTACAATCAGATCAAACAGGCTCTCTCCGCTCTCCCCCACAACTTTCAGTAAGAAACCTATCACCATGCCATTGATGACCAGGAAGAAGAACGGTATTACCCCAAGCAGCAAGCCTGAGAACAGGACCAGCACGCTCTTAATGCTGTTGTTAAGAAAGATAAAGACAAAGAAGTTCCATTCGGGATGATCGGAGGAACCGAGCTGCTGGCTAATCTCCCCTAATCCTTGAAGCTGACCAAGAAGGAATTGCTCGAACCCCTCTGAACTTGCTCCCGCCACGATTCCGGCGATAAATAAGACCGCTGCCAAGAGCAGTGCCTTCCGGATCGATCTCACATCTCTGAGAAAAATGCTAAAACGTAACATTCGCTACCTCCTAAATTGGTATAACTCGCAAGTACGAGCATATGTTGAAAGTAAACAAGCTATTGCACACTGAAGGGAGAGGGGCGCACGTATTATGAATTCTTTTTATGTATTCAACGGCAGAAAGATTAAGCGGTTTTTCTTCGTCCTTGCCGCGGCGATCTTTGCAATCGGCGTTATTTATGTGGAGAGTGACAACATCTCGGTCTTCTCCGAGAACAACCCGTCAGCGATTTACAGCGTGTCTACGGATAAGAAACAGATCGCGTTAACGTTTGACATCAGCTGGGGCGAAAAGCGCGCAGAGCCTATTTTACAGGCCTTAAAAGACAATGGAGTTCAAAAAGCAACCTTCTTCCTGTCTGCGCCATGGAGCAAAACGCATCCCGATATCGTGAATGCCATTAAGGAAAGCGGATATGAAATCGGGAGCCACGGCTTCAAGCACGATAATTACAGCACGCTCACCGATGAGGAAATACGCAAGCAGATTTCTTCGGCACATACTATTTTAACCGCAATGACCGGACAAGAACCCAAATTAATACGGTTGCCTAACGGGGATTTTGACAAAAGAGTGCTCGGCATAGCCCAGAGCCTTAACTACACGGTGATCCAGTGGGATACCGACTCCAGGGACTGGAAGAATATCGGCGTCGATAAAATTGTGGACCGCGTCGTCTCCAAAGCACATCCGGGAGACATCGTGCTGATGCATGCCAGCGACTCCGTGAAGCAAACACACGAAGCTCTCCCTCTCATCATCAAGGAACTTCGCAATAAGGGCTACGAGTTCGTTACGGTCACCGATCTGCTTCAACAGGGCAGCACCCAAGGCACCGAGGTTCGGGATCACGCTTCATTGCAGAAGAGCATCGAAGATGCAGGCGGACTTTAAACTCTCGATGGGGAACCCTGTAATTGAATAATGCTTAACAAAAAAAGAGCTAAGGTGTTAGCTCTTTTTTTCGTCTTGTGTAACTTTATGAAGCGTCAGAATTTGGTATGCATTACAGATGAGCAATGGTACCACCATAAAGATCGTGGCGTTGCTGACTCCAATTTGCAATACACCGATAATCTCCACAATGGAAATCGCCATCATGAAGAAGAGGGTCGGAATCCATGCATTAGCATTTGTGCTCTTCACTTTGAGATAAGCAACAACAACAGCAATAATCAAAATGGAAACACCTAAAATCAAATCCTGCTGCAGGCTAGTGGATCCGCCGACAAAGGTACGGAAGAACATTAGCTCCAGCAATGCTAAAACAGCCAAGACAATCTGAATGTATTGCCAAGTCTTTCGGCGGAATATGCCTATCCCCATATAATTTAAAGTCAGGTACGCAAAAAAGCCCATCTGGGAGTATACGCTCACCAGAGCCCCAGAGCCCAACAAAATCAGCGGGTATATCAATAAATCGGCCATTCCCGTAAATTCGATCGCGCCATTAAACAACTGCAGGATCAGACCTACAATTAATGCCGCCACTGCCCCGACGAGCAGCGTTTTCAAAAATAATTTAGACCACTTTCGTAAGCTCAACTAACTTCCACCCCCACAGATCATTATTTTACCAACGTTCACAATAAAAAACCATTCTGAATCCGACATATTTCTTCAAATCCATCACATACTATGCGAAGAACCGTAAGAAAAACATCGATCGAGCGTGCTTCACCAGAGGACCTACCGTAAAGCTGAGGATGTTTTGCTTGCGATTATCGAATTTGTTCGGCTTCGCTTATAAATCCAATGATCTTGAAAAAGGAGGACAACGGTAATGAAGTGGCCGTTATTTCGTTTATGTATTATCGTCTTCGTTGCTGCCTTGGTGCTTACCGCTTGTGGTGCAGAACAAAGCTCGTCCCCGCAGCTCGGATATAAAGAAATCAAATCCATGGTGGTCGACATTCTGAAAACCGACGAAGGTAAAAAAGCGGTAGAGGAAGCGCTTGGCGGCGGATCCGGCGGTTCCTCCGGAAGCGGCGGATCAATGGGAATGCGGATGATATCCGCCCAGTCCGGGGATCAAATTCGCATGGCCGTTAAGGATACACTGGTATCAGAGGAATATAAGAAGGAAATTGAGAAGATTATGACCGATCCGCAATTCGCCGGTGATTTTGCCAAAGCCATCAATTCTGAGAGCAAGCAGCTGCATATGCAGCTCATCAAGGACCCAACGTATCAAAAATCGATTCAAGATATGTTAAAATCTCCAGACGTAATGAAATCGTTTCTTGAACTGACCAATACCCCGGATTATCGCAAACAGTCCATGACCGTAATGCAGGAAGCTATGCAGAACCCGCTGTTCCGCATGGAGGTGCTTGAACTGCTTAAAACGGTTGTAAAAGACGAACTTCAGCCTAAAGTGGAGAAGAAAAAAGAAGGCGAAGGACAAGGACAAGAGGAACAAGGCGGTGGCGGCGGTGGTGAAGGTGGCGGTGAAGGCGGCGAAGGAGAAGAAGGCGGCGGTGGTGGCGGCGGCAGTTAAGCAGCACCTCCCCACCTCTCTCATAAACATTAACAGGCTCCCAACTATGGGAGCCTGTTTCAATATTTGCGTATTGACCATGTCTAAATGGATTCCTCAAGCTTGACTGCAATTCTTGCGGCTATTTCATCGTAAATCCCTGCGCTCTCGGTACCTGCCTTATACACCGATGGGGAGAAGTCCGGCTCTGAAGGGTGGTTATCCGGCGCTCCTAACGGAAGCTGCGCGAGCAGCTCGGTATGAAGCGTCTCGGCAAGCTTCCCTCCGCCTCCACGACCAAATACATAATCCTTCTCCCCGCCATGGGAGCAGACATAATAAGACATGTTCTCGACGACGCCTAAGATTTCATGATCGGTCTGCAAGGCCATGGCACCCGCTCTGGCAGCTACAAACGCCGCCGTAGCATGCGGAGTCGTTACGATGATTTCTTTGCTCTGCGGAATCATCTGGTGCACGTCCAGCGCCACGTCACCTGTTCCTGGCGGCAGGTCCAGCAGCATGTAGTCCAAATCCCCCCATGCGACATCCGTGAAAAATTGACGCAGCATTTTGCCAAGCATCGGTCCGCGCCAAATCACCGGACTATTCTCGCGGATGAAGAAGCCCATGGACATCACCTTGACACCAAAACGCTCAACCGGATGGATGACGCCCTCCTCCGTTACGGACGGCCCCTCTTCAATACCCATCATATCCGGTACGCTGAAGCCATAAATATCCGCATCAATCAAACCTACCTTCTTGCCTTGCCGAGCCAAAGCTGCAGCTAAATTCACCGTAACGGTGGATTTACCCACGCCGCCTTTTCCGCTGGCAATCGCAATGAAATGAACGCCGGATTGCTCGCTAAGGAGCATATTCTGCTCCATGCCGGCGGCATGTCCTTTTGTCAGCTTCTCGCGATCGTTATCTTCCTCCCGGGCTGCGCCGCTAACGGCATTGTCCAGAGGGCGCATGCGGATATGTATATCCTCTGCCCCCATAGCTTCAAGAATTTCCCTGATCTGCGCTTCCAGGGAAGCGCGTACATCTTCACTGCTGTATGTCACGGATAATCGGACCGTGCGTTCCTTTACAACAATATCTCGAATACGCTGGAGCTCCATCAGGCTCTTCCCGGTTTCGGGATCGCGTAAAGGCTGGAGTATCTCCTGCACCGTTTCTCTAGTCAGCATATAAGCACCTCTGCTCTATGTAATGGAATAGACAATGTTTCGATTCCTGTCCATTATACCATTACTCTGCAGCTTGTGACGACTCGCTGGCCGACTCTCCGGAGGCATAACGCAAAATGCCATTATATACAGAAGCTGCGACCTTTCTCTGGTATTTCTCATCACGCAGCAATTCGGATTCCTCTGGATGGGACAAGAAACCGACCTCTACCAATGCAGAAGGCATGCGCAGGGCTTGAAGCAAAAATACCTTATCATCCGTTTTGGCCAAACGCTGCGTATTCTCCAGGTTATGCCGGATTTCAGCCTGAATCCATTCGGCAAGTTTTTTGCTTTCTTCGTTATTTGGAGGGAAAAAGGTCTGCGCCCCTCTCCACCGATTGGACGGAATGCTGTTCAGATGCATGCTGATAAACAGATCCGCCTTACTCTCTTCGATCATCCGCACGCGTTGCTTGAGGTCCTCCGTTTTACGCTTGGAATACCCCTTTGTGCTCTCTGCAGCCAGATCATAGTCTCCTTCTCTTGTCATAATGACGAGTGCGCCTGCCTGCTGCAAATAATCACGCAAATACAAGGTAATGGCCAGGTTTATATCCTTCTCGATGACACCTTGTCTGCTTACCGCGCCGCCATCTGGGCCGCCATGTCCTGCATCAAGGGCAATGACTTTGCCGGCAAGCGGCAAACTCCAAGTATTCGACGTTTTGGCAGAGGGGATTTCGTATGTTACAACGACAATGAGCAGTGCCAGCAGCGCAGCTCCAATCAGGGTTTGCTTGACTCTCTTTAGCGATATCCATACCGTAACCTTGTCTGATCTCCGCCTGGACATAACAAAACCACCTCGTCCCATGAGTTGTTCTACTCCATCATATGGGACAAGGTGGTTATTTATGCCTTTGTTAGACCGTAATCTGCTCTTTCATGCCTTCGATCAGCACTTGCGCGACTTCCGGGCGCGTAAATTCCGGTGGCGGGCACTGTCCTTCGCGAAGCAAGCCTCGAACCTTCGTTCCCGACAAAGTCAGATGATCCTCCTTAGGATGAGGGCATGTTTTGCTTGAAGCCATGTTTCCGCATGTGGTGCAGAAGAAGCTGTGCTCAAAGAACAGTGGGGTAATACCCAACTCTTCTGCAGTGAAATTCTTGAAAATTTCCTGAGCCTCATACGTGCCGTAATAGTCACCGACTCCTGCGTGATCCCGGCCAACGATAAAATGGGTACAGCCATAGTTTTTACGGACCATTGCATGGAAAATAGCTTCTCTAGGCCCCGCATAACGCATGGCAGCCGGAAATACGCCCAGGAAGGTGCGATCCGCTGGATAGTAGTTCTCCAGCAAGGTCAGATAGCTCTTCATTCGCACATTGGCAGGAACGTCATCCGATTTGGTCTCTCCTACAAGCGGATTGAGGAATAGTGCGTCTACGATTTCCATGGCACTCTTCTGAATGTATTCATGTGCACGATGAACCGGATTACGTGTCTGAAAGCCTACAACTGTATTCCAGCCCTTCGCTTTGAACTGTTCCCGGGTCTCTGCCGGATCAAAATAAAACTCGCCAAACCGTTCCGGCTGCGGACGATTCAGCACTTGGATCGGCCCGCCTACATAGATTGAAGGACGTTCGAAAAGTTTCTTCACGCCGGGATGCTCCGGATCATCCGTCTTAAATACTTGAACAGCCTCAGCTTGCTGATCCACCTGATAGACGCTCTCTACATCGATAACGCCGTAGACGACCCCATCCTCTTCGCCTACAAGGGCCGCCTTCTCGCCGACGGCAAGTTTAGCCGCTGTATGCTCATCAACAGCCAGGGTAACCGGTATGCTCCAGATCGTACCGTCCGCTAAACGCATAGAGGAAACCACAGACTTGTAATCCTGTTCGTTCAAAAATCCTTGCAGTGGCGAAAATGCCCCGACCCCGATCAAATCCAGATCCGAGATGCTCCAAGCGTTTACGGGGATCTTATGAAGAGTGTCGACCTGTTTCAATAAATCTTCACGCTCTGCTCCTTGGGCTACCCGCTGTACCAGCGTTCCGCCATGAGGGAGTATGGCTGTCATGAATAATTCCTCCTTCTTATGCTGTAACTGTACGATCCTAAGTCGATCATGATTCGTTTATTTATGAAGTCCGCATTCCGTCTTCTCATGACCTGACCAGCGTCCAGCACGTGGGTCTTCTCCTGGCATGACCTGTCGTGTGCAATATTCGCAACCAATGCTCGGATAATTCTGATCATGCAGCGGGTTGTAGATGATCTCGTTAGTTCGAATGTAGTTCCACACATCCTCGCTAGTCCAGGCCGCAATCGGATTGAACTTCACCAAACCGAACTTGGTATCATATTCAATCTTCTTCGAATTCGCCCGCGTAGGGGCTTGATCTCTACGTATTCCTGTAATCCAAGCCTCATATTGAGACAGAATCCGGGTCAATGGCTCTACCTTTCGGATGTTACAGCACTCATTCGGGCTGACGCTCCATAATGCTTCACCATGCTGTGCCGCTTGCTCTTCCGGCGTAATGAGCGGAGAAACCCGCACGAATTCGAGGCCATAACGTTCGGCCATACGATCCCGCGTTTCGTACGTTTCCTTGAAGTGGAAATCGGTATCCAGATAAAAAATATCCGTCGACGGGCTAATCTTTTGAATCATGTCCACCAATACCACATCTTCTGCTCCAAAGCTGCAGGCAAACGTTATATTGGGAAATGTCTTGATCGCATATGCGATGACTTCCTCAGCCGATGCATGCTCAAGCTCTTCTGCTTGCACTCGGATCAAATCCTCTTTCTCCAGCAAATTCATGATTGGATGCCTCCCCCGATATTAATCCCGATAATCCTACTGAAATAATATGAATTAAATACAGTATAAAACATTCCTAATAAATGTCAACCATCAAATCGTTACCAAGATAAACGAAAAAACCCTTCCTGCATAAGCAGAAAGGGTCTTCTTTCTCTTCGATTTCCAAACATTTTGACAAATACCAATCTTAGTCTGTTGTTGCCACCGTTACCTCTTTAGCTCTAGTACCTGCACCAGCACTCTTCCCCTCCGAGTCCTCGGATTTGGGAGCAGATGCCTGATTCGTCGTTCGCAGCGGAATCTCCTTTAAGAAGAATACGAGCAGCAGCGCGACTACAAGAACTAACGTACCTGTGAGGAACACCATGGACAATGTATTTCCAAGTGCTTCGCGGATACTGTCGATCATTTGCGCGAACAAAGGCTGTACATCGGCAGGAAGACTTGCCTGCGTTTGTTCGATCAGCGGTTTATTCATCAGTGTCTGCGGATTAGCGAAGGACAACATCTGCTGTGCTAGCTGCGGATCCACCGAGCTAAAATCAGGTGCATTAGCCGACTGAAGTCCTTCCTTCAAATTCTTCGTCAGATTGTTCGACATAACCGTTCCCATAACCGCGATCCCGATTGTACCGCCGAGATTACGGAACAACTGGGATGAAGCCGTTGCTACACCGAGCTCATTGTGGGGTACGGCATTCTGCGTAGCCAGTGAGAATACCGGCATACCCAAACCAAGACCGATACCGAAAATAATGGTACTAACCACAGTAAGCCAAATGTTGTCCATGAACACCATAATGCCCATACCGACCATCATAATTGGAACTCCAAGAAGTGCGTACCGTTTGTACTTACCACTTTTAGCAATGAGTTGACCTGCTATAGCACTCGTACCCATCATGAAAATCGACATGGGGATGGTTACATAACCCGCATAGGTTGGTGAGATGCCAAGCACACCTTGAACATAGAAGGAAATATAAATCATGGCACCCATCAGACCAAAGTTCATAAAAAATCCAATCAGATTAGAAACGGTAACGACACTATTTTTGAACAAACTAAGTGGCAATACCGGTTCCATCGCTTTCATCTCTACCAAGATAAAGATAAGAGCTGATACGACTGAAGCTGCGATGAGACCAATAATCTGAGGCGATCCCCAAGCATATTCCGTACCTGCCCAAGAAAAGGCCAGGAGTAAAGGAACGATAGACGTTGTAAGGAATAAGGAACCCAAATAGTCAATGGACTGGCCAGTCTTGCGTTCAACCTTCGGAAACAGCGTCCAAATCATGATGAAGGCTACTACACCCAGCGGCAGGAAAATCCAGAATAACCAACGCCATTCGATGTTATCGACCAGGTATCCGCCAAGCGTAGGACCAAGGACACTGGAAAAACCGAATACCGCGGTCATCAGCCCCATCCATTTGCCACGTTCACGCGGTGGAAATAAGTCCCCGACCGACATAAATGCGGTTGATTGGATTATACCGGCACCTATACCTTGAATACCACGATAAATAATGAATTGATACACGTCTGTTGATGTACCCGTCAGGAAAGCCCCTAACATGAAAAATAATATACCTATCAAAATAAACGGCTTACGTCCGAACATGTCGGACAGCTTACCCACCAATATCGTTGCGATCGTTGATGTTAACAAATAAATATTGATGGTCCATGTATAATAATCCATGCCATCAAGAATGGCGATAATCCGCGGCATTGCGGTGCTCGTTATCGTCTGGTTAATGGCTGCGAAGAACATCGCAGCCATGATCGCAATCATAATTGAAACTTTACGTTTAAGCGTTAAATGCTCCATGCTCCACCTCTACCCGTTGTTGTGATTGTCTTTATCTATGTTTGACAGCATCAAGGAGAAGATTCTTCTCAAATGCTGAATGTCTTCCTCAGAGAGGAAGTTAAAAAAGCCTTGAATCATTTCCTTCTGATCCTTCTTCACTTTCCTAATTACATCCAGACCCGGTTCCAAAAGTGTGATGTTGACAACTCTCCGGTCATCCTCTGCACGCTCTTTCTGCAAGTATCCTTCCGCAACCAATTTATCCGTTAGGCCGGTTATAGCCGGAGGTGTTAAAGACAAAGCTTCGGCAAGCTCCGATACCTTCAGTGGCCCTCGCAGCTTTAATACATACAGCACCTGAAATTGTGGAAAGCTTAAGTTGTACTTCCCGGCGCTCGACTTGTTCCATTCCTGATGAATGTTCTTCAGTAGTGCCCGGAACATCGACGACACCTTAAAAATCTCTTCATTGCGATCCAACCATATCCCCCCTTACCTGCTCCGAAAAATACTTATTTAATTAATGATTTAATATTAATTATTTAAGCACTTAATTAATTCGCAATTAATAATATATCTCTATTTACATATGAAGTCAAGTGGGTAACGATGTAAGATCATCCATATGTCCATCCATCTATTCGCACGTTGTGCACATCATGTGAACAACCGGTTCTAGAACTGCCAGTATAATCGGAGTGTGTTGTCAATCCTGTGAATATCTTTGTGGACAACCGCTTTTTCTAAACATAAAAAAGCCCTTGACCATAATGGCCAAGGGCTTGGTAAGAAACAAATATTAACGTTTGGAGAACTGAGGAGCGCGACGAGCTGCTTTAAGACCGTATTTCTTACGCTCTTTCATACGAGGGTCGCGAGTCAGGAATCCAGCTCTTTTCAGAGAAGGACGGAATTCTGGATCTGCTTTCAGAAGAGCACGGGAGATACCGTGACGGATTGCTCCAGCTTGACCGGAGATACCGCCACCGTGAGCGATGACAAGAACGTCATATTTGCCCAGTGTTTCTGTCAGATTCAAAGGTTGTTTAACGATCAGCTTGAGTGTTTCCAAACCGAAATATTCATTAATATCACGTTTATTGATGACAATGCGTCCTTCACCCGGTACGAGGCGTACACGTGCTACCGAGTGTTTACGACGACCTGTCCCATAGTATTGTACTTGTGCCATGAAACTGTCCTCCTTTTTAATTAACCGCGAAGTTCGTAAGCTTCTGGTTTTTGTGCTTCATGTGGATGCGCTGTGCCTGCATATGCTTTCAGTCTCAGCTTCATTTTCTCGCCCATGCGAGTTTTAGGAAGCATGCCGTGAACCGCGCTTTCGATTACACGCTCTGGGTATTTCGCAATCAGGTCTTGAGCTGTAGTTACTTTCAATCCACCTGGATGCAGGGAGTGACGATAGTATTTTTTGTTCTCCATCTTTTTGCCAGTGAGGTGGATTTTCTCGGCGTTGATAACAACCACGAAATCCCCTGTGTCAACATGTGGAGTGAATTGAGGCTTATGTTTGCCGCGGATCAGAGCCGCAACTTCACTTGCCAAACGGCCAAGCGTCTTGCCTTCGGCATCAACGATGTACCATTTGCGCTCAACTTCATTTGGCTTCGCCATATAGGTGGTACGCATGTATAGTTCCTCCTTGTATTCGTCCGAAAATCATCATTAATTTTCATTATTTATCTTCATTCATGTTTAAAGCATTGTCATGGTGTTGCAGCCTTGCATTCGGCATTTTCTTAACCGGGGCTGTGGGAGAGCCGTTAAGAAAACACAACTTATATAATACAGGATTACGCCCACTTCCGCAAGTGTTTTTTGGTTTTCCACCTTACACCATGCGTGTTATTCAAACAAGTCGCCCATCGCATCCAGAAGCGATTTCTTCTTCTTTATGTGATCGCCATATCCGTGCTCTGATACCGACCGGCATTGAGGTTAATCCTTACCGGCGATATCATACTCCACTTCCCATAACATCAGGCCCTTGCCCATGGCTGTCGGACCGGCTGCTGCCCGGTTTTTGGCTTCCAGTATGACCAACATATCATCCGGATGGCGCTTGCCTTCCCCTACCTCAATCAACGTCCCCATAATGATCCGAACCATATGCTGCAGAAACCCGTTCCCGGATACGTACGTATGAATGACTCCTTGATCTCTCGTGCCTGGACGGCACATAGACGTATCCTTCTCGATCCAGGCATCAAAAATTGTACGAACGTGAGACGGCTTCGTTGACTTCCGTGACGCAAACGTTGTATAGTCATGCGTTCCGATCAGATGAGAAAGTCCCTGCTCCATGGCTGCGATATCCAGTCTCCCATGATGATGGATCTGGTACCGCCGATTGAATAGATCCGGATATTGGTTTGCATTGATGGTAAATCGATAGGTTTTGCGTTTCGCTGCGTGGCGGGAATGGAATTCCATCGGTACCTCCATCGCATCCGAAACCACGATATCTTCCGGCAGCCAGGTGTTTAATGCCATACACCAACGCTCAACGGGAATTGGAGAAGCTGTGTAGAAATTGAATACTTGGGCACGAGCATGCACCCCAGCATCTGTCCGGCCAGAAGCCGTAATCTTGAGCTGTTCACCAGACAAGCGGCGGATCGCTTCCTCCAAATAGTCCTGAATCGTGTGGCCACCGGGCTGGGTCTGAAAGCCGTTATAATCGGTACCGTCGTAACTGACCTTCATCAGAAGATTACGCATTGCTGACCTCCTGAGTATAGCGGAAGTTTTCTTTCGCTTATAGAATGTCATCAGCTTCGCTGATAACTTATACATTCTACATCCATCAAAAAAAGAGCCCCATAGGAGCTCCTTTTCATCATGTTAAGCCGAACCCTTCGAGTCAGCCACATGACTAGAAGGTCCCCGTTATTGTTGCCCATGGAGTAGTCGAGACGAGTCGAACCAGATGATCGACTATATCTCGCACCACTTCCCGTTCATGGCTCCAAGAATAAACATCTACAGAGCCGGGCATACATAACTACAGTCACTTCAATGGAACAAAGCTATATTACGCGCGATCTACCAGTTCCAAGTAAACCATTGGAGCTGCGTCACCACGACGAGGTCCCAGTTTCAGGATACGAGTGTATCCGCCTGGACGCTCGGAGTAACGAGGAGCGATTTCGGAGAACAATTTTTGGATTGCATCTTGTTCACCGTCTACTGTTTCACGACGCACGAATGCAGCTACTTGACGACGAGCGTGAAGATCACCTTTTTTTGCTTTTGTGATCAACTTCTCAGCGATCGAACGAACTTCTTTCGCTTTGGCTTCAGTCGTTTGAATGCGCTCATATAAGAAAAGGTCGGTTACCAGGTCACGGAACAACGCTTTACGCGCACTGGAATCGCGGCCCAACTTTTGGTATGCCATGTGTTTTTCCCTCCTTTGCTAAGCTAAGCCGAATCTATGCTATTCTTCCGTACGAAGTCCCAGGCCCAACTCTTCAAGCTTCTCTTGAACTTCCTCCAAGGATTTGCGTCCGAGGTTCCGGACTTTCATCATATCCTCTTCGGTTTTCGTGGTCAGCTCTTGTACCGTATTAATGCCGGCACGTTTCAAGCAGTTGTAGGAACGAACGGAAAGATCCAGCTCTTCGATCGTCATTTCAAGCACTTTTTCTTTCTTGTCTTCTTCTTTCTCAACCATGATCTCTGCATCCTTCGCTTCGTCGGTCAGACCCACGAAGAGGAACAGATGCTCAGTCAGGATTTTCGCGCCGAGACTAACCGCTTCTTCCGGGCGGATGCTGCCATCCGTCCAAATTTCAAGCGTCAGTTTATCGTAGTTGGTTACTTGACCAACACGCGTATTTTCCACACCGTAGTTAACACGGCTAATCGGAGTATAGATCGAATCGACGGGAATGACGCCGATAGGCTGGTCATCGCGTTTGTTCCGATCCGCCTGGACATAGCCACGACCGCGACTGGCAAAAATACGCATATGAAGTCTTGCACCAGGGCCGAGCGTTGCAATATGAAGATCTGGATTCAGAATCTCCACATCACTATCCGCACGGATGTCACCAGCAGTAACAACCCCTTCACCCTCCGCATCAATCTCGAACACTTTCTCTTCATCGGAATGAATTTTCAGAGATAAAGCTTTCAGGTTCAGGATGACCTCGGTCACGTCTTCCATGACACCCGGAATCGTGGAAAATTCATGCAGTACGCCATCGATTTGAACCGATGTGACTGCAGCTCCCGGTAGCGAGGATAACAAGATGCGGCGAAGCGAGTTCCCCAGCGTCGTGCCATACCCTCTCTCCAGAGGCTCAACTACGAATTTCCCATAGGTTCCATCTTCATTGACATCAACGGTCTCAATTTTCGGCTTTTCGATTTCAATCACGCAAGTACCCCTCCTTCAAACGTCGCTCCTATATGAAACTGTCATCTTATCCAGTAATCCATGTAGTAGTATGCCTAAACAACCATTATTAGCAGATTGCAACGGATTTATACCACATTAACAGGATGACTTCATTATACGCGACGACGTTTTGGTGGGCGGCATCCGTTATGTGGAATTGGTGTAACGTCTTTGATCAGGTTGACTTCGAGACCTGCTGCTTGCAGAGAACGAATTGCTGCTTCACGACCAGCACCAGGACCTTTAACCATTACTTCCACCGCTTTCATACCGTGTTCCATAGCCGCTTTGGCAGCTGTTTCAGCAGCCATTTGCGCAGCGAACGGGGTCGACTTACGGGAACCTTTAAATCCAAGGCCGCCGGAGCTTGCCCAAGAAATCGCGTTTCCGTGAGGATCCGTAATCGTTACGATTGTATTGTTGAATGTGGAGCGAATATGAGCCACGCCACTTTCAATATTTTTGCGGTCACGACGTTTAGTACGTACGACTTTTTTTGGTTTAGCCATTGTCTATTATCCCCCTTTCTTATTTCTTCTTGTTCGCTACGGTACGACGAGGACCTTTACGTGTACGAGCATTCGTTTTAGTACGTTGACCACGAACAGGCAATCCACGACGGTGACGAATACCGCGGTAGCAGCCGATCTCCGTGAGACGTTTAATATTTAAGGAAATTTCACGACGCAGGTCACCTTCTACCTTAACCATACCATCGATCGTTTCGCGCAATTTGCTGACTTCATCTTCTGTCAAATCACGGACACGAGTGTCTGCATTGATTCCAGTTTCTTTCAGTACTTTCTGGGAAGTCGTTTTACCGATTCCGAAAATGTAAGTCAAGGCGATCTCAACGCGTTTGTCACGTGGCAAATCCACACCAGCTATACGAGCCATTTTACGCTACACCCCCTTCTTTAACCTTGTTTTTGTTTGTGTTTCGGATTTTCACAGATAACCATTACGTTCCCTTTGCGGCGAATGACTTTGCATTTTTCGCAAATAGGCTTTACAGAAGGTCTTACCTTCATGCTAATTACCTCCTCCAAGTTTTACGTTGTAAAACCAGCTTCGAAACTAAAGTAGTTTGTTACCGCTGCTGAGTTTTACGTCAGTAAAACCGCTTCGCAGCTTTCCTTGATTCCCCAGGGGAACCTTGAATCTATTTACGGTACGTGATACGACCTTTGGTTAAATCATACGGCGAGAGTTGAACAACCACTTTGTCTCCTGTAAGGATACGGATAAAGTGCATCCGCAGCTTTCCGGAAACATGAGCGAGAATTTGATGACCATTCTCCAGCTCGACTTTAAAGGTAGCATTCGGCAACGGCTCAATGACCGTTCCTTCGACTTCAATGACATCTTCTTTAGCCACAGTTAGTCTCCTTTCTGATCTGCCTTGGATTTATCGGATACAAACCGGTCCAGTGCGAAACGCAGTTTACCGTTTGTAACCCGACCGCTTTCTTGCAAACTGTTTACCACTTCACTGCTAATGTAGGATTGAGGTTCAAGATGAAGAACATTCTTCTTCTTGGCCCCGTCAAACTTGCGTTTGTCCCCATCCGCGATCCACACGAACCTGCTGTCCTCAATCGAAACGATAACGGCATACTGTCCGGCATCTCTGCCTTTTAGTATCTTAACAATCTGCCCGGGCTGAAGCGTGACTTCATTATTCATGTTATCACCCTATTCCGGCAGCTTCGTCAAAATTTCCATGCCATCCGGCGTGACTGCTACCGTATGCTCGAAGTGAGCACATAGTGAGCCGTCTACCGTTACAACCGTCCAGTTGTCTTCCAGCGTCTTGACGTTCCGCTTACCCGCATTGACCATCGGCTCAATTGCGAGCACCATGCCCGGTTTGAGTCTTGGTCCACGGTCAGGGATGCCATAGTTCGGAATTTGCGGATCCTCGTGCAGATCGGTACCCACACCATGACCAACGTATTCCCGGACGACAGAGAAACCTGCATCCTCGATACGACGCTGTATGGCATGAGAGATTGTAAACAAGCGGACATCGGGTTTGATTAGCGCAAGTCCAGCATAGAGCGATCCTTCCGTTACGTCCAGCAGACGCTGGGCCTCTTCGGAAATCTCTCCTACAGCGTAGGTCCATGCCGAGTCACCATGGTAACCCTGATACTGTGCACCGATATCAAACGTAACGATATCGCCCTCGATTAATTTGCGTTTGCCTGGAAATCCATGCACCAATTCTTCGTTGACTGATGCGCAAATGCTGGAAGGAAATCCGTTGTAGCCTTTAAAAGATGGCACAGCGCCTTGGCTTCGAATGAACTTGTCGGCCATAAGGTCAAGTTCCCCGGTCGTAATGCCCGGTTCTACATGAGCGGCAAGGAGTTTGTGGCATTCCGCCACGATCCTTCCTGCTTCTCTCATCAAGCTCAGTTCCGTTTCGGATTTACAAATGATCATTATACTTAACCTCTCAGTATAGACGCAATTTGTGTTGAAACCGCGTCGATTTCCTGATCACCATCGATTTGACGCAAAAGACCTTTGTTCTCATAAAACGTGAGGAGTGGTGCTGTTTTGTTGATATATTCGTCTAAACGAATGCCTACGCTCTCTTCGTTATCATCGGAGCGCTGGTACAATTCGCCGCCGCATTTATCACAAATGCCTTCCTGTTTAGGAGGATTAAAGATCACATGATAAGTCGAACCACAGTTTTTGCAAATCCGGCGGCCGGTAAGGCGAGCCAGAAGCTTTTCCCGATCAACTTTCAGGTTGATGACGTGATCGAGACCAGTATTCAAGCGGGCGAGAATCTCATCCAGCGCTTCCGCTTGCGAAAGGGTTCTTGGAAAACCGTCCAATAAAAAACCTTTTTCGCAATCGGACTGCTGCAGACGCTCTTCCACAATACCAATCGTTACGTCATCCGGTACCAGCAGACCCTGATCCATGAATTCCTTCGCTTTAATCCCGATGGGAGTTCCTTGTTTGATCGCGAGACGAAATGCATCGCCCGTTGAAATATGAGGAATACCGAATTCATTCACGATGTTCTCTGCTTGCGTCCCTTTTCCTGCCCCAGGAGGACCCATGAATAAGATGTTCACCTTACGTCACTCCCTCCCCTTGATTGACTAGCAAGAACAACACAATAGGCGCCGGGAAGCGATACAGATCACTCGCCGGAACCTATCGCCTATTTATTGATAAAACCTTTGTAATGACGTTTGATCAGTTGGCTTTCGATCTGCTTCATCGTATCCAGTGCAACACCGACTACGATCAAGAGGGACGTACCACCAATCTGAACCGTACGCGGAAGACCTGCAAGTGATCCAAAGAACACCGGAAGTACGGAGATCACGGCCAGGAACAGAGCTCCTGTCATGGTCAGACGGGTCATAACCCGGGTCAGATACTTCTCGGTAGCTTTACCAGGACGAATGCCCGGAACATAGCCGCCGTTCTTCTTCATATTATCAGCCATTTGGTTCGGATTCATCTGCACGAAAGTGTAGAAGAACGTGAAACCAATGATCATGAGTACATACAGTACCATTCCAAGCGGGCTGTCATAAGCCAGATTCGCCGTAACCCATTTCGCCCAATTCTGGTGTCCCCAGAAGCTAGCGAGGATAACCGGGAACTGCAGCAATGACATCGCAAAGATTACCGGAATAACGCCTGCACCGTTAATCTTCAGCGGAATGTGTGTGTTCTGTCCGCCGTACATTTTGTTTCCTACAACACGCTTCGCGTATTGAACCGGAATTTTACGGATACCTTGCTGAATGAATACAACACCGGTAATGATCAGAACCAAAATCAGTAGGATGATGACACCCTTCAGAATGTTCATGAACACTTGACCATCCTGAATGAAGTTCGATTCGATCGTTGTCCGAATGTGCATCGGAATACCAGCAGCGATACCAGCAAAGATAATGATCGAAATACCGTTACCGATTCCGCGTTCCGTGATCTGTTCGCCGAGCCACATCAAGAATGATGTACCTGCGGTAAGCACGATCGCAATAACAACAAAGTCGATAAAGGTTGCTCCAGGAACCATTTCGGCGCCGTACATACGGTTAAAACCGATGGACATTGCGAATGCCTGAATCAAACCCAATATTACCGTACCATAACGAGTAATTTGAGCCAACTGTTTCTTCCCGTGTTCCCCTTGTTTGTTCCATTCCGCAAACTTTGGAATGACGTCCATCGACAACAACTGTACGATAATGGACGCAGTAATATATGGAAATATCGAAAGGGCGAAGATCGAAAACTGCGATAGTGCGCCCCCCGAGAACGTGTTAAGAAGACCGAACAACTCATTGCCTGCCTGATTCGTCTGGGTAAAAACATCTTTGTTAACACCGGGAACCGGAACAAAGGATCCAATACGGAAGATGATCAGAACGAATAAGGTGAACAAAATACGCTTGCGAAGGTCATCCACACGCCATATATTTTTCAGGGTCTTAAACATTAGATCACCTCGGTTTTACCGCCGGCAGCCTCGATCTTCTCTACCGCAGATTGAGAAAACTTAGTAGCTTTTACAGTCAAAGAAACGGTAACTTCACCGTTGCCAAGAATTTTGATTCCGCTCTTTGTATTGTTAACAATACCGCTCTCAACCAAAACTTCTGGAGTCACTTCAGTACCTGCTGCAAAGCTGTTAAGTTCTTCGATGTTCACAATCGCGTACTCTTTCCGAGTTGGGTTTACGAAACCGCGCTTCGGAAGACGACGATACAATGGGTTCTGTCCACCTTCGAAGCCTGGACGAACACCACCGCCGGAACGAGAGTTTTGTCCTTTGTGACCGCGACCCGACGTTTTACCCGTGCCGCTACTAGTACCGCGTCCAACGCGCTTGCGCTCTTTGCGGGATCCAGGTGCTGGGCTCAGCTCATGTAACTTCATCGTTCGTTGCACCTCCTTAATATGTCCGGGAATAAACTGCCCGGGATTAACCTTCGATTTCTTTAACAGAAACCAGGTGATTTACTTTCTTGATCATTCCGCGAATTGCAGCATTGTCGCTTTGAACGACGGAATGGTTGATTTTGCGAAGTCCGAGTGTTTTCACGGTTGCACGCTGATCCTCTGGACGACCAATCACGCTGCGTACGAGGGTGATTTCAAGTTTAGCCATGAGATTCCCTCCTTAACCCAACAGCTCTTCGACGGATTTGCCGCGAAGCTTGGCAACATCTTCAACACGCTTCAGGCGGGACAACCCTTCCAAAGTCGCATTGACCATGTTCATGGAGTTCGAAGAACCTAGAGATTTTGTCAAAATGTCGCCTACGCCAGCCAGTTCAAGTACTGCACGAACCGGTCCGCCAGCGATAACTCCAGTACCTTCAGATGCCGGCTTCAACAATACTCGGCCTGCTCCGAAGTGACCTGTTACGAGGTGAGGAATAGTTGTTCCAACAAGTGGAATGTGAATCAGGTTTTTCTTAGCATCTTCAATACCTTTGCGGATTGCATCCGGTACTTCGCCTGCTTTACCGATACCTGCTCCTACCCAACCTTTGCCATCACCGACAACTACCAGTGCACTAAAGCTAAAGCGACGTCCGCCTTTTACAACTTTAGCAACGCGGTTAATGTTTACTACTCTTTCAGTCAGTTCTAAAGTGTTAGGATCTACACGCAAGTCGTTTACCTCCTTTTGAAAATATCTTAGAATTCAAGGCCTGCCTCGCGAGCTGCCTCTGCAAGTGCTTGAATACGTCCATGATACAAGTATCCACCACGATCGAATACGATCACTTTGTAACCTTTGTCTGCAGCACGTTTTGCAACGAGTTCGCCGACTTTACGAGCGGATTCAACGCTTCCGCCGTTCTTGATGTCGTTAGCCAGTTCTTTATCCAGCGTAGAAGCTGATGCCAAAGTCACGCCAGCCACGTCGTCGATCAATTGAGCATAGATGTGTTTCGAAGAACGGAACACGTTCAGACGTGGACGTTCTGCTGTGCCTTGGATTTTCTTACGGACACGCAGGTGTCTTTTCAGACGAGCTTTGTTCTTGTCTTGTTTCGTGATCATGCTTCCATTTCCTCCCTTCAGTTTTGCCTTAAAAGCTTCACTTTTAGACGCATCGGGTAAGTATGGGAGAAGAAGTAAGTTATCAACCAGGCGAATCCCCGGTCAGTTAACTTATTTCTTCTTACCAGCTTTACCTTCCTTACGGATAATGCGTTCACCTTCGTATTTAATACCTTTACCTTTGTATGGCTCAGGCTCACGTACGGAACGAATCTTAGCAGCGTATGCACCTACGCGCTCTTTATCGATACCACGAACCGTGATTTTTGTGTTTGCCGGTACGTCGAACTCGATACCTGGCTCCGGTGTAATTTCAACTGGGTGGGAGTAACCCACGTTCAGAACGATTTTATCTCCGGATTTGCTTGCACGGTATCCGACACCTACCAACTCAAGGTTTTTCGAGAATCCTTCAGTTACACCGTTGACCATATTCGAGACAACGCTGCGGGTCGTGCCGTGAAGAGAGCGATGTGTTTTGTTGTCGGAAGGACGAACAACATTGATCTCGTTGTTTTCTACTGTAATTTGCATGTCTTTATGCAGTTCACGAGTCAAGGTACCTTTAGGTCCTTTAACAGTGATTACAGTGTTATCCAGTGTGACTTCCACACCGTTTGGAATAGCAATTGGTTTACGACCAATACGGGACATTCATTACACCTCCTATCTTGTGACGTTGATTACCATACGTAGCAGAGAACTTCTCCGCCAGCTTTGGATTGACGAGCTTCTTTGTCGGTCATAACTCCCTTAGACGTGGAGATGATCGCAATACCCAAACCACCAAGTACGCGAGGTACTTCGTTGCTCTTCGTGTAAACGCGAAGACCTGGTTTGCTGATTCTTTTCAGACCTGTGATTACGCGCTCGTTGTTGGAACCATATTTCAGGAATACACGAATGATCCCTTGTTTGTTGTCTTCCACAAACTCTGCATCACGGATGAAGCCTTCACGCTTCAAAATGTCAGCGATTTGTTTTTTAATCGTCGAAGCAGGCATTTCTACTGTTTCGTGGCGAACCGTGTTCGCGTTACGAATACGAGTTAGCATATCTGCAATTGGATCGGACATAGTCATGTAGGATAAACCTCCTTCCCGTTTATAAACTTCTTACCAGCTTGCTTTTTTCACGCCAGGAATCTGGCCTTTATAAGCTAATTCACGGAAACAAATTCTGCAAATTTTAAACTTCTGCAGTACCGAATGTGGGCGACCACAACGTTCACAACGGGTATATGCCCGTACTTTGTATTTCGGTGTACGTTGTTGTTTAACTTTCATCGAAGTTTTTGCCACTTAGCCTGACACCTCCTAAATAGTTTCGGAGAAAAGGACAACCGTCTTATTTCGCGAAAGGCATGCCCAGTTGAGCAAGCAGTTCACGGGATTCTTCGTCGGTTTTAGCAGTCGTTACGATAACGATATCCATACCGCGAACTTTATCCACTTTGTCATACTCAATTTCAGGGAAAATGAGTTGCTCTTTCAGACCGAGCGTATAGTTACCGCGTCCGTCAAATGCTTTGGTGGACACGCCTTGAAAGTCACGTACACGTGGAAGTGTAACGTTAAACAGCTTGTCGAGGAAGTAGTACATACGCTCACCGCGCAGTGTTACCTTCACACCGATCGGCATGTTCTCACGCAGTTTGAATCCCGCGATGGATTTCTTCGCACGGGTGATAACCGGTTTTTGACCAGCAATCAGCTGCATGTCGTTCACAGCGGAATCAAGCACCTTCGAGTTAGCTACAGCGTCACCTACACCCATGTTGATGACAACCTTCTCGATTTTTGGTACCTGCATTACTGTCTTATAGCTAAACTTCTGCATCAGAGCAGGAGTTACTTCGTTCAAAAAACGTTCTTTCATTCTTGCTGCCATGATTCAAGGACCTCCTTTCTAAACCGTCTTATTTATCGATAACTTCTCCGGATCTTTTTGCTACGCGAACTTTTTTACCGTTGTCCAGTACTTTGTAACCGATACGGGTTACTTTTCCGCTCTTCGGATCAACGTGCATAACGTTCGATACATGGATCGGAGCTTCCTTCTCGATGATACCGCCTTGTGGGTTCATTTGGTTTGGCTTCTGGTGCTTCTTGATCATGTTCACACCTTCAACCAAAACACGATTTTCACGAGGGTACGCTGCGATGACACGGCCTTTTTTGCCTTTGTCTTTACCGCTGATGACGATAACTGTATCATCTTTTTTCACGTGCAGTTTGTTGCTATGGGATTCCAGAACTTTTTTCACTTTAGGCATTCGTTACACCTCCTATGACTAGCCAGTTCAACTATTTATCGGGTTCCCGAAAAGTTACGTCACTTTTTGGGGTGTTATTAGATTACTTCCGGAGCCAAGGAAACGATTTTCATGTAGTCTCTTTCGCGAAGTTCGCGAGCAACTGGTCCGAAAATACGAGTTCCGCGTGGGCTTCTGTCGTCCTTAACAACAACAGCTGCATTCTCGTCAAATGAGATGTAAGATCCGTCTTTACGACGTACAGAACGTTTCGTACGAACGACTACCGCTCTTACTACATCACCCTTTTTGACAACGCCGCCTGGTGTTGCTTGTTTGACGGAACATACGATCAAATCACCGATTTGAGCTGTACGACGACCAGTACCACCCAATACGCGGATACACATCAGTTCCTTCGCACCGGAGTTGTCAGCCACAGCTAAACGTGTAAATGGTTGAATCATTTAAATTTCCTCCTTCCATCAAAAACTGATCATATCTTAGATGATAACCGCTTTTTCAACCACTTCTACCAATCTCCAGCGCTTGTCTTTGGAGAGCGGACGAGTTTCCATGATTTTAACGGTATCTCCGATTTGAGCTTGATTGTTCTCATCATGCGCTTTAAATTTTTTCGTGTATTTAATGCGTTTGTGATACAAGTCATGCTTCTTATAAGTTTCAACAGCTACAACAATGGTTTTATCCATTTTATCGCTGACAACTTTACCAATTTGCACTTTACGAGCATTGCGTTCTTCGCTCATTTGTTAGCCTCCTTCCTGAATACAGAACAGCGAGTTTCTGTTTCATTAACTAATCCCAAGTTCTCTTTCACGGATAACGGTTTTAGCACGAGCTATTTCTTTGCGAACGTCACGGATCCGAGTCGGGTTGTCAAGCTGGCCTGTGGCCAATTGAAAACGGAGGTTAAAGAGTTCCTCTTTAAATCCGGCGATTTTTTGCTCGATTTCTGCAGTGGTTAAGTTGCGCAGTTCATTAGCTTTCATTTGCTTCACCACCCACTTCTTCTCGTTTCACAAACTTCGTTTTAACAGGCAGCTTGTGAGCGGCGAGACGCATCGCTTCGCGGGCGATTTCCTCGGACACGCCTCCAAGTTCAAACATGATCTTGCCTGGTTTTACAACGGCAACCCATTTCTCAACGTTACCTTTACCGCTACCCATCCGCACTTCGAGAGGCTTTTGAGTAATCGGCTTATCTGGGAAAATCTTAATCCATACTTTACCGCCACGACGAATGTAACGAGTCATCGCGATACGAGCAGCCTCGATCTGACGGTTCGTGATCCAGCCTGGTTCTGTAGCTTGCAGACCGAATTCGCCGAAGTTCAGTTCAGTACCGCCTTTAGCTTGACCTCTCATATGGCCGCGCTGTTGTTTGCGGTGTTTTACACGTTTTGGTACCAACATGATTAGTTGCCTCCTTCCTGAGCAGCTTGTTTCTTAGCCGTAGGAAGAACCTCTCCACGATAGATCCATACTTTCACGCCGATACGGCCGTAAGTCGTATGCGCTTCTGCTGTACCATAGTCGATGTCTGCACGAAGCGTATGAAGTGGAACAGTTCCTTCACTGTAGCCTTCCGTACGAGCAATCTCGGCTCCGCCAAGACGTCCGCTGACCGATGTTTTAATCCCTTTTGCTCCAGAGCGCATAGTTCTTTGAATCGCTTGTTTCAGTGCACGACGGAAAGATACACGACGTTCCAGCTGTTGTGCAATGCTTTCAGCAACAAGAATAGCGTCCAGTTCAGGGTTTTTGATTTCAGAAATGTTGATGTGAACTTTTTTACCGCCGGCAATTTTAGTCACTTGTCCGCGCAGTACTTCTACTTCGGAACCACCTTTACCGATAACCATACCTGGCTTCGCAGTGTGGATCGTCACGTTCACACGATTAGCCGCTCTCTCGATTTCGATACGGGATACAGCGGAGTCTTTCAATTTATTTTTCAGGTATTCACGGATTTTCACGTCTTCCAGCAAAAGATCACCGAAGTCTTTGCCTGCATACCATTTGGATTCCCAATCACGGATAATACCGATACGGAGTCCTACTGGATTTACCTTTTGGCCCACACGTTTTCCCTCCTTATTTTTCAGCTACCACCAAAGTAATGTGGCTGGTGCGTTTATTGATCCGGCTTGCACGTCCCATCGCACGCGGGCGGAAACGTTTCATAGTCGGTCCCTGGTTGACATAAGCTTGCGTCACAACCAATTTAGTTACATCCAAAGAGTAGTTATGCTCAGCGTTAGCGATAGCCGAGTTCAAAAGCTTCTCAACAACCGGAGATGCAGCTTTCGGAGTGTGACGAAGAATTGCGATCGCTTCGCCGACTTGCTTACCGCGGATCAAGTCAACAACGAGTTGAGCTTTACGAGGAGCAATACGAATCGATCTAGCATGTGCTTTTGCTTCCATATGTTTAACCTCCTCTCAAACAAAGAGCTTCATTAATTATCTTCTTGTTTTCTTATCATCTTCATGACCTTTGTAAGTACGAGTTGGAGCGAACTCACCCAACTTGTGTCCTACCATGTCCTCTGTTACATATACAGGTACATGTTTACGGCCATCGTATACTCCGAACGTGTGACCGATAAATTGCGGGAAAATAGTGGAGCGGCGGGACCAGGTTTTGATCACAGCCTTTTTGCTTGCGCTGTTCATTTCCTCCACTTTTTTGAGCAGATATCCGTCAATAAAAGGTCCTTTTTTCAAACTACGGCTCATATTGAAATCCTCCCTTCACCAAATTGTCTCGTTACCTTCGAGCCTGTCACGAAGCTATGCACAATCGCGCATTACTTCGTGCGGCGGCGAACGATATATTTGTCAGAAGCTTTACCTTTTTTACGTGTTTTGTAACCAAGGGTTGGTTTACCCCATGGAGACATAGGCGATTTACGTCCGATTGGAGCGCGGCCTTCACCACCACCGTGAGGGTGATCGTTAGGGTTCATGACGACACCACGTACTTCAGGACGTTGTCCAAGCCAGCGGCTACGACCCGCTTTACCGATTTTGATCAACTCATGGTCTTGGTTACCCACAGAACCGATGGTTGCACGGCAAACTTTCAGGATACGACGAACTTCACCGGAAGAAAGACGAACAGTTACGTACTTATCTTCTTTACCGAGAAGTTGAGCTTCTGTACCAGCAGCACGAACCAATTGTCCGCCTTTACCTGGCTTCAACTCGATGTTGTGGATAACTGTACCTACCGGAATGTTTTCCAGTGGAAGTGAGTTACCGATCTTGATGTCAGCACCTACTCCAGATACTACTTGGTCTCCAACTTTCAGACCTTTAGGAGCGATGATATAACGCTTTTCACCATCTACATAGTGAATCAGAGCGATGTTGGAAGTACGGTTCGGGTCGTATTCGATTGTAGCAACGCGACCTGGAATGCCGTCTTTATTCCGTTTGAAGTCGATGATACGGTATTTACGCTTGTGTCCGCCGCCATGATGACGAACCGTAATTTTACCTTGGTTGTTACGGCCAGCTGTTTTGCTCAGCGGAGCCAGCAACGATTTTTCCGGCTGATTCGTGGTGATTTCTTCGAAAGTCGACACGGACATGTTGCGTCGAGCCGGGGATGTCGGTTTATACTTTTTAATAGGCACTGAATTTTCCCTCCTTACTTAAGAAATTCTTATTCAACCGATTCAAAGAACTCGAGCGGTTTGCTGTCTGGAGCCAAAGTCACGATTGCCTTTTTCCATTCGGTTGTGTAACCGGAATAACGGCCATAACGCTTTGGTTTAGCAGGAACACGCATCGTATTCACGTTCGATACTTTAACTTTAAAAATAGATTCGACAGCTTGCTTGATCTCGGTCTTGTTAGCACGGATATCCACTTCAAAAGCATATTTCAGCTCTGCCATGTAGTCAGCCGTACGTTCCGTGATCACCGGGCGCTTGATTATATCGCGTGGGTCTTTCATTACGCGAGCACCTCCTCTACCTTCTGAACTGCTTCCTTCGTAATGATCAGTTGATCGTACGACAGTACGTCAAGAACATTAATGCCGTCAGCCGCTACGAATTTCACACCAGGAATATTACGAGCGGAAAGGGCTACATTATCATCATAGCTTGGAGCAACGATCAGAGCTTTACGGCCTACTTTCAGATTGCTAAGAATGTTAGCAAACTCTTTTGTTTTCGGCGCATTCAGCGTCAATTGATCCAATACGATAATCGCGTTGTCAATCACTTTGGAAGACAATGCGGATTTGATAGCCAAACGACGAACTTTCTTAGGAAGTTTAAACGTGTAGCTGCGCGGAGTTGGTCCAAATACCACACCGCCGCCTTTCCATTGTGGAGAACGGATCGAACCTTGACGAGCACGGCCAGTACCTTTTTGTTTCCAAGGCTTACGTCCGCCGCCGCGTACTTCAGAACGTCCTTTTACTTTGTGGGTACCACGACGAAGCGAAGCGCGCTGCAGCAATACTGCACTGTGCAATACGTGTGCGTTCGGCTCGATGCCGAATACAGCTTCATTCAATTCTACTTCGCCAACTTGGCTACCGCTGACATTATAAAGTGCTACTTTAGGCATTGTTTGTTCCTCCTTTCTTTAGGCGATTATTTCTTCACCGTTTCTTTGATTTGAACGAAACCTTTTTTAGGTCCAGGAATGGAGCCTTTTACAAGGATTACGTTACGCTCTGCATCGACTTTAACAACTTCGAGCTTTTGAATCGTAACTGTCTCATTGCCCATGTGACCTGGCAGACGCTTTCCTTTAGGAACACGGTTTGCCTGGATCGAACCCATGGAACCTGGTCTGCGGTGATAACGGGAACCGTGAGACATTGGTCCGCGGCTTTGGCCCCAACGCTTGATTACACCTTGGAAACCTTTACCCTTGGAAATACCCGTTACGTCAACAAATTCGCCTTCTGTGAAGACATCAGCCTTCAGCTCTTGTCCAACCTCGACACTCGCGAGGTCAACACCGCGAATTTCGCGAACGTAGCGCTTAGGCGCAGTGTTTGCTTTTTTCGCATGGCCTGCTTCTGGTTTGTTAGATCTGTTCTCTTTCTTATCAGAGAAACCGACTTGAATCGCTTCGTATCCGTCGTTTTCCAGATCTTTCTTTTGAAGAACAACACAAGGACCTGCTTCGATAACCGTTACAGGAATTACAACACCCTCAGGGGTAAACACTTGAGTCATTCCGAGCTTTCTACCTAAGATACCTTTCATGTTGACACCTCTTTTCTCTTCTCTAATTCATTATGCAATGCTTACAGTTTGATTTCGATATCTACACCGGACGGCAGGTCCAAGCGCATCAAGGCATCCACAGTTTGTGGAGTCGGGTTCACGATGTCGATCAAGCGTTTATGTGTACGCATTTCGAACTGTTCCCGAGAATCCTTATACTTGTGCACCGCACGGAGAATGGTAATTACTTGTTTCTCAGTTGGCAGCGGGATCGGACCGGATACACCAGCACCCGAACGTTTTGCTGTCTCAACAATTTTCTCAGCGGATTGATCAAGAACTCTGTGGTCGTATGCTTTCAAGCGAATACGAATTTTTTGCTTTGCCATTTTATTCCCTCCTTCTATCGCCCAATTTGGTATCGGACATACTCCGCGAAAATTTTCCAACCACCCACCTCATGGCAAAGGGGCCGGGTGTGTCGGTAACCTCTCACATCATCGCAACGTCGCAGAACAACATTCACTATTATATATAAAAGATAGGCGTATTGCAAGCACTAATTCATAATTAATATGTATTTGCATCATTCACCGAAAGTTGCAGGACTTGGTTAATAGATTCCATCGCTCCCGCATATCATATTGTAGTGAGATCTCTTCTATATAATAGATAGTTTCGAATCTTAGCCGCAACTTCCTTCAGAGCATGTAATCAGGTTATTCGGACTGCTCTTATAAAAAGAAAAAGAGCCTGGTCCAAAGGACCAGACTCTTTTATCAGGACATCACATTGTTACTCGTTACAATACACTGTTGCTATATTCAAGGCTGTTCGCAAGCCTTAATTATTTAATGATGCTAGCAACGGAACCAGCACCTACGGTACGGCCGCCTTCACGAATGGAGAACTTAGTTCCTTCTTCAATCGCGATTGGGTTGATCAGGTTAACCGTTACAGTGATGTTATCACCAGGCATAACCATTTCAGAACCCTCTGGCAAGTTGATCACACCAGTTACGTCCGTAGTACGGAAGTAGAACTGTGGACGGTAGCCAGTGAAGAAAGGCTTATGACGTCCGCCTTCTTCTTTGCTCAGTACGTATACTTGAGCTGTGAACTCTGTGTGTGGTTTAACGGAAGCAGGCTTAGCAAGTACTTGACCGCGCTCGATTTGAGTACGCTCAACACCACGAAGCAATGCACCGATGTTGTCACCAGCTTGTGCGGAATCCAGCAATTTACGGAACATCTCAACGCCCGTAACAACGGATTTCTTAGTTTCTTCAGCGATACCAACGATTTCGATCTCGTCACCAACTTTGATCGTACCACGCTCTACACGACCTGTAGCAACGGTACCACGACCAGTGATGGAGAATACGTCCTCGACAGGCATCAAGAAAGGCTTGTCAGTGTCGCGCTCAGGCAATGGGATGTACTCGTCGATTGTTTTGAACATTTCAACGATTTTTTGTGCCCATTCGCCATCTGGGTTTTGCAGAGCTTCACGAGCGGAACCACGAGTGATCGGAGTGTCATCGCCTGGGAAGTCATACTCGCTCAGCAGGTCGCGAACTTCCATTTCAACCAATTCCAAGAGCTCTTCGTCTTCAACCATGTCGCATTTGTTCAAGAATACAACGATGTAAGGAACGCCTACTTGGCGGGACAACAGGATGTGCTCGCGAGTTTGCGGCATTGGGCCGTCAGCTGCGGATACAACCAGGATCGCTCCGTCCATTTGAGCAGCACCAGTGATCATGTTTTTAACATAGTCAGCGTGACCTGGGCAGTCAACGTGTGCGTAGTGACGAGTATCAGTTTCATATTCAACGTGAGCAGTGGAGATTGTGATACCGCGCTCGCGCTCTTCTGGAGCTTTGTCGATTTGGTCGAATGCTACAGCAGCACCACCGTAAGTTTTGGACAATACAGTTGTGATTGCAGCTGTCAGAGTTGTTTTACCATGGTCAACGTGACCGATAGTACCGATGTTAACATGGGGTTTCGTACGTTCGTATTTAGCCTTTGCCATTTGAACAATTCCTCCTTAAGGGGATATATATGTTAGGCCGGAAGCGGAGTTAACGGGATGTTGGTCCCGCCTCCTATCCAGCAGGTAAAACGTTATTACTCTCCGCCTTTGATCTTGGACACAATTTCATCGGAGATATTCTTAGGAACTTCTTCGTAGTGGGAGAGTTCCATGGAGAACACACCGCGTCCTTGTGTACCGGAGCGAAGGGTAGTGGAGTAACCGAACATTTCGGAAAGAGGTACTTTCGCACGGATAATTTGAGTACCACCACGGGAGTCCATACCTTCGATACGTCCACGGCGGGAGTTCAGCATACCCATTACGTCGCCCATGTATTCCTCAGGCACGGTAACTTCAACTTTCATGATTGGCTCAAGCAGGACAGGCTTACACTTGTCTTTAGCTGCTTTCAGAGCCATGGAACCGGCGATTTTAAACGCCATTTCATTGGAGTCAACATCATGGTAAGAACCGTCGACGATTGTTGCTTTAACGTCAACAAGCGGGAAGCCGGCGAGTACACCGTTCTTCATTTGCTCTTCAATACCTTGTTGTGCTGGACCAATATATTCTCTTGGTACCGAACCACCGACAACTTTGCTCTCGAATTGGTTACCGCTACCTGGTTCCAGAGGTTCGAACTCAACCCATACGTGACCGTATTGACCACGACCACCGGACTGACGAACGAATTTACCTTCAACGCGAGCTGGTGCACGGAATGTTTCGCGGTAAGCTACTTGTGGTTTACCCACGTTAGTTTCTACCTTGAACTCACGACGCATACGGTCGATGATGATGTCCAAGTGAAGCTCACCCATACCTGCCAGGATCGTTTGGCCTGTTTCTTCATCAGTATGTGCACGAAGAGTTGGATCCTCTTCCGTCAACTTACCGAGAGCCACACCCATTTTATCTTGGTCAGCTTTTGTCTTAGGTTCTACTGCGATTTCGATAACCGGATCAGGGAAGTTCATGGACTCCAGGATAACCGGATTTTTCTCATCACATAGTGTATCACCTGTACCCGTATCTTTCAAACCTACGGCTGCTGCGATATCTCCGGCGAATACTTCGGAAATTTCTTGACGGCTGTTCGCATGCATTTGAAGGATACGACCAATGCGCTCACGCTTACCTTTAGTTGCATTCAGTACGTAAGAGCCGGATTGCAGTACACCGGAGTATACGCGGAAGAATGTCAGCTTACCAACATAAGGGTCCGTAGCGATTTTGAATGCCAGAGCCGAGAATGGCTCTTCATCGGAGGAATGACGGATAGCTTCAGTTCCATCTTCAAGGGTACCCTTGATGTCAGGAACGTCAGTTGGAGCCGGCAAATAATCGATTACGGCATCAAGCATCAGCTGAACGCCTTTGTTACGGTAAGAAGAACCACAGATAACCGGGAAGATCTTAACTTCGACAACACCTTTACGCAGAGCGGCTTTCAACTCAGCGATGGTGATTTCTTCACCTTCAAGATATTTCATTGTCAAGTCTTCGTCAAGTTCTGCTACCTTCTCAACAAGCTCGTTGCGAAGCTCTTCCACTTGATCCTTGAATTCTGCTGGAATTTCGGTTTCTTCGATATTTTGACCGAGGTCATCCTTATACATAAAAGCTTTTTCCTCGATAATATCGATGATGCCAATGAAATCATTCTCTGCACCGATCGGAAGCTGAATCGCTACCGCATTCGCTTGCAGACGCTCTCTCATATCTTTAACTACGTTCAAGTAGTCGGCACCGATAATATCCATTTTGTTTACGTATGCGATCCGCGGAACTCCATAACGGTCTGCTTGTCTCCAAACAGTCTCCGACTGAGGTTCAACGCCCTCTTTCGCACTGAATACACCTACTGCCCCATCCAATACACGAAGGGAACGTTCAACTTCTACTGTGAAGTCAACGTGCCCCGGGGTGTCGATAATATTAACGCGATGACCCTTCCAAGAAGCGGTAGTCGCAGCGGATGTGATCGTGATACCGCGCTCCTGCTCCTGCTCCATCCAGTCCATTGTAGCTGCACCCTCGTGAACTTCCCCGATTTTGTGCGTACGGCCTGTATAGAACAAAATCCGCTCTGTCGTGGTCGTTTTACCAGCGTCAATATGCGCCATGATCCCGATATTACGTGTATTTTTCAAGGAGAACTCTCTTGTCGCCATGCGAATAGTCTCCCTTCAAAATTAGAAGTATTAATTAGTTGCTGAATCCTACCAACGGTAGTGAGCAAACGCTTTGTTCGCTTCAGCCATTTTGTGTGTATCTTCGCGTTTCTTAACGGAAGCGCCTGTGTTGTTGGAAGCATCGATGATCTCAGCCGCCAAACGCTCTTCCATGGTTTTCTCGCCGCGGTTGCGGGAGTAGTTTACGAGCCAACGTAATCCAAGGGATGTACGTCTCTCTGGTTTAACTTCGATCGGAACCTGGTAGTTAGCACCGCCGACACGACGAGCTTTAACTTCCAATACTGGCATGATGTTCTTGATAGCTGCTTCAAACACTTCCATCGGATCATTACCAGTACGTTCCTTAATGATGTTGAACGAATTGTAAAGGATGCTTTGAGCAACACCTCTTTTACCATCCAACATGATGCGGTTGATCAGACGAGTTACCAGCTTGCTGTTATACACTGGATCTGGCAGCACGTCTCTTTTAGTTACTGGACCTTTGCGTGGCATGGATATCCCCCTTTCTTCAGTCATGAGTCATGTTACGAAAACATGAGCATCAATTAGCTTTTCGCTTTAGGACGCTTCGTGCCGTATTTGGAACGAGCTTGCATCCGGTTGTTTACACCAGCGGTATCAAGTGCGCCGCGAACGATATGGTAACGTACACCCGGAAGGTCTTTTACCCGTCCACCGCGAACCAATACAACACTGTGCTCTTGCAAGTTATGTCCGATACCCGGAATGTAAGCCGTCACCTCAATGCGGTTCGTCAAGCGAACACGAGCATATTTACGAAGTGCGGAGTTCGGTTTTTTCGGCGTCATTGTGCCTACACGAGTGCATACACCGCGTTTTTGCGGAGCGCTCAAGTCGGTCTCCTCACGTTTCAAAGCGTTAAAACCTTTTTGAAGAGCTGGAGATTTCGATTTGTAAACTTTAGCTTGACGGCCCTTGCGAACCAGTTGGTTAATTGTTGGCATGCTAGCCACCCCCTTCCCGTATTTATCATTCGATTACAAACCTCGTTTAAGTCCACAGACCCAGGCGGTTCATAAAAGAACAAATGAAAAGTTTTTGCCGAGAGAAGTAACGTCTTCTCCAACAAAAACGATTTCTCAAATCATGATTTCAAGACAGCTACCATAGCTGCACCAACTTCAATACCGCATGCTTCTCCAAGCTCTATCATCGTGGGTACATAGTTGATATGCACACCATTCTTATCACACTCGGATACGACTTTTGAAATCAAACGTTGGTCGCAATCTTCAGCCACATAAACCTCTCTAGCCAAACCGGATTCAACGGCCTTCATCGTTTGTTTGGTGCCAATCTTGATGTGTGCATCCTGTAATCCTTTATCATTAGACACAAGTCATTCCTCCAAAAGAACAGGGAACAAAGAAACTATTCACGCACCTTTGCTATATTAGCATCTGCCCTAATCGATGTCAAGCTATTAAATCAGGAAAAAAGAAACTTTGGGACGAGGAGGTCTTCCGCATCTTAAGATACGGAAATCTCCTCATCACCTGACTGTTTCTTAATCTATAGAAGCTGTTTCGAGTTCCTGACTTTCGTCATTCACATCGTTTTGTCCCTCGAACTTCACGCTGCGATAACGGTTCATACCGGTACCTGCAGGGATCAGTTTACCAATGATAACATTCTCTTTCAGACCAAGCAGCTGATCGACTTTACCTTTAATGGCAGCGTCAGTCAACACGCGAGTCGTCTCCTGGAAGGAGGCTGCTGACAAGAACGAATCCGTTTCGAGAGATGCTTTTGTAATCCCGAGGAGAACCGGTTTAGCAACCGCTGGTTCTTTTCCGGAGAGAATAGCGTCTTTATTAGCTGTCTCGTATTCATGCATATCCACGAAGGAGCCTGGCAGCAGTGTCGTATCTCCCGCATCAACGATACGGAATTTACGCAGCATCTGTCTGATCATAACCTCAACGTGTTTATCATTAATTTCTACACCCTGGTTACGGTATACGCGTTGAACTTCCTGAAGGATGTAGTTCTGCACGCCACGGATACCTTTGATACGAAGCATTTCCTTCGGATCAATGGAACCATCAGTCAGTTCATCCCCGGCTTCAATTTGCTTGCCTTCGCTTACGCGCAGACGGGAGCCGTAGGTAACAGCGTAAACCTTAGTCTCAGCTTCACCTTGTACTTCGATTTCACGACGGTCCTTCGTTTCGCGGATCTCTTTAACCACACCGTCGATCTCACTAATGGTCGCTTGACCTTTAGGATTACGGGCTTCAAAGAGCTCCTGGATACGCGGAAGACCTTGTGTAATATCATCGCCGGCAACGCCGCCTGTGTGGAACGTACGCATCGTGAGCTGTGTTCCCGGTTCGCCGATGGATTGCGCCGCGATAATACCAACCGCTTCACCAATCTCAACATGCTTACCAGTAGCCAGGTTACGGCCGTAACATTTTTTGCAGACGCCATAACGTGCACGACAGCTCAAGATGGAACGGATTTGAAGCTTCTCAACGCCAGCTGCTACGATTTCCTCAGCTTTGTCGGAATCAATCAATTCGTTACGATTTACGATGATCTCTTTCGTTTCCGGATGACGGACAGTTTCAAATGCATAACGTCCCTCAATACGGTCGTAGAGATCCTCGATAACTTCTTTACCGTCCTGAATACGACTAACGGTAAAGCCTTTATCCGTGCTGCACTCATCTTCGCGAACGATAACATCCTGGGCTACGTCAACAAGTCGACGAGTCAAGTAACCGGAGTCAGCGGTACGAAGCGCCGTATCGGCAAGACCTTTACGCGCACCGTGCGTGGACAGGAAGTACTCGAGTACCGTCAGTCCTTCACGGAAGTTCGATTTGATTGGGAGTTCGATGATACGACCCGACGGGTTCGCCATCAGACCCCGCATACCACCGAGCTGAGTGATCTGCGATTTGTTACCCCGTGCTTTGGAATCTACCATGAGCATGATGGAGTTAAAGCGGTCCATCGATTTCATGAGTACATCCGTAATATCATCCTTGGTCTTGGACCAGATATCGATAACACGGTCATAACGTTCTTCATTCGTAATCAAGCCGCGGCGATACTGGTTCGTTACTACTTTAACCTTCTCGTCGGACTCTTTCAGAATTTCATTTTTCTCGTCAGGGACGATAACGTCGGATACCGCAACCGTTACGCCTGCACGAGTGGAATACGTGAAACCGAGCTGCTTGATTTTATCCAAAATCACAGAGGTTTCCGTTGTATGGTACGTTTCGAAGCAGCGTGCAATGATGGAACCCAGATATTCCTTACCAACAGCACCGCTGATTGGCAGTTCCTGAATCACTTTTTGAATATCTGCACCCTTCTCGTATACGAAATACTTCTCAGGCGTTCCTTGCAGCAGGTTCGTACGAGTCGCTTCATTGATATACGGGAAGCTGGCAGGGAAAATCTCGTTAAAGATAATCCGACCGATCGTCGTAATCAAAATCGCATTCTGCTGTTTCTCCGTAAAGCTGGTTTTGCCCAATGCTTTCACCGGAATCGCTACGCGTGCATGCAGACCAGCTGCTTCACGCTGATAAGCGGAAACCGCTTCGTTCACGCTGCCCAGAATCATGCCGGTACCTTTTTCTTCCTTGTTATCCATGGTCAGATAGAAGGAACCCAGTACCATATCCTGAGAAGGCGTAACAACCGGCTTACCGTCTTTCGGGTTCAAAATGTTACCCGATGCCAGCATCAAAAGACGTGCTTCAGCTTGAGCTTCAGCAGACAAAGGAACGTGAACCGCCATTTGGTCACCGTCAAAGTCAGCATTATACGCTGTACATACGAGCGGGTGAAGACGGATCGCATGGCCCTCAACCAGAATCGGTTCAAATGCTTGAATACCGAGTCTGTGAAGCGTCGGTGCACGGTTCAGAAGAACCGGATGCTCTTTAATAACCTCTTCGAGCACATCCCATACTTCTGGACTTACACGTTCTACTTTGCGCTTCGCACTCTTGATATTATGTGCAAGGCCTTTGTTGACCAGTTCTTTCATAACGAACGGCTTGAAGAGCTCAAGCGCCATTTTCTTAGGCAGACCGCATTGATACATTTTCAGGTAAGGACCTACAACGATAACGGAACGACCGGAATAGTCAACCCGTTTACCGAGCAAGTTCTGACGGAAACGTCCTTGTTTACCTTTCAGCATGTGGCTGAGGGATTTAAGCGGACGGTTACCAGGACCTGTGACCGGACGACCGCGGCGGCCGTTATCGATCAGTGCATCGACAGCTTCCTGCAGCATGCGCTTCTCGTTCTGTACGATAATATCCGGCGCGCCGAGATCCAGCAGTCTTTTCAGACGGTTGTTCCGGTTAATGACACGACGGTACAGATCGTTCAAGTCGGAGGTAGCGAAACGTCCACCATCAAGCTGAACCATCGGGCGAAGCTCCGGCGGAATGACCGGCAGCACATCCATGATCATCCACTCCGGATTGTTGCCGGAGTTACGAAACGCCTCAATCACTTCCAGGCGTTTGATGGCCCGGTTGCGGCGCTGACCCTGTGCAGTGCGCAGTTCTTCCTTCAGGAATTCAAGCTCTTTGTCAATGTCGATGTCTTGAAGAAGTTTCTTAACCGCTTCAGCACCCATGCCTGCTTGGAATCCGTAGCCGTATTTCTCACGGTAGCTGCGATATTCCTTCTCGGACAACAGTTGTTTCTTCTCCAGCGGTGTATCTCCCGGATCGGTTACAACGTAAGATGCGAAGTAAATGATCTCCTCCAGAGATCGTGGGGACATATCCAGAGCCAGACCCATACGGCTTGGAATGCCTTTGAAATACCAAATATGCGATACAGGAGCCGCAAGCTCGATATGGCCCATCCGTTCACGACGGACTTTGGCGCGTGTTACTTCAACGCCACAGCGATCGCAGACTACTCCTTTATAACGGACACGCTTATACTTACCGCAATGACATTCCCAGTCCTTTTGCGGACCGAAAATCCGCTCACAGAACAGGCCTTCTTTCTCCGGCTTCAATGTACGGTAGTTAATCGTTTCCGGCTTCTTCACCTCTCCGCGAGACCAAGAGCGAATTTTTTCCGGTGAAGCAAGACCGATTTTCATGTACTCAAAATTGTTAACGTCCAACAAGGAGCAACCCTCCTCAACCTAGTCCTATTTATGTGCTATACGACCATAACACCACCGCCGACTTATAAAGCCGACGGGGGTGAATGATTGACCGTTATTCCACTCCGACTTCAGTGCCTTCCAAGTTAAGGCTCAGTTTATCACCTTGAGCATCGTCTTCGTCATCGAGTTCTTTCATCTCGATTTCCTCTTCATTCTCGCTCAGGATTTTAACATCCATACCGAGAGACTGAAGCTCTTTGATCAATACCTTGAACGATTCAGGAACACCCGGTTCCGGAACGTTCTCGCCTTTGACGATGGATTCGTAGGTTTTCACCCGGCCGACCACGTCATCCGACTTGACGGTAAGAATTTCTTGCAGCGTATATGCAGCACCGTATGCTTCAAGTGCCCACACTTCCATCTCACCGAAGCGCTGTCCACCGAACTGAGCTTTACCACCCAGCGGCTGCTGCGTAACGAGAGAGTATGGTCCCGTAGAACGGGCGTGAATTTTATCATCAACCATGTGCGCGAGCTTGATCATGTGCATGACGCCGACGGTAACTTCACGTTCAAAACGCTCACCCGTCCGCCCGTCGTACAATACGGTCTTACCATTGCGCTGCATGCCTGCTTCTTCCATCGTATCAAACACGTCATACTCGCTCGCACCGTCAAATACCGGTGAAGCTACGTGAATGCCGAGCTGGAGCGCAGCCATACCCAAGTGAACCTCGAGCACCTGACCGATGTTCATCCGTGATGGAACCCCTAGAGGGTTCAACACAACTTGAACCGGCGTGCCATCTGGCAGGAACGGCATATCTTCTTCAGGCAAAATACGGGCAACGACACCTTTGTTACCGTGACGTCCGGCCATTTTGTCACCTTCGGAGATTTTACGTTTCTGTGCGATGTAAACGCGAACCAGTTGGTTAACGCCCGGTGGCAATTCGTCACCGTTCTCGCGTGTAAACACCTTCACGTCTACGATGATTCCGTCACTACCGTGAGGTACGCGCAGCGAGGTATCGCGCACTTCGCGAGCCTTCTCACCGAAGATCGCATGCAGGAGTCGCTCTTCCGCCGTCAGCTCGGTTACACCCTTAGGCGTTACCTTACCTACGAGAATATCTCCGGCGCTGATTTCGGCACCGATGCGGATGATTCCGCGCTCGTCAAGGTTCTTCAGCGCTTCTTCACCTACGTTAGGAATATCACGCGTAATTTCTTCCGGACCGAGCTTCGTGTCACGAGCTTCGGATTCGTACTCCTCGATATGAATCGAAGTGTAGACATCCTCTTTGACCAGTTTCTCGGAAAGAAGAATCGCATCCTCGTAGTTGTAACCTTCCCAAGTCATGAACGCAACAACGACGTTGCGGCCCAGTGCCAATTCGCCCATCTCGGTGGATGGACCGTCTGCCAGAATGTCACCCTTTTTGATGACATCGCCGCGTTTAACGATTGGACGCTGATTGATGCATGTTCCTTGGTTCGAACGCATAAATTTGTGTAATTTATGTTTAATAAGATCGCCTTTGACTTCTTGTCCGTCGACATTTTCCACACGGCGAACCCAGATTTCATTAGCGGATGAACGTTCAATAATCCCGTCATGTTTGGATACAATACATACACCGGAGTCTTTCGCAGACTTGTGTTCCATTCCGGTTCCGACGAGCGGAGCTTTAGGAATAAGAAGCGGAACAGCCTGCCGCTGCATGTTGGATCCCATCAGCGCGCGGTTGGAGTCATCGTTCTCAAGGAACGGAATGAGCGCCGTCGCTACCGACACGACCTGCTTAGGCGATACGTCCATGTAGTCTACACGGTCGCTTGGCATAGGAAGGATGTTATCGGATTGCTTGTTATAACGGACGATAACCATTTCGTCAGCGAAGGTACCATCTTCGTTAAGCTCGGCATTCGCCTGGGCAACGATGTAGTTATCCTCTTCGTCTGCGGTCAGGTAATCGATTTGCTCTGTTACTTTACCGGTCTTCGGATCCACCCAACGATACGGAGCTTCAATGAAGCCATATTCGTTGATGCGCGCAAACGTCGACAAGGAGTTGATCAGACCGATGTTCGGTCCCTCCGGCGTCTCGATCGGACACATACGGCCATAGTGACTGTGGTGAACGTCCCGCACTTCAAAGCCCGCACGCTCACGAGTCAAACCGCCGGGTCCGAGAGCAGACAGACGACGTTTATGCGTCAGTTCCGCAAGCGGGTTGGTCTGATCCATGAACTGGGACAACTGGGAGCTGCCGAAGAACTCTTTAATCGATGCGATAACCGGACGTATGTTGATAAGCGCCTGCGGCGTAATCACGTTTGCATCCTGAATCGACATTCTTTCACGAACGACACGTTCCATCCGGGACAAACCGATACGGAACTGATTTTGAAGCAATTCGCCTACAGAACGCAGACGACGGTTACCCAGGTGGTCAATATCATCGGTATTGCCGATCCCATGCAGCAGGTTGATGAAGTAGCTGATGGAAGAAATGATATCTGCCTGTGTAATGTGCTTCACCGATTTATCAATGTTTGCGTTCGCGATGACCTTCACGACTTTGGCATCCTCGATTGGCGAGAATACATCGATCGTTTGCAGCGGGATATCCTCGCTGTCCATGACACCGCCGGTAACATGATAATTCTTAAAGCCTACGCTCTTCTCAAGGTAAGGCATGATCTCGTCCAAAAGACGGCGGTCTACGGTTTGACCAGCTTCTGCAATGATCTCACCGGTATCGATGTCTATCAAACTTTCTGCCAAACGTTGATTAAAGAGACGGTTCTTGATATGAAGCTTCTTGTTGATCTTGTAGCGACCAACGTTAGCCAAATCATAACGCTTCGGATCGAAGAAACGGGCCACGAGAAGGCTCTTCGCATTCTCCAGTGTTGGCGGCTCGCCCGGACGAAGACGTTCATAGATTTCGATGAGCGCTTTTTCCGTAGAGTCGGTGTTGTCTTTATCCAGCGTATTTTGAATATATTCATCATTGCCCAGAAGATCCAGAATCTCGGCATCTGTACCAAAACCAAGTGCACGTAAAAGTACCGTTACAGGGATTTTACGGGTACGGTCGATCCGGACATAGATAATGTCCTTCGCGTCCATCTCCAGTTCAAGCCAAGCGCCGCGGTTAGGGATAACTGTTGCAGTGTACGTCGTCTTACCGTTTTTATCCACTTTTGTGCTGAAATAGACGCTGGGAGAGCGAACCAACTGGCTGACAATAACCCGTTCGGCACCATTGATAATGAATGTTCCGGTTTCCGTCATTAACGGGAAGTCTCCCATGAACACTTCCTGCTCCTTGACCTCTCCGGTCTCCTTGTTAATGAGCCGGACTTTCACGCGGAGCGGCGCCGCATAAGTAACGTCGCGTTCTTTCGCGTCATCGACGGTGTATTTCGGTTCTCCAAGGCTGTAGTCAATAAACTCTAGTACCAAATTACCTGTGAAATCCTGAATCGGCGAGATGTCCTGGAACATTTCGCGGAGTCCTTCCTCCAAAAACCATTCATAAGATTTTTGTTGGATTTCAATCAGGTTCGGAACTTCGAGTACCTCGTTAATACGAGCATAACTTCGCCGAGTGCGTCGACCATATTGAACAAGATGTCCTGCCAACTTAAACTCACCCCTCATGTCTACTCACTTTAAAAATTTCATTGCGAACCTCTGTTTGTAACACTATAATGGAACATACAGAGGACACTCCCATAAATAGAGAAAAGCCCTTATCGAATACCTTTTCGAAAAAAGAGCAGCTTATCCATGGTTATGATAATCATCTCATATCCTGTAGATTTGCCCAAAATGTACATATTATACGTCAATATGATCGACTTTATGCATCTTTCCGCACATTAAGTCTTGACATTTCAGTCAACTAAAGACAAAGAGACCATCCTAATACTGACATTTTATAATAATACCATACCGACATACCCAAGTCAACAGCCCAGCCGAACTATTTCAAGAAGATTTCGTCGCCTTGAATATTCGATACCCTTTATCCTTCGTTACTTCCTCAACCTGATGAAATAAACTCTCCAGCTTGGCTTTCGCTGAAGGCGCGCCTTGCTTCTTCTGGATCACAACCCACAGCTGCCCATCCTCGCGCAGATGCTTCCACGCTTCTTCGAATATGGCATGTACCGTCTCTTTCCCGGCACGAATCGGTGGATTGGTGAGAACCACGTCAAATTGCTGACTCTGCACCGCAGCAAACAAATCGCTCTCCAAGATGGTCACGTTGGATATACCATTACGTTTCGCATTCTCCTTAGCTAATTCGACAGCACGGCTATTAATGTCGATCATCGTCACATGGCCTTGGGGAGCCATTCTTGCCGCCGACAGTCCGATCGGACCATATCCGCAGCCTACATCCAACACCTCGGCATGCTGGTTAAAGCTCATAGCCTCTATTAATACCTTGCTCCCATAATCTACGCCGCTTTTAGAGAATACGCCCGCGTCACTGATAAAGTTGAAAGTCTGCCCCCGAAGCTCCGTCTTTAACTCTTTACGGTCATGAGCAATTTCCGGCTGATTCGAGTAATAATGTTGATTCGGCATCATTTCCTCCGTCTTGAATCAAAGTCTGCCCGCCTAAGATATTTCGCTCTTAAGCGCTCTTATCCCAGTATAACCTTTCTTGCGGAGAATCAGTACCTTGTGATCCCCCCGCCACAATAACAAACCCCTTGAACAAATATTCAAGGGGTTTGATTCTTGCTGACGTGAATCTCAAGAAGTTAATTACTTAACTTCTACGGATGCGCCTGCTTCTTCCAATTTAGCTTTAACAGCTTCAGCTTCTTCTTTAGCTACTTTTTCTTTCAATGGTTTTGGAGCGTTGTCAACCAGTTCTTTTGCTTCTTTCAAGCCAAGACCTGTGATTTCGCGAACCACTTTGATTACGTTGATTTTGGACGCGCCTGCGCTAGTCAGGATTACGTCGAATTCGGATTGCTCTGCTTCAGCAGCTACACCAGCGCCACCTACAACAGCTACTGGAGCTGCAGCAGTTACACCAAATTCTTCTTCGATTGCTTTTACAAGATCGTTCAGTTCCAGAACGGACATACCTTTAATTGCTTCCAAGATTTGCTCTTTGCTCATTGGGTTGAACCTCCATTTATTATTAAGATTTTATAGTTGTTGTTACACAGCTTCAGCAAGACAAAGCTTATGCGCCTTGTTCTTCCTTCTCAGCAACAGCCTTAACTGCAAGCGCGAAGTTGCGCACTGGAGCTTGAAGCACGCTGAGGAGCATGGAGAGGAGACCTTCGCGGGACGGAAGTTCTGCCAGAGCTTTGATTTCGCTCTCTCCGATTACACGGCCTTCTACTACGCCGCCTTTCAATTTCAACGCGTCATTTTTCTTAGCAAAATCGTTAAGGATTTTTGCTGGAGCGACAGCGTCATTGGTACCAAATGCAACAGCTGTTGGACCAGTCAAGACTTCGTCCAGATCAGTCAGCTCTGCTGCCGCAGTTGCACGGCGAAGCAGCGTGTTTTTCAGTACTTGGAACTCGACGCCAGCTTCACGAAGCTGTTTACGAAGTTCAGTTACTTGCGCAACGTTCAGTCCGCGATAGTCAGCAACTACTGTCGATACGCTTTCGCGCAGCTTAGCAGCAACGACATCAACCGCTTCTTGTTTCGCTTGAATCACTTTTGCGTTTGCCAATGATTACACCTCCTGGTTGTATTAGTAGCGTAAGAGCACCAAGCTCTCCGCTCTTCCTACGGGCACTAAAAAAGCCTCCGTAGAATCACGAAGGCCTGATGAATCATCATTTGGCCGGCGTAACCGGACAAATTGTTGACGTTCTATCATAACACCTCGGTAGGAAATTAAGCCTGCTTAGGGCACCTACTGTCTACGGTAAGCATATTCAACTTTAAGGGTCAGTCTCGAAGACTCACAACTGTTACATAATATCAAACCTCATTGACCAAAGTCAATGGTAATATTATCTGTAGACGGTTGTGTTCACGCGAGCGCTTGGTCCCATTGTCGAGGAAACAGCGATGCCTTTCAGGTAAACACCTTTAGCGGCAGCTGGTTTCGCACGATTCAATGCATCGATGAGAGCTTTGAGGTTCTCATTCAATTGAGCTGCATCGAAAGACACTTTACCGATCGGAGCGTGAATTTGACCTGCTTTGTCCAGACGGTACTCGATTTTACCGGCTTTGATTTCTTGAACAGCCTTAGCAACATCGAATGTAACCGTACCAGCTTTAGGGTTAGGCATCAGGCCTTTACCACCGAGCAGACGGCCAAGTTTACCGACTTCACTCATCATATCAGGTGTAGCTACGCAGACATCGAACTCGAACCAGCCTTGTTGAATTTTGTTGATCATGTCTTGATCGCCAACAAAATCAGCGCCAGCAGCTTCTGCCTCTTTCGCTTTTTCACCTTTTGCAAATACCAGAACGCGTTGTGTTTTACCTGTGCCGTGAGGCAAGACAACAACACCACGAACAGCCTGGTCTTGTTTACGAGGGTCTACACCCAAACGTACAGCCGCTTCAACAGTTTCGTCGAATTTGGCAGTTGCAGCCTTCTTCACAAGCTCTACAGCTTCCAAAGGCTCATAAGTTGCTTCGCTGTCAATCAGCTTCGCAGCTTCAACGTATTTCTTACCGTGTTTAGCCATGTTTGTTTTCCTCCTTTGTGGTGTTAGCGGAAATTCCTCCCACATAATCCGAACCTAGTTCGGTTTCAATCAAAAGACAATTAGTCTTCGATTGTGATACCCATACTACGGGCAGTACCTTCTACCATCTTCATTGCAGCTTCAACAGATGCAGCGTTCAGGTCAGGCATTTTTTGCTCAGCGATTTGACGAACAGCGTCACGCTTAACAGTAGCGACTTTCTTCTTGTTAGGCTCGCCGGATCCTTTTTCGATCTTAGCAGCCACACGAAGCAGAACAGCAGCCGGTGGAGTTTTGGTGATGAACGTAAAGGAACGATCTTCAAACACCGAAATTTCAACCGGAATGATCAGACCAGCTTGATCAGCAGTACGTGCGTTGAACTCTTTACAGAATGCCATGATGTTGACACCCGCTTGACCCAATGCAGGACCTACTGGAGGAGCCGGATTCGCTTTACCTGCAGGAATTTGCAGTTTCACAATCTTGATAACTTTCTTAGCCATGGTTGACACCTCCTTGCATCAATAGTGGTAGCGGACGCTTTGACACGCCCTCCCACAAGAAACCTGAAGAATTAGATCTTCTCCACTTGAGTATAATCCAACTCCAGGGGGGTTTCCCGTCCAAACATGTTGACGTGAACTTTCAACTTGCTCTTTTCAGCCAAAATCTCTTCCACGGAGCCCACAAAATTCGCAAAAGGACCAACCTTGATACGAACGGATTCCTTGATGTCGAATTCGATCTTCGGTTTCGGCTCTTCCATGCCCATATGCTTCAGAATCTGTTCTACTTCTTCTGGAAGCAAAGGCGTCGGTTTAGAACCGGACCCTGTCGAACCAACAAAACCGGTCACTCCTGGTGTATTGCGGACAACATACCAAGAATCATCGGTCTGAATCATTTCGACCAAGACATATCCCGGGTAAACTTTACGCATGACGGTTTTTTTCTTGCCGTCTTTGTTTACGATTTCTTCTTCCATCGGAACAAGAACGCGGAATATTTTGTCCTCCATGCCCATGGACTCGACACGTTTTTCCAAATTGGCTTTGACTTTATTCTCATACCCAGAATAGGTATGAACTACGTACCATCTTTTTTCCATATCAAGCCACCTGGGACCCTTCTAAATTATCGCTTCGATCACAGCGGAAATACCGATGTCTACAACCCAAAAATAAATCGTGACAAACACAATGGTGCCGAGAACAATTAAAGTATAGTTCGTCAGTTCTTTACGATTGGGCCAGCGAACTTTTTTAAGTTCCGCCCAGCTTTCAGAGAAAAAGGAAAACAGAGACTTGAAACCACGTTTCACGCCGACTACACCTCCAAAAGAAAACTATCTGGTTTCGCGATGAGGAGTTTGCTCGTTACAGAACTTGCAAAATTTCTTCATCTCCATGCGGTCGGGGTGATTTCGCTTGTTTTTGGTGGTTGTGTAGTTTCTTTGTTTGCAGCTTGTACAAGCCAAAGTGATAATTACCCGCATGATGTGCACCTCCCGAAGACGTCCTTCTTTGTCAGAAGAATCGATATTGATCCTAGTAGAAACAACCTTGTTCTCATCGAAACCCGGTTATTTCTGCGAGATGAATAAAACCGTTGTTCCAAAAGCTGTAACAACGATCCATTCATAAAACACGCGAATTTAGGCCTACCTAAAACACTTTATCACAAGGATAGCGCCATTTCAAGCCTTTTTCTCTCTGATTGCGGGCTGCAATAAATGCCATTGCCAGCTAAACCAGGGAATGAGTCCCCGGAATATCGTAAACATCTCGCTGTAAAAAACTGTGGCGTTTCACAGTCTTTGTCCATCCTGCATAGCATTTAGTCTATATCCAGTATGTTCAATCTTCCAAGAGATGAAACACCAAATATTACACATTTTGCGTTTGGCGAAAATGGACATCTTGGAATATCGTCCTATCCTATCTGCCAACTAAAAATAAATGGCGGCAAAGTATATAAGAGTCCTTTGCCAGCCATCCTGATTCAATAGCGATCAGGCAATTAAAAAAAGGCTCTGATTGAGCCTTCTGCTTCTTATCCGACACTTGCTATTAATTATCCCTGACTTCCAGGTAACGTTCAAGCTTTCGCTTTACTCGCTGGAGTGCATTGTCAATCGATTTTACATGACGCCTTAAGTCTACCGCAATCTCTTGATAGGATCGACCGTCCAAATAAAGCATCAGGACTTTCCGTTCCAGATCACTTAAGATTTCTGACATCTTGTCTTCCAGGCCGACAAATTCCTCTTGATTGATGATCAGTTCCTCCGGATCGCTTACCGCAGTACCGCAAATGACATCCAGCAGCGTACGGTCCGAATCCTCATCATAAATCGGCTTGTCCAATGAGACATACGAATTGAGCGGAATATGCTTCTGTCTCGTAGCGGTCTTAATTGCCGTAATGATCTGCCTGGTAATGCAGAGCTCGGCAAAGGCCTTGAACGAGGACAGCTTATCCCCTTTAAAATCACGAATTGCCTTGTACAGCCCGATCATGCCTTCCTGGACAATATCTTCCCGGTCAGCGCCAATCAGAAAATAGGAGCGGGCTTTAGCACGTACAAAATTCCGGTATTTATTGATCAAATACTCCAGCGCCCCGCTATCACCCTCGCGGACCGCCTCGACAATGTCTTCATCGCTTATCACATCATACCCTGACAACATGACTTCCTTGAGGTCCACACTCAATAGAATCCCTCCGGCCCGGAACGCACGGTAGCCCGTCACTCGCTTGAAATATATGACAAGTATATATGATGTCTACTAGACCGTCAACCACGATCTGCCTAAATTACGCCGATAATAACATATAATGTAAACTTTTTCATAGATTCATATACCGTTTCATTCTCCAAATGAGCCGGCCTCTCGTCCCCATTGTGTAAAACAATTCTATTCCCTTCGCCAGCGCTCAAACGCCTGTCTCACATCCGGCGGCAGCTTCCCGTCAAGTGTATTCCTGCTCTTGGTCTGCTCTTTCGTTATTTTCTGCTTCACTTCGCGCTCGCTCTGCTCCACTTCGTTAAGCAATTCCCGGGCGGACAGCCGGAGTGCTCCCCGAGCAAAAATCACGTGCTGCTCAATTAAATCGCTGGTCGCCACATAAATTTTACGCCGACGGTGGCTGAACTCTCCGACTAGCCTTTCAATGCACTCATCGGCGGTTTCTTTCTCCTTCGTAAAAAACACCTGAACCTTACCTTGCGTGTAGGATTTCCCCAGTCCAGGAACACGGTATGCGTCAAAAATCACCACGACTCTGAGGCCTGAGAACGCCTGGTAATCCGCTAATTTCTCCAGCAGCATGTCTCGCGCTTCATGCATGCTGCTATTGGCGAGCTTCGCAAGATATGGCCAGCCGCCGATCATATTATAACCGTCGACCAGCAGCACATCCCGCCAATCGGCCATCATTGCTAACCTTGAAGGCGGCGACGGCGAAGCACTTCGTACATAACGACACCTGCGGCAACCGAGGCGTTAAGCGAATTGATCTTTCCGGCCATCGGCAGTTTCACAAGCACATCGCATTTCTCACGGATCAGACGCCCCATCCCTTTATTCTCATTACCGATAACGATAGCGACCGGCCCGTCAAAAACCTCGGTGTCATACAATTCCTGAACGGCATCAACAACGGTCCCGACAACCCATACACCCATTTCCTTCAGCTGATCGATGGTTTGGCCCAGATTGGTCACCCTAGCTACGGGCACGTACTCCACTGCGCCGGCGGATGTTTTGGATACCGTTGCCGTTACTTGTGCGGATCTGCGCTTAGGCAGTATGACGCCATGCGCACCCGTGCAGTCTGCCGTCCGGAGAATCGAGCCCAGATTGTGCGGATCCTCGATCTCGTCAAGAAGCAGCAAGAAAGGCGGTTCGCCTTTTTCCTCCGCAACCTTCAGCAAATCCTCCACTTCCACATAAGCATAGGGTGCCGCTTGGGCAACCACGCCTTGATGCTGAACTCCCGGAACCATCTGATCCAGCTTGCGTTTGTCCACATGCTGAATGACAATACCCAGTTTTTTCGCTTCCGCGATGATCGGCAGGGTCAGGTGCTTTTGCGCATTTTCGGCAATCCATATTTTGTTGATCGTACGTCCTGATTTGAGCGCTTCCGTTACGGAGTGCTTACCAGCTACTACTTCCTCTTCTTGCAACATGTAGGTCTCCTCCTGCATATCAGCCGGCGTCCCCCTTACGGAAACACCGGCTGTATCGTTTCAATGTGATGCAATATTGTCTAACGGTCTATTTAACAGACCCCTCAATATACTCGATGCTCTTCCCTATGAGCTCACGCAGCCGATCATGCTCACCCGTATAATATAAATACCCAACCAGCGTCTCAAATGCCGTTGCATGCCGGTATTCGAGGACGTCGGCATTTTTGGGAATGCTGCCAGATTTGGCGTTGCGTCCCTGACGCACAATATCTCGCTCTTCTTCTGCCAACTCCGGATCCAGATAAGCCAATATTCGGCTCTGTGCCTTCGCCGACACAAATCCTGTTGCTGTACGGTGCAGATGGTGGGGACGGAGATTCGCCCGTGATATCAAAAACTGCCGCACCGCCACCTCATAAATGGCATCTCCGATATAGGCAAGCACGATGGGCGGGATTAACCGGACCGGCTTCGACGGCGGAAAATCGAACCAGCCTGCTGCGGGATCATGAAACTCAGGCCCGCTCATTTACGCCGCCAGCGCATACCTTGCGCCGTATCCTCAAGCACGATGCCTTCGTCCGCCAGCTTGTCGCGGATTTCATCCGCTCGGGCCCAGTTTTTATTCTTCCGGGCTTCGATACGTTCGGCAATCAGAGCTTCAATCTCCTCATCCAGCAATTCATCCGTGCCTGTATTTACGATGCGCAGCACGCTGTTCATTTCGTTGAAAGCGCGCAGCACTTCATGCAGGTCCGCCGCAGGGATCGAGGCTTCCTTCAGCAGCTGATTCGCCTCGCTGGCCCATTGGAACATAGCGGTGATGGCGTCCGGCGTGTTGAAATCATCCTGCATCTTCTGGTGAAATTCGACAAGGACGGCCGATATTTTATCCCCAACTTCCTGGCTTACGGTATCCTCCTTCGAACCGATCGCGGTACTCAATCGATGCTCGATATTGGCCGCCGCATTCGCCAGACGTTCCACGCTGTTCTGCGCCTGCTCCATCACCTCATCGCTATAATTCAGCGGGTTGCGGTAATGGGTGGACAACATGAAATAGCGGATAGCTTCTTTCGTATATTGTTCACGAAGTTCCTTAACCAATACACCATTGCCTAACGATTTCGACATTTTCTCATTATTTATGCGGATATATCCATTGTGCATCCAGTAGTTCGCCAGCGGTTTGCCTGTCAGCGCCTCCGACTGCGCAACTTCGCATTCATGGTGCGGGAACTGCAGGTCCTGGCCGCCGCCGTGGATATCCAGCGTATCCCCGAGATAACGACGGGCCATGGCGGAGCACTCAATATGCCAGCCCGGGCGGCCGTCGCCCCAAGGACTGCTCCAGTAGATCTCTCCAGGCTTCGCGGCTTTCCATAGAACAAAGTCTTCCGGATTTTCTTTCCGCTTATCCACCTCAATCCGGATCCCGAATTGCAGCTCATCGAGATTTTGCTGGGACAGCTTCCCGTAATCGTCAAATTTGCGGGTCCGGTAGAATACATCTCCCCCGTTCTCATAAGCAAAGTCGCGGTCAATGAGTTCCTGGATGAATTCGATAATGTTCTCCATATTGTCCGTTACCCGTGGATTCAATGTCGCTCTTGGTATGCCAAGACCGTCCAGATCCTCGTAATAGGCGTTAATAAACTTATCCGCGACCTCCGGAACGGTCGTCCCGGTTTGCTCCGCTTTCCGGATCATTTTGTCATCCACATCCGTAAAGTTCACGACGTAATTCACATCATTACCCTGGTTCTCAAAGTAAGCTCGAACCACGTCGAAAAAGATCATCGGCCGAGCATTCCCGATATGGATATAATCGTACACGGTAGGACCGCACACGTAGATCTTTACCTTCCCGGGTTCCTGAGCAACAAACGTTTCTTTCATGCGGGTTAGCGTATTATAGATTTGCAGTGCCATAGGGTATCATCTCAATCCTTTCATTCCATCGCTTATTATTCCTTCACGGCTTACGGGCTTACTCTTCTTTGGCCGAAGACACAACGGCGGCCTCGGTTACCATGCCTTTGGGCTGGTTTCGTTTGCTCTCATGAAGCTCCGCCCGGAGCTGATCGATCTCCTTCTGCATCGAGCGGAGCATATCAACAATCGGATCGGGCAGATTCGTGTGATCCAGCCGGTCGCGCACCCGCTCCCCGTTCTGTTTCACGATTTTCCCCGGATTGCCGACTACGGTGCTGTTTTGAGGAACAGGTCTTAATACGACTGCATTGGAACCAATGTTACAGTTATCCCCAATCGTAAAGGAACCTAGCACTTTCGCCCCCGATCCGATGACCACGTTGTTGCCGATGGTCGGGTGCCGCTTGCCTTTTTCCTTACCGGTTCCACCAAGCGTAACCCCCTGGTAGATCACCACGTCATCCCCAATCTCGCAGGTCTCCCCAATGACAACCCCCATCCCATGGTCAATGAACAGCCGCTGCCCGATACGGGCTCCCGGATGAATCTCGATCCCTGTCATAAACCGGCTGAACTGGGAAATCAACCGGGCCAGCGTATACCATCGCCGCTTAAATAATGCATGAGCTACCCGGTGCGCCCACAGTGCGTGAAGCCCCGAGTAGGTGAATACCACTTCAAAAAGTCCCCGGGCAGCCGGGTCATTCTCGAACACTGTCCGAATATCCGATTTCATCTGTTTAAACATGAACGCTCCCTCTTTCCCCTCTTCCAATCGCGCATGCAACTTGCTATCCATCGTTATTCCTGCAACTAAAAAACGCCCCTGCAGCTTTTCGCTGCAGAGGCGCTAGACCGCGGTTCCACTCTGCTTAGAACCGGCACAAGCTTCCTCCCTTCGTCAGGGACGGATTCTACCGATTCTCTTCATGTCATTAACGGCAGACGACCGGCATGATCTAACGATTGTGTTCGCTTCAACCATGCAGCTCACAGGTGCATTTCCGCTGCAGGCGACGGGACAACTCTCAGCCGGCAAATTCAAGTGGTCCTTGTCTTCTGCCGATTGTCCTCTCTGGAACGTGCCTGTTTTACGCGTACTTCTCCTGATCGTAGCTTTTTATACGTTTATATTTGTTGATCTAAGTCAGTGATTAATGAACCCGTTGCTCACTAGAGACGCTGCGCTGACGGATCGTGCTTTCGATCGCTGTTGTTTTCAGATTTCTTGAACATACATCTACATAGTTGAAATCCGAAAACAAAGGCGAACGCTTCGCTTCTACAACACGATTCCGTCCTCTCCGCTAACTTCCCTGTATGAGTAAATGCTCCATTTAATAAAACCCTAGATCAAAGAATACTTCACTTATAGTTTGGTGTAATTATAACTGATGATATACGGGCTGACAAGGAACGTTTATCGAGTAAGCCGCCCGAATTTTATGCGCCTTTGATCTGAGAACGCAAACGGTCAAGCACGCGATCCCTGCCAAGCAGCCAGATCGTCTGGTTCAGGTCGCGGCCATGGGTTTGTCCCGTCAAGGCTACGCGGATCGGCATAAAGAGCTGTTTGCCCTTAAATCCGGTCTCCTTCTGAACTTCCTTGATCAGCGCCGCAATCTTCGGAGCGTTAAACTCATCCGCCTGCTCGATCTTCGCAAGGAATGCCGACAATACGACTGGCACCTGCTCGCCGCCCATCACTTCAATTCCTTCGGCATCCAGCTCCAGATGCGTACGGAAGAACACTTCCGACAGATCCACGATATCCGAAGCCGCCGTCAGCTGCTCCTGATAGAGCGCCACGAGCGCGCGTGCCCACTCCTCTTGCTCGGCCGTAAGCTCGGACGGCAAGCGGCTGGCTTTTTGCAGATGCGGAATGGCTAAATCGGCAATTCGGTCCGGATCCGCGTTCTTAATGTACGTGTTATTCATATGAGCCAGCTTGTTCGTATCGAATACCGCCGGGCTCTTGGACAGACGATGCTCATCGAAGATCGAGATCAGCTGCTCTTGGGAGAACACTTCCTCTTCCCCTTCCGGAGACCAGCCAAGCAGCGAGATGAAGTTGAACAGCGCTTCTGGCAAATAGCCAAGCTGGTCATACTGCTCGATGAACTGGATGATCGATTCATTACGCTTGCTCAGCTTCTTATGATCCTCGCCCACGATCAGGGTCATATGTCCGAACTGAGGCGGCTCCCACCCGAAGGCTTCATAGATCATCAGCTGGCGCGGCGTATTGGAGATATGATCCTCCCCTCGGAGCACATGGCTGATCTTCATCAGATGATCGTCTAAGGCTACCGCGAAATTGTAGGTAGGAATGCCGTCTTTTTTGACGATAACGAAGTCGCCCGTCTCTTTGCTGTTAAACGAAATCGTACCCTTCACCATATCATCGAATGTGTAGATACGATCTTCCGGAACGCGGAAGCGGATGCTGGCCACACGGCCTTCAGCCTCAAATGCCTGACGCTGCTCTTCCGTCAACTCCCGGTGCTTCCCGGAATAACGCGGCGTTTCGCCGCGAGTCATCTGCTCTTCCCGCTCCTGCTCCAGCTCTTCTTCCGTGCAGTAGCAGCGGTAAGCGAGCCCGCGATCCAGAAGGTCCTGCCAATATTGTTTATAAATATCAAGACGCTCGGTTTGGCGATAAGGCCCGTACTCGCCCCCGACATCCACGCTTTCATCCCAGTCCATGCCCAGCCACTTCAAGTATTTCAGCTGGCTTTGCTCTCCGCCTTCTACGTTGCGTTTTACATCCGTATCCTCGATGCGAATAATGAATTTCCCGTTGTTTTTGCGGGCGAATAAATAATTGAATAATGCCGTTCTGGCATTGCCGATATGTAAATGTCCCGTTGGACTCGGTGCATAGCGCACGCGGACTTCTCCGGTCATTGTAAACCCCTCCGCTTCCCTATTCTTTCAAGATTCCTAGCTCAAAATAATCCCTTATTGAACACATACTTCAAGATGATAGCACACCTTTTACGAGGCAGACAACCGATTGCGCGGCGATTCCTTCGCCCCTGCCGGTAAACCCGAGCTGCTCGGTAGTGGTCGCCTTCACGTTCACCTGATCCACCTCAGCATCCAGCGCTTTGGCGATCACTTCCGCCATCTGCGGAATATAGGGTGCCATCTTTGGCTTCTGCGCAATAATCGTGGAATCGATATTACCAAGTGTATACCCGCGTTCCTTGGCCATGACCCATACCTGCTCCAAAAGCTTCAGGCTGTCGGCGTCTTTAAAGGCAGGATCGTTATCGGGAAAGTGGCGCCCAATGTCGCCGAGCCCAAGCGCCCCCAGGATCGCGTCCGTTACGGCATGCAGCAGCACGTCGGCGTCGGAGTGCCCGAGAAGCCCTTTCTCATAAGGAATCGTGACGCCTCCGATGATGCACGGCCTTCCTTCTACGAGCTGATGTACGTCAAACCCCTGTCCTACTCGAATCATTCCATGTCCTCTCCCTTACGTTTCTGTAAAAAAGCCGCATATTCCAGATCCTCCGGCGTGGTGATTTTGATATTGCTGTATTTCCCCTCCACCACGGTTACCGGATGTCCTGCCCGCTCCATCAGCATGGCATCGTCGGTGCCTGTAAACCCATCCTTTGCCGCTGCCTCATGGGCGGACAGCAGGTCGGAAAGACGAAAAGCCTGTGGGGTCTGAACGGCCCACAGACTTTGACGGTCCGGGGTGCCTGTAATCTGACCCCTGCCGTTCACCTGTTTAATCGTATCCTTCACGGGAACCCCAAGCACCGAGGCGCCCTCGCGGATTGCCGCATCGCGGCAGGCTTCAATCTCCTCTTGCGTTACAAACGGCCTTACGCCGTCATGTATCATTACCCATTCTGAAGAAATTTGCTTGATGCCTTGGTATACGGACTGCTGCCTCTCGCTTCCCCCCGGGATTACAGCGGACACCTTGTCCAAACCATACTCCTGTATCCAGGATTCGCAGCGAGGGACATCCTCCTTCCCCGTCACAAGCACAATTTCCTGCAGCCATGGTATCCGGCTGAATGCTTCAAGCGTATGAACGATAATGGGCTTTCCGTTCAGAGCCAGGTACTGCTTGCTCTCCCGGGTGCCCATCCTCGTTCCTTTTCCCGCCGCTACAATGACAGCGCCGAAGTTACTCATCAAGCACCAAACTCCTGTCTCACCCAACACGCCCCAAACGGACGAATAGCGGATATGTATATCCCCATCATACCCCTTTACTGGGCTTTTTCCAACAGTTTTGGTTTTGCGAAGATCATCCGGCCCGCCGAGGTTTGCAGTACGCTGGTAACGAGCACCTCCATCATCGTGCCGATGTACTCGCGGCCGCCCTCCACGACGATCATCGTGCCGTCATCGAGATACGCGACGCCTTGACCATGCTCCTTGCCGTCCTTGATAATCTGTACCAGAATTTCTTCCCCTGGCAGGACCACCGGTTTGACCGCGTTAGCGAGATCATTAATGTTCAGGACCGACACACCCTGCAGCTCACAAACCTTATTTAAGTTAAAATCATTGGTGACCACTTTGCCTTGAAGCACTTTGGCCAGCTTCACCAGCTTGCTGTCGACCTCGGATATTTCCTCAAAGTCGCCTTCATAAATGAGTACCTTGACGTCCAGCTCTTTTTGGATTTTGTTCAAAATATCAAGGCCGCGCCGACCGCGATTTCGCTTAAGAAGGTCCGAGGAATCCGCAATATGCTGAAGCTCCTCCAAAACAAACTCAGGAATGACAATCGTTCCTTCGATAAATCCGGTCTTGCAAATATCCGCAATTCTCCCGTCAATAATGACGCTCGTATCCAAAATCTTATGTTCCTCTATGCGCCGGCCCTCAGGCTCTGCCGCTTGACTCCACTTGCCCGACATCCACAAGGACGCCAGTTCATCCTTCTTCTCCAGTCCAATGCGAAACCCGATGTAACCGCCAAGCAGCGTAATGCCAACCTGCAGCAGCTGCCCTGCTTGCCCAAGTAAAGACATCCCCGGTGACAGCAATAGCGACAGCAGCAGACCGCTCAACAGTCCGGCTGTGCCCGCAGCCAGCTCATTCATCGGAATCCGGGAGAACGAAGCGATCAGGCTGTGCAGCCATCTCGTGACCCGATCCGCCGACAGCACGCCGATCATGCCAAACAATAATCCTCCAAGCACCGCGAAGGCTCCGCTTCCCGCTGCAAATAAACCTTGTCCAAAAATAGGCGAGAGCCCTGAGAAAGACCGTTCCATTGTATGATATAACGTATACCCGCCCCATGCTCCGCATAATACTGTAAATGCTAAAATAGCTTTTTTTACCATGAGCTTCCGCACACCTCCTTTTATACCTGAATATCTTTGCTTCTATTTTCCAGTATGGTCCAATTTATAAAGTCGTAATCGTGCCGATCCATCTTTTTTTAAGATTATCGAATGTAAAGTTTTTCGGTGGAACCCAATAAATTGGATCATCGCAGGATAAACACCCTCACAAAGCGGCGTATCTTCTCTTGAAGTACGCCGATTGATGTTTTTTTATAATATTTCCATATCCCCATATTCTACCGGTTTTGCCTACCCCCATCAGGCTTTGACGTGTACTGACATCAACCTCACAAATGGAATTGACCGCCTGCAGACACCTCAAATTGGTTGAAATCGCCTGAAGTAGTGGAATATAATGAACTCAATTCATAATATCGAGGTGGATGTATAAATGAGCGCTCCTAGTTTACAGGCTTTTCAGGACCAAGTTTCCGAATTGTTGCTCCGTCACCGCAGTCTCTTGGATGTTCTGTCTAAAAATGGTCAAAGCAATGCTTCAGTCAACCGGGCCGTAACCAAGGCCATCACAGAATGCGGATGCATCGAGCTCCACGCTACGAAGCAAACCTTCGATATCGGCGCTGATCTCGAATCAGCCCGGGAATTAGCCGGCACGCACGTCGAAGGCCATCTGTGCGAGAATTGCCGTGAGGCGGTAAGCACTGAGCTTGGCCGCAACCTGTTTTATATGTCTGCCCTTGCGAATCTTCTGGACATTCAACTGGATGAGGTTGTTGTCAAGGAGTCACAGAAATGCTCCACATTGGGTATTTTTAACCTGTCGTAAGACCGTTAACATGATGACGGTTCGTAACGGCAAGGCACTCCATGCATACAAAAAAAAGCATTTATCTCGCTGCGGGTAGCAGGGAAATAAATGCTTTTTATTTGGAGATATGTCCGAATCCGGCTTATCGGTCAGAGGATTGATAGGCCTCATCCGAATTGGGGTCATCCTTTTTACGACGCTTTTTGCGGTTCAGCCTGCGGAAATTCTGCTGCAAGCCATAACCTGCGTACAGGACCAATGGCAAGAATATCAGCTTGGAGGTCTGCTCTGGTAAGAACACGGCAACCATGACTGCGCCAATGATGACGAGCGGCGTAAATTTAATCGCTGTTTTCGGAATGCCAATCTTCTTGAAGTTCGGGTACTTGACTGCGCTAACCATGAGATAAGAAAGCAGAAGTACGGCAATAATCATATAAGTTGCTGTAATCTCTTCATGGAATAACGCCAAGGTTGCCAGCACGCCTCCCGCAGCGGGGATCGGCAGGCCGATAAAATATCCCGGTATCCCCGGACGAACATTAAATCTTGCAAGACGCAGTGCGCCGCACATCGGAAATATGGCGGTCACTGTCCAAGCCAGTGCTGTATTAATATCCGTAAACGCTACGGTATACATAATGAGTGCCGGTGCTACGCCAAATGAAATTACATCAGATAATGAGTCAAGTTCCTTACCGAGCTCGCTTTGGGCATTTAACGCCCGAGCTACCCGACCGTCAAGTCCGTCAAGGAGCATGGCAATGATAATCATAATAGCCGCCATACTCGTTCGACCTTCCGTCGCCAAGATGATACCAATCATTCCGAGAAACAGATTACCTAAAGTAAACATGTTCGGAATTGATTTCGTCATTTTTTATTCACCTCATTAATGTTACGTACGAACATCGATTGTAGGTCTTTTAGATTTGTCTGTCAATGAATACTTGTTCTTGCAATCGTTTCAGACCTTCCTTAATGGTGCGTGCGCGAACTTCGCCAATCCCGTCCACTTCATCGAGTTCATGGATGGAAGCGGTCATAATGCTGGATAAATCATGGAACTGATCTACCAGATTACGAACGATCACATTCGGCAGGCGCGGGATTTTGTTCAAGATTCGGTAACCACGCGGCAGTATTTCTTCCTCCGAAGCAGCGGCGGAAGCCGGATAACCAAGAAGCCTTACAATATGATGAATGTCCAGCAGCTCCTCATCCGTTGAACGCTTCAGCGCGAGGATGATCTCGCGGATCTTCTCCTCGCTGTACTCCCGGGCATAGTCCGCATACAGCAGCCATGCCTCTTCCTCCATATTGCTTACAAGCTCATCCATCTGCATGCTGATTAAGCGGCCTTCGTTGCCGAGCTCGTTGATATAACGCTTGATCTCCTTCTTGATTCGGAGCACCATCTCGACGCGCTGTATCACATTCACGACTTCCGGTATGGTAACCAGTTCTTCAAATTCAGATGCCGAAAGGTTGGTGAGTGATTGATTAAGCACCACGCGGTATCGCTCCAAGGTCTGTATAGCCTGATTGGCCTTGGTTAGGATAACGCCGATTTCCTTCAATGCATACCGCAGCGATCCTTGATACAGCGTAATGATGTTTCGGCGCTGCGAGATGGACACAACCAGTTTGCCTGTCTGTTTCGCTACCCGCTCCGCTGTTCTGTGCCGTATCCCTGTCTCGATGGAAGAGATTGAGGAATCCGGAATCAGCTGGGTATTCGCATATAAGATTCGTTTCAAGTCTTCACTAAGGATGATGGCGCCGTCCATCTTGGCCAGCTCGTATAAATAGTTTGGCGAAAAATCGCAGTTAATGGAGAAGCCGCCGTCGACAACTTCCATTACCTCCGGGCTGTAGCCTACAACGATCAGGGCGCCCGTCTTCGCCCGCAGCACGTTCTCCAGTCCGTCGCGAAACGGCGTTCCCGGTGCTACCAGCTTTAGCAAATCATTCATTTTGTCCAGTTGGCTCGTTTCTTTCACCTTCGTATGCCCCCTAATCTAACGCAACCGCTAATGCATCTGCAACGGTGTTTACTCCTATAATTTGTATTCCTTTCGGATGCTTCCATCCCTTCAAACTCTTCTCCGGCATGACTACGCGCTTAAAACCCAGCTTCTCGGCTTCTCTTACCCTCTGCTCCGCTCTTGAAACGGCCCGAACCTCACCGGTCAGACCCACCTCGCCAAAAATAACGTCATACGGCTTGGTCGGAATGTCGCGGAAGCTGGACGCTATGCTGACTGCTATGGCCAGATCCACCGCAGGTTCGTCGAGCTTCACGCCGCCCGCTACGTTCAGATAGGCGTCTTGGGTTTGCAGGTACATGCCCATCCGTTTCTCCAGCACGGCAATGATTAGATTCATGCGGTGGTGGTCCACCCCTGTGCCCATCCGGCGCGGTGACGGGAAGTGGGTGGTGGAGATGAGCGCCTGCAGCTCGACCAGAACCGGTCGAGTTCCCTCCATGCTTGCAACAACGGTTGAACCCGCTACACCTAAAGGCCGTTCAGATAAAAACAGTTCGGATGGATTCCCGACTTCCCGAAGTCCATCCTCACCCATCTCAAAAATGCCAATCTCATTCGTCGAACCGAAACGGTTCTTTACCGCACGAAGCAAACGGTAAGTATGGTGACGCTCTCCTTCAAAATAAAGCACACAGTCGACCATGTGCTCCAGCATCCTTGGGCCTGCAATAGCGCCTTCCTTGGTCACATGACCGACCAGGACGGTCGCTATGCCCTTCACCTTCGCCAATCGCATGAAGCGTGCCGTACACTCCCGTACCTGGGAAACGCTGCCCGGCGCACTGGTTACCTCCGGCAAATACACCGTCTGAATGGAATCAATGACAACAAAGCCGGGCTTTACGTTCTCAATGGCTTCCTCAATCGATTCGAGATTAGTTTCACATAGGACATACAGCTCCGGGGACAGCGCCCCGAGCCGATCTGCACGCAGTTTGGTCTGGCGTACGGATTCCTCACCGGAAATGTACAGGACGCGTATACCGTTCTGGGCCAATCGATTGGAGGCTTGCAGCAGCAGCGTGGATTTGCCGATCCCGGGATCACCGCCGACTAACACGAGTGAACCAGGAACAAGCCCGCCGCCGAGCACACGGTTCAATTCTGCAATACCCGTCTGGATTCTGGGTTCTTTACCGCTTTCTATATTTATGATCGAAAGGGGTTTTTCTTTACTATGAAAAAGAGGGGAATTCATCCCCTGCGTCTTGATTACCGTCTCGGTTTCCTCCACCATGGAATTCCATGATTGGCAGCCCGGACATTTTCCGAACCATTTGGGCGCTTCATAGCCGCATTCGGTACAGAAAAATTTCGTTTTAGTTTTTGCCATGTGAGTCTCCTTTATGTCGCACATCATTTGTCGGATTCCGTAAAACCCTGCAAAATCAGGCATTACTCAAAGTTTACCATTTCTTATAATTCAACGTAAAGGTTAATTGGAAACTTTACGCGGGATGAAAAGAATTTGTTTCAAATTCGAAGGGGCGTTAAACCATACTGTCCGCTTCGCTGCCGAATCGTTCTTACGATCGCTGTTAAAACCAGGAAACTGGTTGATATCATGGTGGTTTCCCGGTTTTAAAGGCGAACGCTGTCGCTTCTTCAGAACGATTCCTTCCTCTTCGCTGGGTTGATTGCAAGAGAGGCTGCATTCTTCGCCATCTGTCGATTTATTGCCGATATAATCATCCCCAGTCATTTCATTCAATTCCTTCCAGAGTTCATGTATTTCCCCGCCTTATATATCCCCTCAATTACAATTAACCTTTAAAATTAATAAACCCCCGCTGGATTTCATTCCAGCGGGGGTTGAAGTTACACTTATTCAGTTTCGACTGATGCGGCAGTGACGCTTTCGTTCTTGTTCACCACAAGCTCGCCATTTGCTTCATCGATTACGAGCGAATCACCCTTGGCCACAGTACCTTTCAGCAGCTCCTCGGAGAGACGATCCTCGATATGCTTCTGGATAGCTCGGCGCAGCGGGCGGGCACCGAAGGCCGGATCATATCCTTCCTTCGCAATGAAGGCCTTCGCTTTGTCTGTGAGCTCGAAATGCACCTCGAATTCCTTCAGACGCTTACGCAGCTCGTCGGACATCAATGTCACGATTTCGGCAATGTGTTTCTCTTCCAGAGAGTGGAACACGATGATCTCGTCAATCCGGTTCAGGAACTCGGGACGGAAGCTCTTCTTGAGCTCATCCATCACTTTGCCTTTCATGTTGTTATAATCGCGGCCTGCATCCGTCACCGCAGTAAATCCAAGCGTAGAGTTTTTCTTGATCGCTTCCGCTCCCACGTTGGAGGTCAGGATGATCAGGGTGTTCCGGAAGTCCACCACGCGGCCCTTGGAATCGGTCAAGCGTCCGTCTTCCAGCACTTGAAGCAGGATGTTGAATACCTCAGGGTGCGCCTTCTCGATTTCATCGAGCAGGACAACGGAATACGGCTTGCGGCGTACTTTCTCGGTCAGCTGACCGCCTTCCTCGTAACCTACATATCCCGGAGGCGCTCCGACGAGGCGTGACGTGGAATGCTTCTCCATGTACTCGGACATATCGATCCGGACAACCGCATTCTCATCTCCGAACATCGCTTCAGCAAGAGCGCGTGCCAGTTCGGTTTTACCTACCCCGGTAGGACCCAGGAAGATGAAGGAGCCCATTGGACGCTTCGGATCTTTCAAGCCTGCGCGTGCCCGGCGAACCGCACGGCTGACCGCTTTGACCGCTTCCTCTTGACCGATCACGCGGCTGTGGAGGATTTCTTCCAGATTCAGAAGACGCTCGGTCTCTTCTTCTTTCAGTTTATTTACAGGAATACCCGTCCAGTTGGCGACAACGTCGGCGATATCCTCCGGCGTTACCTCGGAATCGGTACGTCCTTGTTTTTCTTTCCATTGATTCTTCGTGATCTCTAGTTCTTCGCGGAGCTTCTGCTCCGTATCGCGCAGCGCTGCAGCCTTCTCGAATTCCTGGCTTTGGACAGCTGCGTCTTTCTCTTTGCGGATGTCCTCCAGATGCGCTTCCTGATCTTTCAGATTTGGCGGTATGGTATACGTATGAAGGCGAACTTTTGAACCAGCCTCGTCAATCAGATCAATCGCTTTATCCGGCAGGAAGCGATCCGTAATGTAGCGGTCTGACAATTTCACAGCCTGCTCGATCGCTTCATCCGTAATTTTCACGCGGTGATGCGCTTCATAACGGTCACGCAGTCCATACAGAATCTGAATGGCTTCCTCAGGCGACGGTTGGTCCACCGTAATTGGTTGGAAACGGCGCTCGAGGGCAGCATCTTTTTCAATATATTTGCGGTATTCATCCAGTGTGGTTGCTCCGATGCACTGAAGTTCTCCGCGTGCCAAGGATGGCTTAAGAATGTTGGAAGCGTCAATGGCGCCTTCTGCACCGCCTGCTCCGATCAAGGTATGCAGCTCATCGATGAACAGAACGATGTTGCCCGCTTGACGAATCTCATCCATGATTTTTTTCAGGCGATCCTCAAACTCGCCACGGTATTTCGTACCGGCAACAACTGAGCCCATATCCAGCGTCATGACGCGTTTGTCACGCAGTGTCTCCGGAATTTCATTGTTAATGATACGTTGTGCCAGGCCTTCCGCAATCGCCGTCTTACCTACCCCTGGTTCACCAATCAACACCGGGTTGTTCTTCGTACGGCGGCTTAGTACCTGGATCACGCGCTCAATTTCTTTGCTGCGTCCAATGACAGGATCCAGGTTGCCTTCTTTGGCAATGGCGGTCAGATCGCGAGCGAGACTGTCAAGTGTAGGCGTGCTTACGTTTTGCGGCGTGCCATGATGGCTCGATACCGCTTCGCTGCTGCCGAGCAGCTGCAGCACTTGCTGGCGGGCTTTGTTCAGGCTAATGCCCAGGTTGTTCAGCACGCGTGCGGCAACCCCTTCACCTTCACGAATAAGCCCCAGCAGAATATGCTCAGTACCAACGTAGGTGTGACCAAGCTTACGAGCTTCGTCCATGGAGAGCTCAATTACCTTTTTCGCTCTTGGCGTATAGGCAATATTGGTAGGCTGCTCCTGTCCGCGTCCGATTAATGTTTCGACTTCATCCTGAATCTTCTCAAGACCAAGTCCAAGTCCGATCAGCGCTTTGGCTGCAATGCCGTCTCCTTCACGAATAAGGCCCAGCAGGATATGTTCTGTGCCGATATTGTTGTGCCCCAGTCGTACCGCTTCTTCCTGAGCCAATGCAAGCACCTTTTGTGCACGTTCCGTAAATCTGCCAAACATCATAGTATTGCACCTCCACGTTTCAATTAATATATTGAACCTCGCGGATTTCGGTGTATCGTCAGCAATAGGACGCTTAAACCGTCATCCAACTGTAAAACGAGTATAAATTCTTAATGGTTACCCAATGTTTCTCTGATGAGCTTAGCCCTGTACATGTCGCGTTCGGAAGGCGTCATGCCCTCTCCATAGGTCTTCTGCAGAAAGCCAGGCTGCGTCTTCACATTCAGTTCATTCATGACCGGGATTTCCGGACCTTCCAGGAGGCCGAGATCCACGCCAAGCCGAACATCGGACAAACGCTGGGCCGCTTCCTTGGAATCCATCACCGCCGCATAGGAGAGTATGCCATAGGAGCGCATAACCCGATCCGTAATCCGGAGCTTGGATTCACCCAAGAGCCGGGCTCTGGCATTCTTCTCATGCTCGATGATCTGCAGGGCGACGCTGTGCAGATTCTCAATGATCTCCGACTCGGTTTGACCGAGCGTAATCTGATTCGAGATTTGAAACAGGTTGCCTAATGCTTCGCTGCCTTCGCCGTAAATCCCTCTTACAGTCAAGCCTACCTGCGATACTGCCGAGAGAATCCGGTTAATCTGCTGTGTCATAACAAGAGCGGGCAGATGCATCATGACCGATGCGCGAAGGCCGGTTCCGACATTGGTCGGACAACTGGTAAGATAACCTCGCTTATCATCAAATGCATAATCGACCTCGGATTCAAAAACATCATCCAGCGCCGTCGCACGTGCCCATGCCTCACGAACCTGAAATCCGGGATATAAACACTGTATGCGCAGGTGATCCTCTTCATTGATCATAATGCTGACGGATTCATCTTCCGTAAGGATGACTGCACCGTTTCGGGATTCATTCGCCAGATTGGGACTGATCAGATGCTTCTCAACAAGAACCTTCTTATCCAGTTCATCAATCTCACTTAATTTAATTACATGTAAATCCCCGAAATCCTGCAAATCGTCCTTATTCTTCAGCACATTCGTCAGGCGCTCTAGCACTTCTCCTGACTGCTGATCGGTTGCCAGCAGCGGGAAAGGAAGATGCTGCAGATTGCGCGCCACCCTGACACGGGTGCTGATGACAATGTCGGATTCCTGACCGTTTCCGCGCATCCACTCGCTCAGCGCCGAATCGGTAAACCGGAGATTAGACATCACGCATTCCTCCTACTAAAGTGCAAATTCTTACAATCTTATCCCTGAGCCATATTCCGCTCCAGCTCACGGATTTGGTCCCGGATCTGAGCAGCCGATTCAAACTCCTCCTGAACGATCCGAATTTGAAGCTCCTTCTTAAGCTCATCAATCTGGCGTTTGATCTGAATCCGGCCACCCGTACGCTTCGGCACTTTGCCGACATGGGATGTTCCCCCATGGACTCGCTTAAACAATGGATCCAATCGATCCGAGAAATATTTATAACACGAGCTGCAGCCGAACCGGCCAAGCTTGCTGAACTGGGAATACGTCATACCGCATTCTTCGCACTGCAGCGTCTGGGCCGTTTTTGCACCGGGGCTCTGGCCCTTGCCTGAAGGGTCCAGATCCAGAAGACCTGACAGCAAACTGTGTATAGAAAAACCATTCGACGTACCGGGGATCAATTCCCCTTTTTCGCGGGCACAGGTTTCACAAAAATGAAACTCCGTTTTCTCCCCGTTCACAATTTTGGTGAAATGCAGTGTCGCCGGCCGTTTACCGCATTCTTGGCATAACATAATTCCGATGCCCCCTTACACAGACTCACTTACCTAATAAAGAAATAAGCATCGCCTTCATAATCCTTGCACGCAGCTCATCCCGATAAGGAAGCTTCACATTCAGGCACTCCCTTGAAATGGCGGCCCGCATCAGGCTGGCCTCCCGCTTCGTTAAAAAACGGGACTCCTCCAGCTGGTAAATCAATCCTTCAGCCACCGTCTGGTCAATCATGCTGCCAATGGTATGATGAAGATGCTGCTGGAGTGCAGTATGCTGGGGAAGTTCGATACGTTGGATGCGTATGTACCCGCCCCCGCCGCGCTTGCTCTCGACAAGAAAGCCCTTCTCCAGCGTGAACCGTGTACTGATCACGTAGTTAATCTGGGAAGGAACGCAAGAAAATTGCTCCGCCAGATCGTTGCGTTGAATTTCAACGGTACCCTCCGGACTTTCCTGCAGTATGCTCTTCAGGTATTGTTCGATAATATCAGAGATATTACGCATTGGTCTGTTCATCCTCCACTGTTTGAAACGTTAAGACGGATAGTGATCTTACACGTCCGCACAGAGCCTTGCTTATACGAAAATTTAACCATAATCAAAATCAGCGAACCCTCTCGTTGACTTTGACTTTCTTTGACTTTGATTTCATTATAGCACATTTTTTCATTTTGCCAAGAGGTACTTCTCAATTTATCGCGCTATGCCTATATTCTTATTGTACCCAGTTCTTTGATCGCTTATAGCCTCTTCTTCAAGAACAATTCATACAAAGGACAACAAAAAAGAAGCAGCCTCCATACCGGTGAAAACCGGTTTCAAGGCCACTTCTCCATATCATAATTCTGTATCGCGTCAATCTTTAAGCGTCGTAACTGATCAAGTAGTGCTGCAGCTCCGTATTGTAATAACCGATGCTGTATTCAATGATGCTGCCTGTCCCGTCATAAGAGGTTCTGAGCCGCTTCAGTAACGGAGAGCCTACACTTACTCCAAGCAAGGAAGCAGTTTCTTCATTTGCCACGGTTGCCAGGAAACGGTCGCGGAAATTCTCAAGCGTAATTTGACTTTCCTCGATGCGGTCATAGAGAGACGGTAGTTCGTTGGAACCGAACTCTTCACCCATATCCACTTGGGATGACACGTAGTGCGTGTAGTAAATAAAAGGACTGCCGTCCAGTAAATACAATCGTTCAATCAGCAGGCACCGCTCCCCGAATTTTAAGAACAATTCGCTATCCGGCTCATTAAGCACCCATTCCGTCTTCAGGTGACGCTTCCGAATCTGGTGTCCTTCTTCGACCAGAATTTCGGTAAACAGCTTGCCTTTGGAAAGCCTGGAGAAGGAAGTGTTCCGGGTCACGATCGTTCCTACCCCGCTCCGCTTTTCTACATATCCTTCCTGATACAGCTCCTGGATCGCATTGCGGACCGTCATTTTGCTAACGTTAAATTCCTGCTCCAGCTGTGGCTCGGAAGGAATATGGGAGCCAAGTGGATATTCCCCATGCAGAATCCGATCTTTTATGATCTTCTTGATTTGCAAGTATAACGGACCGTTCTTCCGCGTGATCGACATGCTTCTCCTACCTTTCCACGTCAGACATATGATGACTCATTGCCTGAAGCACTTCGCGTTCGTTCGCCGTCGGCGTATCCCCTGTAACGGTATGGGCAAGCATTGCCGCAGCTGCGGCAAAGTCAACCGTCCGATTCGGTTCAAAACTCTCCGAGATCCCGTGGATCACCCCGCTGGCGTAAGCATCACCCGCGCCGATACGATCATGAACGGAAAACGTTAACGTTTTGGAAAAATGAAACGCTCCATCCGTGTAGAGATAGCCTTGCAGGGAATGGGTGTTATCCCCGTTGATCTTGCGGTGGGTACCCGACGCAACCGTAATATTATACTTCGCTGCCACCTTCGGAATCAACTCCTGCAGCTGTTCGTTCCGATCCTCCCGGGTCGTCTCCATGCCGAGGATATAGATAGCATCCTTCTCATTCATAAAGACGATATCCGCCAATGACAGCATTTCCTCATAGTGCGGCTTGGCAAACTCGTAGCGGCCTGTTCCCCATAAAGAGGGACGATAATTGCAATCGAACACGACGGTTCCCCCGTTAGCTTTAACTTCACGAGCCAGTGTCTTCATTTGACCTCGCACCGTGTCATTCATGGAAAGGGTTATGCCGCAAAAGTGGACCATGTCTATCTTTTGGGCAATCGCACCGAAATCGTACATCGCATCCTCTGCCGTGTTAAAGCTGCTGCCCAGCCGGTCCGTATAGGTCACGCGTCCGGGTCTGACACCAAAGCCATTCTCCAGAAAGTACATGCCCACATATTTGCCTCCGCGGTTAATGAGCGAAGTATCGATGCCAAGCTTGCGCAGGTAGGAAACCGCCGCTTCGCCAAGCGGGTTATCCGGCAGCGTGCTGACCAGATAACCGTTATGACCGAACCTTGCCACAGCCGAGGCGATGTTTACCCCCGTGCCGGAAAAGGAATAATTCAGATGGCTCTCTTGAGCCAAGGAAGCATATCCCGGTACTTGAAGACGCATCATCACTTCGCCATAAGCGGCAATCGTCTTAGGCATATTGATCAACCAGCGCTTTTAGCTTGCGATGCAGCTCTTGAACATCACTAATGATTGTATCTCCGCTTGCCGAGTCGATAATCGAGGAGTACACGTGCGGAATGACTTGCTGCACTCCCGCCTCGAATGCGATGCGCACGATGGCTTCAAAATTCTCTTTATCAATCCCGCCAGTTGGTTCAAGCGCGAATCCTTCCTCCGCACATGCCTTCGCTACCGCGCGGTACTCATCCTCCAGCTTCAAGCCCTGCATCGGGAAGTACTTCAGTGCATTTCCGCCCATGTCGCGCACAAGCGCGATAGCCGCTTTGACAGGTACGATGGCTTTGTCCGATCCGGCAGCGCTCACCGGTCCGGTTGAGATATTCACGTAGCCCACTTGACCCGAAGGAGACACGAGGCTGTTAATCCAGCTTTCTTTGCCATCCAGATTGGCACGTGTAGCACCGACCGCCGGGAACACCTGATTGATATGCGTGCCCGGATAGCTCTTCACTATCTCGGCAACCACCGCAGCCTGGCGGTTATCGCCGGCACCCAATCCGATCGATACCGCATCTTCAATTACGGCGCCGTACTCCTTCATCGCAATAACGGCCTCTTGTGCATTCGGATAATTTTTGGACAATACGCCGACCAGCACATGCCCTTCCGAAGCTTCAAAAATTTCCTTCGCGTTCTGAATGCTGCCTGCAAGCACGTTCAGTGCCGCGCGATTTCTATAAAGACGTTTCTCCATGTTTGCCATCTTAGTTTCCCCCTGCAATCTGCTGTATTCTCGTTATAATGACCTGCAAATCATCCCCGGAAAGAGAGCGAGGATCGATATCAAAATACCCCTGTCGAACGCCGTAATCCCTGGTGTACACAGCAATATCGCCTTCGCGTAGCTGATCGTTCATGGACTTGGCACTAACCCCGGCCGCATTTTCATCGACTTTCACGCGCCCCCTATAGATCGCCCTTCCCGCTTCGTCCTGAACAATGGTCACCTCCATGCCCGGCAATTTCGATAAGGATTTCATTTCCTCCAGTGCCGCTTTCTCCTGCTCACTCTTATCTTCCTTCACCATATACTCGTCCAGCGCCTGAAGCAGTCCAAACGTCGTTTCCTTGCCTACCTTCATGCTGCGCCCAATACCATGCAGCTGCGCTTTTACCCACTCGACGTATTGACGTTTGCCTCCGACAATGCCGGAGGTCGGGCCTTCAATTGCCTTGGATCCGCTGTATATGGCCAGGTCCCCGTATTTCACATACTTCTGGATATCCTCTTCGGCAGCAGCATCGATAATCAGCGGAAGTCCATGTGCCTGGGCCACTTCTGCCGCTTCTTCCACCGAAATCATATTTTTCTGTACGCAGTGATGGGATTTCACATACAAAATGGCGGCTGTACGCTCATTAATTGCTTCTGCGATATGCTCCTTGCGCCCTTCGTTGGCATACCCAACTTCAACGACCTTGCCGCCCCCGAGATAAACCATCGTTTCAACAGGTGCACCATACTGCACATTATGTCCCTTAAACATGATAATCTCGTTCTTCGCGATCGGCTCCTGGTGCAGTCGGTCACTGCGTCTGCGATTGCCTTCAGTGACGATTCCAGCCACGGAAAGCGCGATTCCGCTGGAAGCGGAATTGACAACGACCGCAGCCTCGGAACCTAAGATTCGCGCCATGTAATCGCCCGCCTTATCTACCAGATCCGCGATTTCCACGTAACTCTGCCCGCCGATCCGCATCGCTTCCATGACGGTATCCGTCGGCGCCGATACGCCAAGAATACTCATGCGCCCGCTGGCATTAACCACGCGTTTCAACCCGTATTTAGCATGTAATGAATGATCCATTGACAACCACTCCTCTGGCTTCGATATATCGATCAGCGATTCGGGTCTCCCCTTCGGAATCCGTTAAACTCATAGTGCCCTGCTGCAGGGCAAACAGCGTGAGGTGAGCGGCATCGCCCGCTTGAATTCGGCCAAGCTCCGGACGGCCCAACCATGCTGCTGCATGGTCCGTTACCGCTGAGACCACCTCCTGCAGACTGTACCCCAAATACAGGAACTTCGTCATGACATTAGCCAGGCTGTACACCGGGCCATGGATGCGATTCCCGCGATAAATATCGGTGCTGATCGTGTCCGGCTTAATCCCTTGGGCCTTGGCATACTCCGCCACCAAGAACGAGAAGCTGGCCGTTCCGTGGCCCACATCCAGATGAACGCCGCGAGCTATCGCTTTCACCAGGGCAGGGATCGGCTTCCCGTCCGAATCAAATAAATTGTTGGCTTTCCCGTTCAAATAATGAGTAATAATGTCATCTTTCTGCAGCAGCTTCAATACTTCCTCAATCGGAGGGGGCCCTGACCCGATATGTACCATCAGCGGCAGTGACGTTTTCTCCGACAATTTTCTTGCGAGTCGAAGAGGTTCTACTCCATTGTCCCTGACGACGCTTTTGCTTATTCTGGCCTTGAGTCCAATGATCAGATCCGGATACGTGTTTACCGCCTTTGTCGCCTTCTCGGCATCGATCCATTCCAGACTGGACAACTCGTCGACCCGCTGCAGACCGATATGCGAAATATTCAGAAAAGCAAACACATTCGTCTTGGACCTTGCAACCTCGGCTGCCAGTTCCCCAATCGTATCCGCGCCGCAGCTTCCTGCGTCGATTATGGTGGCAACCCCTTGCTTCACGCCGATTTCGTCGATGGCATCTCCGTAAGGCTCCAGCTTGGCAACCGCATGGACATGCATATCGATCCAGCCGCTGGACACATACAGACCCGTACCATCAAAACTGTTGGCACCCTGGGCCGTGTTCGCATCCATTATTTCAGTTATGAACCCGTTCTCCATGACAATGTCAAAAGGTTCATCATCATGGACCGACTTTACATTGCGAATAATAAAACGCTGTTCCAATATCTTCATAGCTTCACTCCTTCAGCCTTGCCGGACCAGCTTGGATCCTCTTATTCGTCAGTTAACATTGTGTAAGTTGAGTGTCGTGATTATAGCATAGCACAGAACGAGCGCTACGTGAATATAACGTTATAATGTTTAAATCATAGTTACGTATTTATCCCCTATTCCACATGATCTTAATGGAGGGTTCCACTCTTGCTCAGAAAGGCTAGGGGTAATGTTCTAGTTCTGTTTTCCCGCTGTTATCTCCTTCCATACGCAAAAAAACTGCCCTCGATAGGCAGTCTCTTTGTTCGTCATAGTTTAAATCTTATTGATTTGTCTTCCAGATTCCAAGTATCTCTTTTGGTCAAACCTCAACCTTCCGGTCGATGAGGTAGACCGTTGCATACACGATCAAGGCGGCCAATATCACCTCAAAAGCAAGTGCCCCCCATGCTAATGTATACTGCACGGTCGATACCGTAAGGTCTGCCTCTTTCTCATCAAACGAAATGCTAGCCATAGGTCCTACCCACGCGGCCTCTTCTCCGAAAAGCATTTGGCTAAGCCAGCCAAGTACGTATTGCAATACGAAGAACACCAGAATGCCGATCCATGTACTGCCCTTCTTGGTGATGCTCCTGGACACAGTAATTGCAAAAAATATCGCAATCATCAAATAGATGAATTTCCATACCATCTGCAGGGCAAGCCCGACATAATACGAAACGGGAACATCAGCGAAATTGATATATTCCCAAATGTCCGCTGCGTTCAAGTAGTACCATAAATGCAGAGCCATCAATATCCCAAGTACCAGCAAGCTTACACATGCCAGTAAAAGTGATGAAACCACATTCCACACGGAATGTACGGGGAGTAAACGTCGGTGATATGCCTTTATGTTATAGCCGAAGTTCTTGGCAGTGACCACAAGAAGCAGAACGCTCACAGAGCCATAAGCCAGTATGCTAAGACCCAACATTATTCCAAGCTCCCAATCTCTTATCGAGCCTGCTACCGTGACCGCAATCTGAACGATGAGAAGGATCGCAAAGGCGCCGAGCAGCGTCGTTGAGTTTCTCTTCCAGTCGTATTTGAACAGTTTTATCATTCCGCATACACCTCTTTAAACATCTCATCTACACTTTTTCCGTGTTTTAGGCGGATGTTCTCCACTTCGTCATGCATAACGACTTCGCCGCCCTGAATAAAGATCACTTCATCAAATATCCGCTCAATATCCCGGACCAAATGGGTTGAAATGATAATGCTGCTGTCTTCGTTATAGAACTCCACAATCGCATCCAAAATTTTGCCCCGGGCTACCGGATCCACTCCTCCAATCGGCTCATCCAGCATATACAGCTGCGCTTCACGGGACAAGGCCAATGATAACTGCAGGCGCTCATTCATTCCTTTGGATAAGGAGCTGATGCGGTCATGGGTCTTTAAGTTCATGAATTCCAGCATGTTGCGTGCCTTCTCCACATTAAAGTCCTCATAAAAATCTTTAAAATATGCCACTGCATCCGATACCTTCATCCAGGATTCCGTCACGGGCCGATCCGGCATAAAGGAAACGACGGCTTTGGTTTCCAGGCCGACCGGCTTGCCGTTCACATAAGCGCCGCCCGTTGTGGGCTGGATCAACCCAGCGGCAATTTTCATTAGCGTACTCTTTCCGCTGCCGTTGGTGCCCAGCAAACCAATGATTTTTCCACCGTTAATATCCAGATTAACATCATGTAACGCTCTGCGGCCACCGGCATACGTTTTGGTCACGTTTTTTACCTGTAACAGATTCTCCACCATGAATTCACCTCCGCTATGGATCATGGATGCTTCACAGCATCTTCCACGATCGATATGATATCCTGATCTTTAAAGCCAAGCTCCTGCATGCCGCGAATAAAGCGTTCCAGCAGATCGCCTGCCATTTCTTTTTTAATTTCCATAATTTTGGATTCCTCGCTTGTCACGTATCGACCCAATCCACGCCGCGTCTCCACAATACCCTCACGCTCCAATTCCTGAAAAGTTCGCTGCACCGTGTTTGGATTTATTTGAAGCTCACTCGCTAATTCTCGAACCGATGGGATTTTATCACCGGGCTGCAGTTTGCCGATGATGATTTCTTTCTTTAAATACGTCATGATCTGTAAATAGATCGGCAGATTATTGTCGAATTCTATACTCACTGTCGGGTTGCTCCTTTCCGCCGCTCTACCTCGAACTCAGGTCCCTTATGCGACATCCCGTTTTTTAAACGTAACAAAGCCTATCGCAAGAAACAAGAGGAGATATACAGCGAGCATCATCATTGAGAATGTTAAACTCATGCCTGGAATCGGAGAGCTTGCGCCTCCATTGTACATGGAAAGATCCACGTTCAGGAACAGCAGGTATTTAGACCAGGAGTAACGCGCAAGCAGCTGGACCACCATACTTTCCATAATGACCATGAACATGCCGATGCCGATTGCAGGACCGGTAGATCTCGTTAGAATGCCTACCATAAAGGTTAGCGTTACATAAACGATCGTATACACCAGGTTGTTCACGGCTCCAATGAGCACATCGCCAAGCGTAACGGAGCCGACATCCATGCCGAACGTAATTTGACCTGTCAGCACGGCTACGGCAAACATGAAGGCCACCAGTGTTAAGATGTAAATCAATACAGCCACATATTTTGATGCCAAAATTGTGGTGCGGCTCTGTGCGCGTATAAGCAGCAATTTGATTGTTCCCATGCTGTGTTCCTTCGCTACGGCTCCTGCCGTCACGACAATGGCAAGCAGGGTCAGCACTTGCCCCATTCCCTTGGTTGTTACAGCTATCTCGGCAAATTCATAACCGGTACTGCCCCCACCGGAAAACTTATAGAGCAAGAAAGCCGTGAAGACCACCATTCCGGCCAAAAGCGCATATGGCAGGAAGAAGCTCCGTTTCTTAAACATTTTGAGCCATTCATTCCAGACGAGATTTCCAAAGCTACGCAATGCGGTTGCCTCCTGTCCATTTCAAGAATTCTTCTTCAAGCGACGATTTGATCTCTTCTACCCTGTATATCCGTACCCGTGCATCACACAGTGACTGGATCAGCGAAGGAATATCTTCTTCCTGAAGTTGAAGGGTAATGATTCCTGCCTCCAGTTGGGTGCTCCGCAATGTGATATTTTGCAATTGTCTAATCGTTTGTTCAGCCATGGCCACATCATTCACGCGGAAGCTTACCGTAGTAAATTCTTCATTAACGACTGTCCCCCCGATAGAACGCTCGGTTACGAATTTACCCTCCTGGATAACGACCACACGGCTGCACATCAGTTCCATCTCCGACAGCAGGTGGCTGGATACGAGAATGGCAATTCCCTCGTCTTTGGCGATCTGCTTCAAGTAATCCCGCATCTCGCGGATACCGGCTGGATCCAGGCCGTTCGTCGGCTCGTCAAGAATAAGGATGGATGGATTATGCAGCAAGGCCTGCGCTATTCCAAGCCGTTGGCGCATTCCCAGGGAATAAGCACGCACCTTCTTGTGTATGGCATCCTGGAGCCCAACAAGCTTAACAACCTCCATGATTCTCGTGATCGTCACTCCCTCAGACATCCGCTGGTACTGTCTCAGGTTGTCATAACCGCTCATGTACGGATAGAATTCCGGATTCTCGATGATGCCCCCGATATGCCGGACGGCTTGAACGAAGTCCTTCTTGATGCTGTGCCCTTTTACCTGTACATCGCCATGGGTCATCTCGATTAACCCTACAATCATCCGAATGGTTGTTGTTTTGCCCGCGCCGTTCGGTCCAAGCAAACCAACGATTTCACCGCGATGAATATCAAAGGACAGCCCATCGACGATGTTCTTCTTGCCAATCGTTTTGGTAACTTGTTCAACCGTCAGAACGACTGGACCTTGCTTGGCATCTTTCCTATTGGTGGAGGCCGATCCACTGATTCCATCAACCCATTCCCCTGAGGCATTCTCTATATTCGTTGTCCTTTTATTTGAATCGTTTCCGCTCATGTATTAGATCCACTCCTTTTTGTATCGGTGCTATAGTTAAATAGTACACTAGTGTCTTGGTTGTGTAAAGCCTAATTTTTCAGTGTGGAAATTTTGCTTGTGCGCTCAGGGAACTGCTGCCTCATTATGGTGATTTAGAGGATTGCGAAAAAGCGTGAGGATGAATCTTTGGCGAAACGAAAAAAGACGATCCTAAAAGATCGTCTTTTGGGGCAAGTATAGATAACATCACACTCTTTAGGAGCAATAGGAAAAGACCGTTATCGATGACTCGATAACGGTCTTTATGGTTGTTCGCTTGG
>NZ_QLYT01000065.1:0-55980 GCF_003269305.1 Paenibacillus sp. MDMC362
ACCCCTGACCGACGGCTTAGAAGGCCGTTGCTCTATCCAGCTGAGCTACTGGGACACAGGAATTTTTCAAGCAAAAAATATATTATCACATACGCGGAAAAATTTCAATCATTATTTTAAGCTGCAAAGATTATTAGTACTGTAAGATTATGAGTGCAGCATATCGGGTTATATTGATAAAATATAAGCTGAAATATATAAAAATAGTCGTCAACTTGTTGCCGGATGCGGCAACGCACGAGGGACGATTGCCTTTTTTTTAACTTGGCATTACATATGCTATAATCAACGAATACGAAAAACAGGACTAGAAAGGAGGTGTCCTTATCAAGGACTCTTACTCCCAAGAACAAGAGGACAAGAACATCATCCTGTTTCCGAAGACGCTGGATTATTACCAGATTCAGCTTACGGTTATGCTCGAGAATGAACGTTACGGTGAGGCAATGGAGGTTCTGCGCTTTCTGCTGAAATGCGGCGGACAGAATGAACGGCATTATGAAGAGTGGAATTCGCTCCTCGACTGGCTTGAAGCTGCATTTCCGGAACAGGCTGTACCCCGTTCAGTTAACGAAGCAGAGCCCGAGGAGGAGGATCCGGACGAAGCGGACATGGCGAGGCAGATGGTTAGGGATAAAGTAGCCCAGGATGCCGGATATGCCGACAAGCTGCTGGCTTCGGTCATGAACGGACCGCTGACGGAGCAAACCATTTTGGCGCTGGAACAGCTTGCTTATTTGGACCGTCCGGAGATCGATGCTATTTTGGTCGAGTGGCTGCATGATACGCCGCTTCATCCGCTGCTGCAATTTCGGGTGCTGCAAACGCTGCGGAGAAGAGGGATGGAAGGGCATGTGAGCCTTCATCGCGGGCAGGAAGCCGTCGAGATTGAGATCGATACGGTTCCCCTGGACCCGAGAGGTTTCCCGGACGCCATTACGAGAATTTTGGAGCGAGTTGCCGATCAGACTGAGGTACATGAACCGACATTGTTTTATTTTGCACAGGAATTATGGTCTCAGTTCATCATGGCGATTTACGGCACCGAGGATTACCATTCCATGCTGGATGAAGAAGAATCCACGCTCGACATATGGGCGGCTGCTCTGCATGACATTGTGTCGGAGAGTCTGAAAGGGTTTCGCAATGAGGAGGAAATCCGTCCGCTCTACGGCATAACGGACACCATGAGGTTCCGCTATGAGGGAGCCTATCGATCTCTCAAGCAATTTGTGGCAGCTGGCGTGGAAGATTAGCCAGAGTTGGAAAACGTTTACGGTATCGTAGCATAAGGGTTCGCCCTTGAAAAAGAATTTAATGTTGTTTATACTATAGTGGTTATTCGGTACGTGATACATTATTGCGTCGACCACGTGAATTATTTTGGAGGGGAAAGCATAAATGAAAGCAACTTGGGAAAAAATAGAGAAGAACCTTGGCGTTCTTGACGTTGAGGTTGATGCGGAGCGCGTTGCATCCGCCCTCGACAAAGCTTTTAATAAAGTAGCTAAAAAAGCAAATGTACCTGGATTCCGTAAAGGTAAAGTACCTCGCTCGATCTTCGAAGCGCGCTTTGGCGTTGAGAGCTTGTACCAGGATGCAATCGACATCCTTCTTCCGGAAGTATACAGCGAAGCTGTAGAACAAGCGGATATCTTCCCTGTGGATCGTCCGGAAGTAGACATCGAGCAATTCGCTAAAGGCGAAACTTTCAAGTTCAAAGCAAGAGTAACTGTGAAACCAGAAGTTAAACTTGGCGAATACAAAGGTATCGAAGTTGCTGCAGTAGCTGCTGAAGTTTCCGACGAGGAACTGAGCGAAGAGCTTGAGCGTCTGCAACAACGTCATGCTGAGCTTACCGTTATTGACGAAGGCGCTTCCCAGTCTGGCGATATCGTTGTGATCGACTTTGACGGTTCCGTTGACGGCGTTCCTTTCGAAGGCGGACAAGCTGAGCGTTATTCCCTTGAGCTTGGAAGCAACACGTTCATTCCAGGCTTTGAAGACCAAGTGATCGGAATGGCTACTGGTGACTTCAAAGACGTGGAAGTGACATTCCCTGAAACTTACCATGCTGAAGAATTGGCTAACAAACAAGCCATCTTCAAAGTGAAAGTTCACGAAATCAAACGCAAGCAGCTTCCTGAGCTGGATGATGAATTCGCTAAAGACGTAAGTGAATTCGATACGCTTGACGAGTACAAGGAAGATCTGAAGAAACAATTGCTGACTCGCAAAGAGCAAGAAGCGCAAGGCGTTCGCGAGAACGAAGCCGTTGAAAAAGCAGCAGCTAACGCTGAAGTTGAAATTCCTGACGCTATGATTCAATCTGAAGTTCAAAACATGATGCGCGATTTCGACAACCGTCTTCGCCAGCAAGGCATGAACCTGGAAATGTTCCTTAGCTTCTCCGGCCAAACGAATGCCGATCTGGAAGGTCAAATGAAAGACGATGCTGCCAAGCGCGTTCGCAACAACCTCGTGCTCGAGCAAATCGCAAAAGAAGAAAAACTCGAAGTATCTGAAGAGGAAATCAACAAAGAGCTGGAGAACATGGCTGACACGTACAAACGTCCTGCTGATGAAATCCGCAGCATCTTGGGTGCTAACGGTTCCCTTGACAGCCTTCGTGAAGAACTGCTTCTTCGCAAAACAATCGACTTCTTGTTGGAAAACAGCGTAGAAGGCGCTCCTGTTGAGAAAAAAGAAGCAACTGAAGAATAATAAATAGGCAGCTGCGTTAAGCTGCCCTCACATTAGATAAGGCACGTACATTTCATGCGTGCCTTATTTTTAACTAAGAATAGCCAATTTACTACTAATTGTGACATGAATTGGTTATTAATTTCGACATACATAATGAGACAAGTTGGCAGGATATAATTCTTGGCAAGTTCATAGAATGTAAGCAGGGTTAAAAAATGACATCGTGCTTTGAACATGTTAGAATAACTTTTGTAACGCTGTAGTATATTTTTCAAGGAAAAGAGGTTGGTCGCATGAGTCTTGTACCTATGGTTGTGGAACAAACCAGTCGAGGCGAAAGATCTTACGATATCTACTCAAGATTACTGAAGGATCGCATAATATTCCTCAGCAGTGCGATCGATGACGATGTTGCCAATCTTGTCATTGCCCAGCTTCTGTTTCTAGCTGCGGAAGATCCGGAAAAAGACATCTCTTTGTACATCAATTCCCCTGGCGGTTCGGTTACAGCCGGGATGGGTATATATGATACGATGCAGTTGATCAAGCCTGATGTGTCCACGATTTGCGTTGGCATGGCTGCCAGCATGGGCTCGCTGTTGCTTACTGCGGGAGCGCCAGGAAAACGCTATGCTCTCGAGAACAGTGAAGTGATGATTCATCAGCCGCTTGGCGGTATTCAAGGTCAGGCATCCGATATCCAAATCCATGCAGATTGGATCATCAAGACCAGACATAAGCTGAATCAAATCTATGTGGAGCGCACGGGTCAGCCCCTTGAAAAAATCGAACGCGATACAGACCGCGACTTTTTCATGAGCGCGGAGGAAGCGAAGGCGTACGGTATTATTGATGATGTTCTGTCTTCACCGACCAAATCTTAAGGGGTGGTAATAGCATGTTTAAATTTAACGATGACAAAGGGCAGCTGAAATGCTCCTTCTGCGGTAAATCGCAGGAGCAGGTCCGCAAGCTGGTTGCGGGGCCCGGTGTTTATATATGTGATGAGTGCATTGACTTGTGTTCAGAGATCGTTGAGGAAGAACTCGGCCATGAGGAAGAAGTGGATCTGAAGGATATTCCGAAACCGCGCGACATTCGTGACATTCTGGATCAATATGTAATCGGTCAGGATCAGGCGAAGAAATCCCTTTCCGTTGCTGTTTATAACCACTATAAACGGATCAACACCCAGAGCAAGATTGAGGACGTAGAATTGCAAAAGAGTAATATTTTGCTGCTCGGACCTACAGGTTCCGGTAAAACATTGCTCGCGCAAACTATGGCCAAAATTCTTAACGTGCCGTTTGCCATTGCAGATGCAACTTCACTGACCGAAGCCGGTTATGTGGGTGAGGATGTTGAGAACATTCTGCTGAAGCTGATTCAAGCAGCGGATTATGATGTGGAAAAAGCGGAACGCGGCATTATCTATATTGATGAGATCGACAAAGTGGCTCGTAAATCGGAGAACCCGTCCATTACCCGCGACGTTTCCGGTGAAGGGGTTCAGCAGGCGCTGCTGAAAATTCTTGAAGGCACCGTTGCTTCCGTGCCTCCGCAAGGCGGACGCAAGCATCCGCATCAGGAATTCATTCAGATCGATACGACGAACATCCTGTTCATTTGCGGCGGAGCATTTGACGGATTGGAACAGTACATTAAACGCCGGATCGGTAAAAAGGTTATCGGCTTTAATGCATCCGGAGAAAACCAGAAGGATCTTAAGCCAGGTGAATACCTGACGATGGTTCTGCCGGAAGATCTGTTGAAATTCGGCTTGATTCCGGAATTCGTTGGTCGTCTGCCAGTTGTGTCTACACTCGAACCGCTGGATGAGGCAACATTGGTACGTATTCTGTCCGAGCCGAAGAACGCGCTGACGAAGCAGTACCAAAAGCTGCTTGAATTTGACAACGTAAACCTCAAATTTGAGCCAGGCGCGCTAGAAGCGATTGCCCGCGAAGCCATTAAGCGCAATACCGGTGCACGCGGACTGCGTTCGATCATTGAAGGCATCATGCTGGACGTAATGTACGAAGTGCCGTCCAGAGATGACATTAAGGATTGCGTCATTACGGAGCAGGTCGTTCGTGATAAAGTGATCCCTGAACTGCAAGCCAAAAGTAACGAAGACGACAAGAAACAAGAAGAAAGCGCCTAATGTGCTTTAGCACATTAGACGTGGAATAAATCTACGCTGATTCTCCACTTCCAGTTATACCCAGTTGGGTTTTGCTGGAGTGGAGCTTTGGCGTTATATGGGAGAGATCGTACCATGTTTTTGAGACAAGACACACGGCCCGTCAAGGTGGGGAATCTCACCATTGGGGGAAAGAACGAAGTCATTATTCAAAGCATGTGCACCACCAAAACAGCAGATGTGGAGGCGACCGTTGCCGAAATACTCCGTCTGGAAGAAGCGGGATGTCAGATCGTTCGGGTAACGGTGAACAATGAGGAAGCAGCTGCGGCCATTAAGGAAATCAAGAAACGCATTCATATTCCGCTTGTGGCGGATATTCATTTTAACTACAAGCTTGCCTTGATGGCGATCGAGAACGGTATCGATAAAGTCCGGATCAATCCGGGAAACATCGGTAAGCGTGAAAAGGTCGAAGCTGTCGTGAAAGCATGCAAAGAGAAGGGGATTCCGATTCGGATCGGGGTTAACGCCGGTTCCTTGGAGAATCATCTCCTTGAAAAATACGGGTACCCGACACCGGAAGCCATGGTGGAAAGCGCCCTGTATCATATCGGGATCCTGGAAGAACTGGATTTCCATGATATCATCGTTTCGCTTAAAGCTTCTGATGTACCGATGGCGATTGCAGCTTACACGAAGGCCGCGGAAGTAATACCATACCCGCTTCACCTAGGTATTACCGAAGCAGGCACCCTGTTCTCGGGTACCGTCAAGAGTGCCGCCGGGCTTGGAGCATTATTGTCCCTTGGAATCGGCAGCACGATGCGCATATCCTTGAGTGCCGATCCAGTGGAAGAGATCAAGGTGGGCCGGGAACTGCTAAAATCCTTCGGTCTGATCTCGGATGCGGCAACCTTGGTATCATGCCCGACCTGCGGACGGCTGGATATCGACCTGTTCTCCATTGCCAATGAGGTCGAGGAGTACATCTCGAAGATCAAAGTGCCGATTAAGGTGTCCGTTCTGGGCTGTGCCGTTAACGGTCCCGGTGAGGCTAGGGAGGCCGACATCGGGATTGCGGGAGCACGTGGCGAAGGTCTACTCTTCCGTTACGGAGAGATGATTCGTAAGGTACCGGAAGCGACCATGGTTGAAGAGCTTAAGAAAGAAATCGATCATATCGTGAAGGTGTACGAGGAGACGGGCGAAATTCCGGGCCGCAAGCACAAATCCACGGTTTAAGCTGGATAACTAAGTTTCCGTATAGGTAGTTTCAATCTCTAATATAAAAACGGCAATCTCTGGACTACAAGAGATTGCCGTTTTGTTGTTTTGTAGGAGTAGAGATGGCAGGGTATATTCTTAAAATTTCTTTGAACGGTCTAAAGTGTAGCGATGACAATCAGGACAAACCTAACCTGTTTATTTTTCTGACACGGTAAGACTTGCAGGCGCCCGTTCCAATGTATTTTTCACTAACTATATCTTGCTCTTTATTGAGCTTCTTTTTATGAAGCTCAGCCCTACCCACTCCCACCCCCACGATGAAGAAGGATAACTGACGTCGCATCAGCGGAGCGGACGAATCGATTTCGGAGAAGCGGATGCGTTCGGCTGAAAATTTTCCGCAGGAAAACTCGCATCGGAAGGATAAGCTGTTTCCGAATTTCTACATTGATACTCGTCATTCATGAAATTCGGAAACAACAGCGATCGGAGGAACGATACGTACGCGGAGCGTCACACCCGGCGTCTTACTGGAGCGTCTCACTGAATGGTCTCACTAAATTATCTTCCATCCATTTTGATACTTTTACTTTGTCAGCGCATCCTGATTAAATCACCCTCTTTTACAATTTGTTCCCCCTCCAGCGTTTTACCATCCAAGGAATCGGCAATACTACCATGTATTAACGTTTGGATGAAGACATAATGGAGTACAGGAGGAATGACTTGTGAATTTAAGTATCGTGATTATGCTGGTGCAGCTGTTTTTTGCGGTCATCATCGGCATTTATTTTTGGAATTTATTGCGCGGGCAGAAGACAAGCAAAACAGCGGTGGATCGGGAATCGCGCAAGGAGCTCGACAAACTCCGTAAACTCCGGTCGATATCGCTAACGAAACCGCTCGCTGAGAAAACAAGGCCGCAAACGATGGATGACATCGTGGGTCAAAAGGACGGCTTGCGCGCCTTAAAGGCCGCTTTATGCAGCGCAAATCCCCAGCATGTCATTGTATATGGACCGCCGGGAGTCGGGAAGACGGCAGCCGCACGCGTGGTGATGGAGGAAGCCAAGAAGAACCCGCAGTCTCCGTTTAAATATGACGCGAAATTCACAGAGATCGATGCCACGACGGCTCGCTTCGATGAACGCGGGATTGCCGACCCACTCATCGGGTCTGTTCATGATCCGATTTATCAAGGTGCCGGAGCTATGGGGGTTGCAGGCATTCCTCAGCCCAAGCCGGGAGCGGTGACCAAGGCCCATGGCGGGATCCTCTTTATTGATGAAATTGGGGAATTGCATCCGATTCAGATGAATAAGCTTTTAAAAGTGCTGGAGGACCGCAAGGTGCTGCTCGAAAGTGCATATTATAATTCTGAGGATGCCAATACCCCTGCCTATATACACGATATCTTTCAAAATGGACTTCCGGCAGACTTCCGTCTGGTGGGTGCTACGACACGTTCGCCCGAAGAGATTGCTCCTGCGCTTCGTTCACGCTGCATGGAGATTTTTTTCCGTCCGCTTTTGCCTGAAGAGATCGGTAGGATCGCAGAGGATGCCATTCAGAAAATTGGTTTGAATGCTGCGCCGGAAGCGGTTGAAGTGGTGAAGCAGTACTGCTCTAACGGGCGGGAAGCGGTCAATATGATTCAATTGGCTGCCGGTCTTGCATTGACGGAGAAACGGGATTCGCTGCGGGCCGCGGACGTGGAATGGGTAGCCAGCAGCAGCCAGCTTCAGCCAAGGCCCGACCGGAAAATACCGGAGAAGCCTCAGATTGGCGTAGTCAACGGATTGGCTGTATATGGCCCGAATATGGGGGCACTGCTTGAAATTGAAGTATCTGCGGTTCCTGTCGAGAAGGGCCGGGGTACCTACAATATCACCGGGGTTGTGGATGAAGAGGAATTTGGCGGAGGTTCACGCAAGCTGCGTCGCAAGAGTATGGCCAAAGGCTCGATCGAGAATGTCCTAACCGTGCTGGGTTCGATGGGCTTTACGCCGAAAAACTATGATCTGCATATCAATTTCCCTGGAGGAACGCCGATTGACGGCCCTTCCGCGGGTATTGCGATGGCTACTGCGATCGTCTCGGCCATGAAAGGGATTGAAGTCGATAACAAAGTCGCCATGACAGGCGAGATGAGCATTCATGGAAAAGTAAAACCGATAGGCGGGGTCATCGCTAAAGTGGAGGCAGCATTCCAGGCAGGCGCGACCCGCGTGATCATCCCTAAGGACAACTGGCAGACGCTGTTTCAGGATTTGAGCGGCGGTTTGCGGGTCATTCCGGTCGAATCGGTGGACGAAGTATTCGGCCATATTTTTGGCGGATCGTTCGCTCCGGAGGTTGTACAGCTCCCTGCAAACGAGGTGTTTCCAGCCTCTTCCGCTTCATTGCTGCAGGCGACGCCTCCGCGTAACGGTAAAATAACGGACGCCGGAGGATGCTAAGCTTCGTATGGTTGGTTTTTTATACGCAGATTTGATAAAATAGGAACAGTGTCAACATTGAGAGCCATTGGAGGTGCGAAAGCGATGGGACCCAGTAAATCCAAAGGTCGTCGTTTTCCTTTACTGCCTTTGAGAGGTCTTTTGGTCTATCCAAGCATGGTGCTTCACTTGGATGTAGGCCGGGAGAAGTCGGTAAAGGCTTTAGAAAAGGCGATGGTTGAAGACAATTTGATTCTCCTATGTTCTCAATCGGAAGTGAACATTGAAGAACCGACGCAGGATGATATTTTTCGGATTGGCACAGTTGCGAATGTACGCCAGATGCTTAAGCTTCCCAACGGTACCATACGTGTGCTAGTGGAGGGTATGGAACGGGCGGAAGTTATTGAATATACGGATCAAGAGGAATACTATGAGGTCATCGCTCGGGAACTTCCCGAAGAAGAAAATCATGACCCTGAAGTTTCCGCATTAATGCGAACCGTACTGTCTCAGTTTGAGAATTATATCAATCTGTCGAAGAAAGTGACACCAGAGACACTGGCGGCCGTTTCCGATATTGATGAGCCGGGTCGACTGGCAGACGTCATCACGAGTCATTTGTCACTGAAGATCAAGGATAAGCAAGAAATTCTCGAAACAATTGATGTTCGCAAACGGCTCGAGAAACTTCTAGATATACTGAATAACGAGCGTGAAGTGCTGGAGCTGGAGCGGAAGATTAACCAGCGGGTCAAAAAGCAAATGGAGAAGACCCAGAAGGAATACTATTTGCGCGAGCAGATGAAGGCCATTCAGAAAGAGCTAGGCGACAAGGAAGGCCGTTCCGGGGAAGTAGAGGAACTCCGAAGTCAGCTTCAGGAGCTTGAACTGCCGGAGCGCGTACACGAGAAGGTGGAGAAGGAAATCGACCGACTCGAAAAAATGCCGGCGAGTTCTGCTGAGGGCGGCGTGATTCGGAACTATGTTGATTGGCTTTTGGCTTTGCCTTGGACCAACATGACTGAGGATGATTTGGACATCGTCAAAGCGGAGCAAGTGCTGGACGAGGATCATTACGGTCTCGAGAAGCCGAAGGAGCGCGTGCTGGAATATCTGGCGGTGCAAAAGCTGGTGAAAAAGATGAAAGGGCCTATTCTATGTCTGGTTGGCCCTCCGGGGGTCGGTAAAACATCACTGGCCCGGTCCATCGCCCGCTCTCTGGAGCGCAAGTTCGTTCGTATTTCTTTAGGCGGAGTAAGAGACGAGGCGGAAATCCGTGGCCACCGGCGCACTTATGTAGGGGCCATGCCGGGACGCATCATTCAAGGCATGAAAACGGCGGGGTCGATGAATCCTGTGTTCCTGCTGGATGAAATCGATAAGATGGCATCCGACTTCCGCGGTGACCCGTCTTCCGCCCTGCTCGAGGTGCTCGATCCTGAGCAAAACAATACGTTCAGCGATCATTTCGTGGAGATTCCTTTTGATCTGTCCAACGTCATGTTTGTCACGACGGCAAACGTGCTTCACAACATTCCAAGACCGCTCCTGGACCGGATGGAAGTACTGTACATTCCAGGATATACGGAACTGGAGAAACTGCAGATCGCCAATCGTTATTTGCTGCCCAAGCAGAAGAGTGAACATGGGCTGACGCCGGAGCAGTTGATTCTGGACGAGGAAGCGCTCATGAAGGTGATCCGGGAGTATACCCGTGAATCCGGGGTGCGGAATCTGGAGCAGCAAGTGGCTGCGCTGTGCCGCAAAGCCGCCAAACAGATCGTCACCAATCAATCGGAATCCATTGAGATTAAGGCTGACGATATTAAGGAATATCTCGGTATTCCGAAGTTTCGCTATGGCATGGCCGAGCTTGAAGATCAAGTCGGCACGGTAACAGGGCTTGCATGGACGGAAGTGGGCGGCGAAACATTGACCATTGAGGTAACCGTGGTGCCTGGTACCGGCAAGCTGACCTTGACGGGTAAGCTTGGCGATGTGATGAAGGAATCGGCTCAAGCCGCCTTCAGTTTTACCCGCTCGAAAGCGGTAGAACTGGGCATTGATCCCGAATTCCACGAGAAGCTGGATGTCCATATCCATATCCCGGAAGGAGCCATTCCAAAGGATGGTCCTTCAGCCGGCATTACCATTGCGACGGCTCTTATCTCATCTTTAACCAAACGGCATGTAGCCCGTGATGTGGCCATGACGGGGGAAATTACACTTCGGGGACGCGTTCTTCCGATTGGTGGCTTGAAAGAAAAATCCCTGGCAGCCCACCGTGCCGGCTACAAAAAAATATTACTCCCTAAGGATAACGAACGTGACTTGCGTGATATCCCTGACAGCGTGAAGAACGACGTTGAATTCGTTCCGGTATCCCATATGGATCAGGTTCTGGAGCATGCGCTCGTTGAACAAGCGGGAGTGCACTAGAGAGGAAAGTCTAAATTATGAAAGTTACGAAAGCCGAGTTTGTCATCAGTGCTGTCGTACCTGCTCAATATCCTGAGGACGCCTTGCCGGAAATTGCTCTGGCAGGGCGTTCCAATGTGGGCAAGTCATCACTGATTAACCGTATGATATCCCGTAAGAACCTGGCCCGTACCAGTGCAACACCGGGGAAAACCCAGCAACTCAACTATTATCGGGTGAATGACGACCTGTATCTGGTCGATTTCCCCGGCTATGGTTATGCGAAGGTATCCAAGACTCAGCGTGCGGCATTTGGCGAAATGATTGAGAGATATTTACTCAGCCGGGAAGAACTGAAGCTTGTATTATTAATCGTGGACATGCGTCACCCACCCTCAAAAGACGATATCAGCATGTATGAATGGCTGCAGCATTATAACCGGCCGGTATGCGTGGTCGCAACCAAGGCGGACAAGATTCCGAAAACACGCCGCCAGAAGCATGTAAAGATTGTGAAGGAGACACTCGGCTTCAAACCCTATCACTCTTTTGTCATGTTTTCATCCGAGCTCGGTTTGGGTAAAGATGAGTTATGGGCAATCATGGAGTCCCACATGGGGACAAAGGATGACGAGGAAGAGACTTATTTGGATTCGGAAACGGAAGGCAAAGAGCAATCCTGATCCGGTTCATTTCGTGATATTTTTTTCGAGGGTAATATAGGGAATCGGTGTATTCTTTATAGGAAAGTGAGCATCTTGCGGGAAATATCGCTCTGATTCCGGCTAATTCCGTTTTTTTATGAAATATGATGGATATTCTCGTTCGAACGGCAGGAAAGACCGCTTGGATCTGCTGTATAATGGTAGTAAGTTAAAAGAATTGAGGGAGATTTTTATGGCTCAGCGGTTAGCCACAGAATATGTTAATGCCACAATGCAAATGACGGATATTCAAATGGATCAATTTCTGCAATATACCCAAGCTTTCCGGGTTACTAACCGGGTAAAAGTCATGGATAGCGGAGAGCAGGAGTTCGTGCTCGAAGATGAAAGCGGGGAAGAAGTTCATTTGCCCTTTGAACGCAAGAATGGCTTGTACGTCTGTGAGCTGTCGTGCCGATTGGTTACTCCCCATCTGACAAATGCCGTGCGCAAATTGTTTGCGGCTTTTAAGGGATCAGGTAAAGTGAATCGGATTTATCGCGGCTTTACGATGAGCTACGACTACCATGCGGGAACGGTGCACAGAATTACGCAAGTCGCCGGGAACGACAGCATTGTCATTTATGAGTACAAGAATACGGCAGGAGAGCTGCAGCGACTCTTCAACAGCAATGAAGCAGAGAAAGAGATCAAATCCATCCAGCATCATATTAACGTGCTTCTGGACCAGCGGATTGCAGCAGGGAATGATAAACTTATTACGAAGACGATAGATGAGCGGCTGCGACAGTTTAATCAACGCCTATTCGTGCTAGAAGCCTAAGGAGGCTGCCCTTAACAGGGCAGCTTTTTTTATTATTGGAGCCATGACACCAAGTAGTTCAGACGAACATATATTGAGCTGTAAAATATTTATGGGTTATTTTCGAAAAAGGTGTTGCATTTAAGCGTCATAGATGTTATTTTTAATCTCGTTGAAAAGAATATAGGAACCAGGATTCACTCAGGACATGTAATGTTGCGAGAGATTATTCCCTCGGGAAGTGAATGACGTAGGTCCTAGCGGATGAAATTTTCAAACATTTTATTCCTAGGAAGGGGGAACCCGGAAGATGGAATACTCAACTTTCGGAAGACACGTTGCTGTTGATACTTGGGGAGTCGATTTTGAACTATTGAACAGTGCAGAATTTTTACAAGCTCAGATGGTGGAAGCCGCTGAAGCATGTGGAGCAACGGTATTGTCCGTCCAATCCAAGCAGTTTGAACCACAAGGTGCGACTGTGCTGGTGTTGCTGTCGGAAAGCCATCTCTCGATTCACACATACCCTGAGAGAGGTTTTGCTGCGATTGACTGTTATACCTGCGGGGAGACAGTAGATCCGCAGTTGGCTATTGACTATCTGGTATCCGCTTTGAAACCTGAAAAATGTTATGCCAAGAAACTCGTGCGCGGACTCGGCGAAATGACCGTGGAAACGCCTGAGATGAAACAGGCTGAACTCGTTTAACCAGCCTTCTAAAAAATGCGTATACTGATAACCATGGATTTTTCCATGGTTATTTATTTTGAGAACATGAGGGGGTCGGCGGAATTCCAGGCAGTCGTTCTCTGAAATGAGATTTCGTGCTAAATAACACGTATATCTAAGCTGTTCTATATCCACAATAGTAAGGTGCGATCAAACAGGTAGAAAGCTTCATGAATGGAACGAAGAAGTATGGGGATTTCATAAACATTTCATAAAATAGACAAGGCTGTTCAGCATACTGTGATATAATGAACAAGGTCAAGGAAGTCCGTTGTGAACGGCAAAACTACTCGGAGAAATAGGCAGGTGAACATGCAATGCACATCGTCGTTGTTGGGTTGAACTATCGCACGGCGCCTGTGGAAGTCAGAGAACGCTTTACATTCTCGGAAGAAGACATGCCCAAGGCGTTAGAGCAGCTTAATTCGACCAAGAGCGTATTGGAGGGCGTCATTGTCGCTACCTGCAACCGAACTGAGATTTATGTTGTGGTAGACCGCCTTCATATGTGCGGCTACTTTATCCGCAGTTTTATGGAACAGTGGTTCGGCATTAATCGTGAAGAATTTACACAGCACCTCTATATATATGAAGACGAACAAGCGATTTCCCATCTGTTTAAGGTTACCTGCGGTTTGGATTCCATGGTCATTGGAGAGACGCAGATCCTGGGACAGGTGCGCCATGCTTTTTTGACGTCGCAGCAGCAGAATGCCACGGGTACTTGGTTCAATATGTTGTTTAAGCAAGCCGTTACGCTCGGCAAGCGGGCTCATTCGGAGACATCGATCGGAGAGAGTGCCGTCTCTGTCAGCTATGCAGCGGTGGAACTGGGTAAACGAATTTTCGGGGCTTTTAACGATAAAAAAGTGATGATACTTGGCGCAGGCAAGATGAGCGAACTTACCGTAAAGCATCTTTATGCCAACGGTGCCGCTGAAGTAATCGTGGCCAACCGTACGCTTAGCCGTGCTGAGGAACTTGCAAGCAAATTCAAAGGGACGCCATGCACCATTGCCGAAGCCAAGAATTTGCTGAATGACGTGGATATCATTATTAGCTCAACGGGTTCGAATGAATATGTTCTGAACGCGGAGCGGGTGAAAGAGAGCATGAAGAAACGCCAGTCCCGCCCGTTGTTCATGATTGATATTGCTGTGCCACGGGACATTGATCCGGCGGTTGGGGAAGTTTCCAACGTGTTCCTGTACGATATTGATGATCTGGAAGGCATCGTAGAGACCAATATGGAAATGCGCCGGGCGGAAGCAGCGAAGATTGAAGTGATGATTCAAGAGGAGATGGATGCATTCCACACATGGCTGAAGACGCTTGGTGTCAGACCGGCGATTCGGGCCTTGCAGGAGAAGTCGAATGCCATTCATGAAGAAACGATGGAAAGCTTGTTTAACAAGCTTCCGGAACTGGATGAACGCCAGCGAAAAGTCATCCGTCGTTTGACCAAGAGCATCGTTAACCAGATGATGCATGATCCCATTAACCGGATTAAGGAAATGACGGGCGGCAAGCAGGGCGGTGAAGCACTGGATTATTTTTCACAAATCTTTGCGCTGGAAAGCTTGATCCATGAGAATGAGCAGGAATCCCGCAGCCGCAACAAGAAAATAACTGCACCCGTTAAAGCTGAACGGTCGAAGAATGCTGTAGATCAGCAGGCAGAAGAGAAACCGCTCAAGGTGTCTCTGGCCCCAGCCACCCTTTGAGGAGGGTGAGTACAACCCATGCTGTTAAACTTAATTTATATCACCGGCATTTGTATCTATGCCCTGAGCCTTCTGTTTTATATCTCGGATTGCGTTTCACGCAATCCGGTGGCGAAGCGGATAGGCACAGGGCTTCTTGTTATTACGGCGTTGTTACAATTCACGGGAATCGGCATCAGAGCGATGGAGGGCGGACATTTTCACTTTCCGGTATTTACGCTGTTTGATTTCCTGTTCCTGCTGGCGTTCTGCATATCAATCACTTCGATTGCCCTGGCGTATATGAAACGGTCGGAATTTGCCGTCCTGCTCATGAACCTCGTCGGGTTTAGCGTCATGCTGGTCAATCGTCTATGGTTCACGGCGGGGGACAATGCATTGCACAGTTGGGAGACGGAACATCGTCTCTTGCTTATTCATATTGCCTTGGCGAGTATCAGCTTCGCCGCTTTGACCGTCGGGGCCGTATTTGCGGCGATTTATATGTTCCTGCACCGGAAACTGAAGCACAAGCAATGGAATGATACGATGCGCAGGCTGCCAAGTCTGGAGAAGCTGGATGTTTATTCATATAAAGCGCTGATGGCCGGGACGATTATTCTGGTCATGTCGCTCATCTTGGCCGTGATGTCAGTGGCCATGGCTGGACGGTGGACCCTGTTTTTGGACATCAAGGTTTTGTCTACATTGACGGCTCTTGCGATGTATTTGGTTTATTTCATCAAACGCCGCTTGTGGAGAAGGTCCGGCAGGGAAGCGGCCATATGGGCTTTAATCGGATATGGGTTTATTATTCTGAACTTCTTTCTCAATACGTGGTCCGCTTTCCATAGTTGGTCAGGAGTGTGATGGCAAAAATGGCGTGTGATGACCATTATGTACCCGTTATGCTGAATTGCAGGGGACGTTTATGCTTGATTGTCGGCGGCGGCAAGGTGGCGGAACGTAAAGCCGTCACCCTGCTGAATGCCGGGGCAATCGTACATATTGTAAGTCCCTTATTACGAAGCGAGAAACTTCAATGTTTGGCGAAAGAGCAGACTCTTCGATGGACGAAGCGGAAGTATCAATCAGACGATCTGATAGGCGCGTTTATGGTCCATGCGGCAACGGATGACAGCAAGCTGAATCTGCAAATAGCGGAGGATGCCGATCGTCTTGGCGTACTGGTGAACGTGGCCAGCAACGGCGAGGCCGGAACGTTTATCAACCCGACGGTGCTGCGACGGGGAAGGCTTACGCTGGCTGTATCCACATCAGGAGCAGGGCCGATGGTCGCACGCGAGATACGCGACGAGCTCGACAACCAGTTCGGGCCTGAGTATGAGGACTATTTGGATTTTTTATATAGGATGCGTTCGATGATCAGGGAAGAAGTGGAGTCCGCTGAAGCACGCAGGCGGCTTTTGCTCAAGGCGTACCGCATGGATATGCTCGGAGAGATTCGCCGCGAAGGTTATGTGCCCTGGAGTGAGGACAAGATCAAGCAGTGGATTGCGAATAATCAGGAGGAATGAAAGATGCGCACAATCGTAGTTGGCAGTAGACAAAGTGCTCTGGCACTGACACAGACAGGACAGGTTATTGATGACTTAAAGCGTTTAGCCAAGGAGCACGGTCTGGACTATGACTTCTCCGTCAAAAAAATCATCACGAAGGGCGACCGCATACTAGATGTTACCCTCTCCAAGGTAGGCGGCAAAGGATTGTTTGTCAAAGAAATCGAGCAGGCGATGATGGACGGCGAGATTGATATGGCGGTTCACAGCATGAAGGACATGCCTTCCGTTCTGCCAGAGGGTTTGGTGTCCGGCGCGGTGCCGGCAAGAAAGGACCCTCGTGATTGCCTGATCTCCAAAGAAGGAACAACGCTGGATGACCTTCCTGCAGGTGCCAAGGTGGGAACAAGCAGTCTGCGCCGGTCCAGTCAGCTCAAGGCTTACCGGCCGGATCTGCAGATCGAATGGATTAGGGGGAATATCGATTCTCGCATTCGCAAAATGGAGGACGGTGAATTTCAGGCCATCATTCTGGCGACCGCCGGTCTTCAGCGTATGGGTTGGGAGGACCGGATCACGTCGTACTTGCCGATTGAAATTAGCCTGCCAGCCGTCGGCCAGGGCGCACTTGGAATTGAATGCCGCGAAAACGATGTTGACCTGCTGCATTTGCTCTCTCTTTATAATGATGAGGTTACCGCACGAACCGTTGCGGCGGAGCGCAAGTTTCTAAGCGAGCTGAACGGAGGATGCCAGGTGCCTATCGGGGCTTACGCCGTCCTGAAGAATGTGGATGCCGGAGATTCCCGCGGAGAACAAAACGTTATACAATTAACTGGAATGGTAGGTTCACCTGACGGCGAAATCATACTGAAGGAAAGCGCCGAAGGAACCGACCCCGAATCGCTCGGAGTGGAAGTGGCTGAAAAGCTGAAAGCTAAAGGAGCGGAGAAGATACTGGCACAAGTTAGGGGCTGAGGGTATGGCAGGCAAGGTTTATCTGGTGGGAGCAGGACCGGGCGATGCACGCCTGATTACGATTAAAGGCAAGGAATGCATTGAAAAAGCGGATGTCGTAGTGTATGACCGATTAGCCAGTCCTCGGCTGCTGCGATGGATGAAACCCGGAGCGGAGAAGGTCTATGTAGGCAAGCTTCCGGACCGGCATACGATGAAACAGGAGCAGATCAATCAGCTGCTGGTTGATTATGCTCTGGAAGGCAAGACGGTGGTTCGTTTAAAGGGCGGCGATCCAACGATCTTCGGAAGAGTGGGTGAAGAAGCGGAGCTGTTATACCGTCATGGGGTCATGTACGAGATCGTGCCGGGGATCACTTCGGCGATCAGTGTTCCGGCTTATGCCGGGATTCCGGTGACGCATCGTGACCATGCTTCGTCTTTATCGATAATTACCGGCCACGAAAGTCCCGAAAAGCTGGATCGAATGATTCAATGGGACAAGGTTACCAATGCTACGGGGACTTTGATTTTCATGATGGGTGTGGCCAAGATCGGTTATATCAGTCATCAGCTGATCAAGCACGGTCGACCACCGGAAACCCCGGTGGCTCTTATTAGATGGGGAACCCGGGCGGAGCAGGATACGCTGACGGGGACACTGGCGGACATCGAGGACAGAGTCAAGGCAGCGGATTTTCAGCCGCCTGCGGTCATCGTTGTTGGACAGGTGGTGCTTCAGCGGGAGCACCTGAAGTGGGCGGAACGGCTGCCCCTCTTCGGCAAAAGAATACTGGTCACGAGGACGCGAAGCCAGGCCAGTGCATTGGTATCCCAAATCGAAGAGCTGGGGGGAGAGCCTTATGAGTTTCCCGTCATCGAAACCGTCATGCCTTTCAGGAGTGAGAGGCTTACCGAAATTCAACAAGCACTGGACAAGCTGAGTACGTATGACTGGGTATTTTTCACCAGCGTGAACGGAGTCGAATTCTTTTTCCGCCACCTGAAGGAGAATGGTCGCGATATTCGCGCCTTAGCCTCGGCCCGCATCGTCGCGGTTGGCCCCGCAACAGCCCATGCTCTTGGAAAATACGGTGTCGTGGCTGAAGTTATCAAGGAGCGTTACCAGGCGGAAGGCCTTATCGATGCTTACGGCTCAGAGCTCCAGCCCGGTCAGCGTGTGCTGCTGCCTCGCGGCGATCTGGCACGCAAGTGGCTGCCAGAGAAGCTGACTGAAATGGGACTGCACGTGATGGAAGCCGTGATTTATGAGAACGTACTGTGCGGCGGAGACGATGATGAGCTGCTGAAGCTGCTTAAAGATGGGGGCATTCACGCCGTAACGTTCACCAGTTCATCAACGGTAACCAATCTGCTGAAGGTGCTGAAAGGGATGGGCGTTGCAGATCCAGTCGAACTGTTGAAAGGTTCGACGATTGCTTGCATCGGACCGTTAACCGCGCAGACGGCCGAAGAAGCCGGACTGCACGTATCCCTGCTCGCCGAGGAAGCGACGGTCGACAGTCTGGTTAAGGCCTTGTGCATTTGGAACGAGAACGATCCACGCCGTGTTGCGCCATAATATCCATAATTTCTTATATACGTGAACGAAGTCGAAATTACATCATTTGGGAGGTATACGCCATGAGTTTTCCAATCATACGCCATCGTCGGCTGCGTCAAAATGCCGGCATTCGCAGCATGGTCCGCGAGACCGTGCTTCATACGGAGGATCTGGTTCAGCCGATCTTCGTGACCTATGGCAGTGGTGTGAAATCCGAGATTTCCTCCATGCCGGGCGTCTATCATTTTTCGCTGGACACCTTGAAAGAGGAAGTCGACGAAATCGTAAGTCTAGGCATTCCTGCTGTGCTCCTATTTGGAATTCCCGAGACGAAAGACAGCGTGGGCACATCCGGTTTTGCGGATGACGGGATTGTCCAGGAGGCTACCCGTCTCATTAAGTCGTGGCATCCCGATCTTCTGGTGATTGCTGATACGTGCCTATGCGAATTTACCGACCACGGCCACTGCGGGATGGTGCATACCTTTGAGCGTGACGGCCACACCTGCGGCGATGTATTAAACGACGAGTCGCTGGAGCTGCTCGTTCGTACAGCGGTTTCCCAAGCCAAAGCGGGAGCCGATATTATTGCACCTTCCAATATGATGGACGGTTTTGTCCAAGCCATTCGTTCCGGTCTTGATGAAGCCGGATTTTACAATGTGCCGATCATGTCTTACTCGGTTAAGTACGCTTCGGCCTTTTACGGACCCTTCCGTGAGGCTGCCGATTCCGCTCCGCAATTCGGCGACCGCAAAACATATCAGATGGATCCGGCTAATGTGAGAGAGGCGCTTCGCGAGGCGGAGACGGACGTGCTGGAAGGCGCCGATATGCTGATGGTGAAACCGGCTATGGCCTACCTTGATGTTGTCAGATTGCTGCGAGACCAGTTTGATCTGCCGATTGTTGCATACAACGTGAGTGGTGAGTATTCCATGATCAAAGCGGCTGCTCAGCAGGGATGGATCAGTGAGCAGGCGATTGTGATGGAGCTGTTGACCGGGATGAAGCGTGCCGGTGCGGACATTATTATTACGTATTTCTCGAAGGACGCAGCACGCTGGATGCGCAGCTAGTAGTTATTAACGATGAAAGAGTTAGGAGTGCATACGATGAGCCAAGATTTGCGAAAAGAAGATTTGTCGCGTTCTGCTTTTGAAGAAGCGAAGTTATATATTCCAGGCGGTGTTAACAGCCCGGTTCGTGCGTTTAAGTCTGTTGGACTAACCCCGATATATGTCGATCGCGGAGAAGGCAGCCGGGTATATGATATCGATGGCAACAGCTTTATCGATTATGTCGGTTCCTGGGGGCCGCTGATTATGGGTCACGCGCATCCTGAGGTTGTTGAAGCGCTTCAGGAGACAGCTGCCAAGGGGACCAGCTTCGGTGCTCCAACTCTATTGGAAACGAAGATGGCGAAACTCGTCTGTGAACGCGTGCCGTCGATCGAGGTCGTACGGATGGTGAATTCGGGTACGGAAGCAACCATGAGTGCGATCCGTCTAGCGCGCGGTTATACAGGACGCAGCAAAATCATTAAATTCGAGGGCTCCTATCATGGCCACGCTGACAGCCTTTTGATCAAAGCGGGATCGGGCATCGCTACGCTTGGACTTCCTGATAGTCCGGGTGTGCCGGAAAGCGTTGCTTCCAACACCATAGCGGTTCCTTATAACGATCTGGAATCGGTACAGCTTGCCTTCGAGCGTTTCGGCGAAGAGATTGCAGCCGTTATTGTTGAGCCCGTGGCAGGCAATATGGGCGTGGTCCCTCCACAGCCAGGATTCCTGGAAGGTCTTCGCAAGGTCACTTCTGATTATGGCAGCGTGCTTATTTTTGACGAGGTGATGACCGGATTCCGCGTTGACCTGAACTGCGCGCAAGGACGTTATGGCGTTACACCGGATTTGACATGCCTGGGCAAGGTGATTGGCGGCGGTTTGCCAGTCGGTGCTTATGGGGGCAAGCGTGAGCTGATGGATCAGATTGCTCCGGCAGGACCGATCTATCAAGCAGGAACGTTAAGCGGTAATCCGCTCGCCATGGCGGCTGGTTACACCACCCTGAAGCTGCTGACGCCTGCCGTCTATGAACAGCTGGAGGAGCGGGGAGCCCGTCTACAGGCAGGATTTGAGCGTAACGCTCAGGAATTCGGTATCCCGCTTACGATTAACCGGATCGGCTCCATGGTATGTCCATTCTTCACGAATACGCCTGTCGTCAATTTCGATACGGCCAAGACTAGTGATCTGGATCGCTTCCGTCGTTATTTTGCAGCGATGGTACAGGAGGGAGTCAGCGTACCTCCTTCCCAGTTCGAGGGCATGTTTATTTCAGGCGCTCATACGGTAGAAGATATCGATGCTACGATTGAAGCCAACTACAACGCCTTCAAAAGCCTATGAGTTACGGGGGGAATTGGAGCAAACGCGGCGAATGGCTGGAGATGACGCCGGGCAAGGCGCTATTAAGCCATTCGGATCGGAACGAAGCCGCTGCCAAGTGGCTTATGGAAACGGTCGGTATGCCCGAGAAGCTGTATCGTAAGCTTCGTCATGAACAGGGGATACAATGGAGAGGGGATCGGCTTCGGCTGGTCCTTTTTCCTTACCGGGATTACGGTATCGAACCGAGATGGCAGGAGCTTGATGTATTGTATGAGGACGATTTCTGCCTGGTCGTGAACAAACCGGCCGGAATGGAGGTCCATCCGGACAACGAGAGCCGCGAGACGACCCTGAATCATGTGGTTGCCGGATATTACGAAGCCGAAGGCATCCATACGGCAGTCCGGCATATTCATCGGTTGGATAAGGATACAACAGGTCCCGTCCTGTACGCCAAGAATGAATATGCGCAGCTAAAGCTTGACGAGGACATGCGGGAGAAGAAGATCGTCAGGATATACGCGGCTATCGTTCAAGGAAGGGTCTCTCAGGATCTGACGAGAATCGATCTGCCGATAGGCAAAGACCGCAATCATTCAAGCCGTCGGAGAGTTTCATTAACCGGGAAGGCTGCGATCACGCATATTCTATCATCCGAGGTGTATCCGAAAGCCAGCCTGCTGCAAATTCGACTGGAAACCGGCCGGACGCATCAGATCCGGGTGCATCTAAGTCATATGGGACATCCGCTTCTGGGAGATTCCTTATACGGAGGACCAGGGGCGTTTCCCCGCCAAGCGCTGCATGGCGAACGTCTGCTCTTCACTCATCCTTTCTCGGGCGAGGATATTGAAGTGAATGCCCCCTGGCCTCTGGATTTGATGGAGTTAAGAGAGCGAATCATAGAGACATCGGGCCGTTAAGAAAATTTGCGAGATCCTGAATAAACCTGTAACTTTCACGCACAATTCGCAAAAAAGTCATGCTCTCCTATTTTCGGCATATAGATAAATTGAGTGGCAAAACTTAGGCTCATGCCGTGATAACAGATCACGGATAGTATATGCCAAAAAGGAGGACATTCCCGTGTTTGACCAGTCCTACGGATTGCGGTTCGATATTTACGAGCGTATTAATTTAACGGAAGATTTGCCGGGAATCGAAGAATTGGAAGAGGCGGAGTTGATCCCGCATATTCAGGTGATCAGTCAGCAGGACCAAGCCACGCTTCGGGGTCATCTGCTTCTTGCAGGCCTGTATAAAGGTGACACCGAAGCAGGAGAGACGGAGCCGCTCGAACACTGGATCCCGGTTGAAATCACGGTCCCGATGAACCGGGTATCATCATTGGATGACATCGCGGTCGAAATCGAGAATTTTGACGTGGATTTGTTATCCAAGCGCAGCTTGAACATTACAGGGGTTCTGTCGCTCAAAGGAATTCAGGCGGCGGCTCCGGGAGCCCGTGACCAAGTATGGGCCAATGAGGAATTCACAGTGGTACATGCTCCTGAAGCGACTGATTTGTATTCGAACGGGGAGCAGCAGTTTGCAGCCGACCCGTACGACCAGCTTCATGGCGGCGGAGCTCATGCAGATTCTAACTCGACTTCGCCTTCTTACTTCAACGAGGCTCAGATCAGAGCCCAAGCGTCCGGGACGGATGCGCGCACACAGCAGTATCTCGCATCCTGGGCGCAATATGAGAACCAAACACGGGATTCACAGGACTCAGACGGCACCACAAGCATTTCCAATGCGTCTGAAGCCCAGGATACGGTCGAATATGCCTTACATAATGAGACGGAAGCTCAGGCAGCTGAGTCGTCGATTCCAAGTGTATGGCAATTCGAACGGGCTGCGGTCCAGCCGGAGCCGGAGCAAGAAGATCCGACAGCCGGTTTTCCGGGTGTCATTGAGCGTAAGGGCGAAGAAGTGGAAGCCGTGCCGGTACTGGAATCACCGGAAACGGAGGAAGTCCAGCCGGTTTTCGCTGAGGAAGAAGTCCCTTCGGAGGATATGGATGATATAACGGAAGAGGTTTCCATTAAAGCCGAGGAGGTTCCGACCAAGCCGGAGTTAAAGGTGGCCTTCAACACGAAGAACAACAGCACAACCAGCGCATCGGGCGTAGGCTTCTCTTCGTTGCTTCAATCGAGCAGAACGGTTCAGGATCAGGAGCAAGCCGCTCGGGACGAGGCAGAAGAAACGGAGGAATTGGTTGACTCCGCAACGGCCGAGGACGTGGAGTGGAAAAGTCTGTTCCTGGGTAACCGCCGTGAGGAAACGCCTTTCCGCAAGGTCCGGATGTGCATTGTGCAGCGTGAGGAGACACTCGATGTGATTGCCGAGCGTTATCAGCTGACGCCGCGAGAGCTCTTGTTATATAACCGCATGTCCGAGCAGAATGTGGAAGAAGGCCAGGTATTATACATTCCCCAATAATCAGCGTAGCGATCGCATAAGAACAAGCAGGTCAAGGTAGGATATCCTTGGCCTGTTTTTGTGTTTGGCGGGGAATCGGTGAGAAGAAGAGGGGAATCGGACGAGCCGGGCTTCTTTTTACAGCGTAATGGAATTAATTTGGATCGGCAGGTATGATGTCTAAATCGTTCGGAAACACTCGAAATATTGACTATATGCAACAACCACGGTATATTTGAATAGTATATGTACAGGTATTCCTAAAGCTAGAACAACGTTGAACGGGAAGAGTAGGAAGGTATGGCCTTCAGAGAGCGGAATTGCTATCAAGCGCTGTGAGATTCCGCAGGAACCAACTTGCCGAAGTCGCCCCGGAGTTGCGGACTTGAGATAGAGTAGGGATCGATCGCTACCCTGGTTAGAGTTCGCCGGCCGCAGCCGTTATCTGCGTAAAGTGTCGTGCTTGATTGCAGGCTTTCATGTTCTTTATGGGAGGACGCGATTCATGAATGATTATAAGCGCGAAACAAAGGTGGTACCGCGAGAGAACAGTCTTTCGTCCTTTGAGGACGAAGGGCTTTTTTTGTTTCACGCAAACATGGATATCCATGGCCACGCCCGGAGGCTAAAACGTTACGGGTTGGCAAAACTGATTAACAGTATCGGAGGTACGAAAATATGGATCAAAAACAAAACCAATCCCAGTTAGACATGCCGACGACGTATGATCCGAAGGCAGCCGAACAAAAATGGTATCCGTACTGGAAGGAAGGCGGCTTCTTTGAAGCTGGCAAACGCCCCGACGCGGAGCCGTATACGATTGTTATTCCTCCACCAAACGTTACGGGAATGCTTCATATCGGCCATGCCCTTGACTTTACGCTGCAGGATATCCTGATTCGCGTAAAGCGGATGCAGGGTTATGATGCGTTGTGGCTGCCGGGGTCTGACCATGCGGGCATCGCCACGCAAACCAAGGTTGAACAGAAGCTTCGCGAAGAAGGCGTTACCCGCTACGATCTGGGACGCGAAAAATTCCTGGAGAAAGTGTGGGAATGGAAGGATTTATATGCGAATACGATCCGTGACCAATGGTCCAAGATCGGCCTGTCCCTCGATTACTCCAGAGAGCGTTTCACGCTCGACGAGGGGTTGTCAGAAGCGGTTCGGGAAGTATTCGTCAAGCTCTATGATAAGGGGCTTATATATCGCGGAAAACGCATCATCAATTGGGACCCGGCTGCTCGCACGGCTTTGTCCGATATCGAAGTGGAGTACAAAGAGGTCAACGGCCATTTGTACCACTTGCAATACCCGCTCAAAGACGGCAGCGGCTCCATTACCGTAGCAACCACCCGCCCGGAGACCATGCTTGGCGATACGGCGGTAGCCGTTCATCCGGAAGATGAGCGCTATAAAGACATGATCGGCAAGACATTGGTCCTGCCTATTGTCGGCCGCGAAATTCCGGTGATTGCCGATGAGTACGTGGAGAAGGATTTCGGCAGCGGAGCGGTTAAAATTACGCCGGCCCATGATCCGAATGACTTCGAAATGGGTCTGAGACATGATCTGCCGCAAATCACCGTGATGGATGAATCCGGGACGATGAATGAATTTGCCGGCAAGTACCAGGGTCTTGATCGTGCAGAATGCCGCAAGCAGATCGTTAGCGACATGAAGGAATCGGGCGTGCTGCTTCGCATCGAAGATCATGTTCATCAGGTTGGCCATAGCGAAAGATCCGGCGCCGTTGTCGAGCCGTATTTGTCGACGCAGTGGTTCGTTAAGATGCAGCCGCTTGCGGAAGCAGCCGTTACTGCACAGAAATCCGGCAAGGGCGTAAACTTCGTGCCTGACCGGTTCGAGAGAACCTACCTGCATTGGATGGAGAATGTGCGCGATTGGTGCATCTCTCGTCAATTATGGTGGGGCCACCGGATTCCGGCCTGGTATTCCGAATCCACGGGCGAAGTGGTTGTTGCCATGAATGAAGAGGAAGCGCGCGCGAAGCTTGGCAAGGACGATCTAAGACAGGATGAGGATGTGCTGGATACCTGGTTCAGCTCGGCATTGTGGCCGTTCTCGACCATGGGCTGGCCGAATCTGGACAGCGAGGATTTCAAACGATATTATCCGACAAGCGTTCTCGTAACGGGTTATGATATTATTCCGTTCTGGGTTTCGCGGATGATTTTCCAAGGGCTTGAATTTACGGATCAAATGCCGTTCAAAGATACGCTTATCCATGGTCTGGTTCGGGATAGCGAAGGCCGCAAGATGTCCAAGTCGCTCGGCAACGGCATCGATCCGCTCGAGGTTATTGAACAGTATGGCGCAGATGCCATGCGTTATATGATATCGACTGGCAGTACGCCGGGTCAGGATCTTCGATTCCGCTGGGAACGTGTGGAACAAGCGCGTAACTTCGCGAACAAGATCTGGAACGCGTCACGTTTTGCGCTCATGAACCTGGAGGGCTTCGCTGCGGCGGATATCGACATTTCCGGAGAACTGGGAACGGCCGACCGTTGGATTTTGCATCGTTTGAACGAAACTTCCCGGGACATTACGCGTCTAATTGATGCCTACGAATTTGGCGAAACCGGTCGACTGCTCTACAATTTCATCTGGGATGATCTGTGTGACTGGTATATTGAATTTGCTAAGCTGTCTCTGTACGGCGAGGATCAAGCCGCTAAGAAAAAGACGCAGTCGGTGCTTGCCTATGTGCTGGACCGCACGATGCGCTTGATCCACCCGTTCATGCCGTTCATATCTGAAGAGATCTGGCAGCATTTGCCGCATGAAGGCGAGACGGTGATGCTGGCTTCATGGCCGGCCTATGATGAGGCATTCGAGAATGCGGAAGCCGTTACCGAAATGAACCTGCTGATGGATGTTATCCGTGCTGTACGTAACATCCGGGCGGAAGTAAATGTACCGATGAGCAAAAAAGTGGAACTCCAGTTGAAGCCGGTAAGCGAGCAAATTGCCGGCATCATCGATCGCAATGCGGATTATATTCGCCGCTTCTGCAACACGTCGGAGTATCAATCCTCCCTTGCGCTTGAGGCTCCGGATAAGGCAATGACCGCCGTGGTAACAGGTGTTGAAATGTATCTGCCGCTTGCCGGGTTGATCGATATCGCTCAGGAGATCACGCGCCTGGAGAAGGAAATTCAGCACTTGAACAGCGAAGTCGAGCGTGTGGAGAAGAAGCTGAACAATCCTGGTTTCGTATCGAAAGCACCCGAAAAGGTGATTGAAGAAGAACGGGCGAAGCTAGCGGATTACTCGGACAAACGCAGTAAAGTGATTGCGCGCATCGAAGAATTGAGAGGCTAAAGGGCAAGATGATTCTGGACCAGAAGGTGAGAACGATGGTTGATCATTCGGCAGCTGCAGTGGCAGCTCCGTTCCATACCTATGAGGAAGCGGTAGCTTGGATCAACGGGTTGATTCCATTTGGAATCCGCCCGGGCATGGATAGAATACAGCGATTGATGGAGCTGCTCGGCCATCCGGAGCGGCGATTAAAATTTATTCACGTGGCCGGAACGAATGGAAAAGGCTCCACATGCGCTTTTTTAACGAAGGTTCTGCTTCAAGGGGGCTTCACGGTTGGCACCTACACGTCCCCCTATATTACGAAGTTTACCAATCGGTTTCAGTATAACGGCGAGGACATACCGGAAGAGACGCTGCTTGAACTCGCTAATCGCTTAGAACCGCTTGTAGCCGAAATTGCGGGCTCCGGGCTCGGATCGCTCACCATGTTTGAGGTGTCCACCGCCCTTGCGATACTGTATTACGCCGAGGTATCTTATCCGGACGTGGTGGTATGGGAGACGGGACTTGGCGGTCGTCTGGACGTGACCAATATCGTTCATCCCATCATTTCGGTGATCACGAATATCGGAATGGACCATACCGACGTCCTGGGTGATACCATTCAGGAGATCGCCAGGGAAAAGGCTGGCATTATCAAGCCAGGAGTTCCTGTGGTGAGCACGGTAACTCAGCCGGAGGCAGTCGATGTTCTGAAACAAACGGTAGTCAAAAACCGTACAAGTCTGTATCTCGTAGATGAACAGTTCTCTTATGAGCGGCTGCGTGGGAACGAAGAAAGCCAGACTTTTCGTTTTAAGGGCCCGTTCCGGGACATGGATCTGGACATCTCGATGCAGGGTGAGCACCAATGCGCTAATGCCGCGCTTGCGATGATGACGCTGGAAGTGCTTCGCCAGTATATGGCTTTCATCGTGGATGATGAAGAATTGCGTAGAGGGTTTAAGGATACTTTCTGGGCGGGAAGACTGGAACAAGTGCAGTCGTCCCCGCGGATTGTTCTCGATGGTGCGCACAACCCCGAAGGGGCTGAAACCTTGGCTAAAAGCTTACCGCAGATCTATAAGTATCGAAAACTGAACTTAATGATGGGAATGCTGGCAAATAAGCATCATGAATCGTATTTGCAGCATATACTGCCAATAGTGGATACGCTTATCCTGACTGAACCGGATTTCCGGAAGAAACTGGACGCCAAGGCGCTTGGTGACATCGTAGAGCAGGTAAGGGAGAAATACGCCAAACATACACTGCAAATCATCATAGAACCAAATTGGAAAAACGCACTTGAAGAGTTGAAGTCACGGACGGAAGCGGAGGATCTTGGGGTGGTGTCGGGCACGTTGTACCTGATTGCCGACGTGCGTTCCAACCTCCTGGGCCTTTCCGATTCTGAAAAAGGTTGGTGATATCTGTTGAATACATCGGAACATGTTCATTTTATAGGAATTGGCGGCTACGGGATGAGCGCCATTGCAAGAGTTATGCTGGAGATGGGTTATAAAGTCACGGGTTCTGACGTGGCATCGCAAGAATTGACAGAAAAGCTGGCGGCCAAAGGCGCCAAAATATACATTGGACATACCGCCGAGCAAGTCCAGGGGGCGGACCTTGTGGTTTACTCGACGGCATTGTCCCAAGACAACGTGGAGCGGGTCGAAGCAGAGAAGCTGAACATTCCTGTCCTTCACCGTGCGCAGATGCTGGCGCGTCTACTGAACCAACGCAAAGGGGTCGCCGTAGCGGGTGCGCATGGTAAGACAACCACTTCATCGATGATTGCGCTCGTAATGGAAGAATGCGGAGTCGATCCGACATTTATTATCGGCGGAGAAATCATGAACGTGGGCACGAATGCCAAAGCCGGTGAAGGCGAGCACGTGGTGGCCGAAGCGGACGAGAGCGACGGTTCATTCCTTCAGTACCACCCTTGGCTCGGCGTTGTTCTGAATATTGAGGCCGATCATCTGGAGAATTACGAGGGAGATTTCAATCGTCTCAAGGCAGCCTATGTACAATTCCTCAGCCAGATCAAGGCAGACGGTACGGCCGTGGTTTGCGCGGACGATAACAACATTCAGGCAATTTTGCCTGACCTAAAATGCAATGTGACCACATACGGCATTCATGCGGATGCAGAGTATACGGCAACGAATCTGGTGCTCGGCGATCGTCACGTCAGCTTCACGATGCTTCATAACGGCATGGAGCTGGGTACCGTGGAATTGTCCGTACCGGGTAAACACAATGTCTACAACGCCATGGCTACGGTGATATGCTGCATGAAAGGCGGAATCTCGTTCGAAGCGATTGTAGAGGCCATCGTCAAGTTCAACGGAGCTAAGCGCCGCTTCCAGGTGCTGGGCGAAGCTGAAGGCATTCTGGTGATTGACGACTATGCGCATCATCCGACGGAGATCGAGGCTACGATCAGTGCCGCCAAAGCTACGGGCAAACGGATTATCGCCGTATTCCAGCCGCAGCGGTATTCGAGGACCTTTTTCCTTCTGGATGCGTTTAGCCGCGCATTCGGGGAAGCGGACGAGGTGATCATCACCGATATTTATTCTCCTGCCGGCGAGAAGCAGATCGAGGGTATCAGTTCCGGTAAGCTGGTGGAGCTGATTGTCCAGAACAGCAATGCCGGTGCCCGCTATTTGCCTACCAAGGAAGATGTCCTGAGCGATCTCAAAGGTCGCGTAAAAGAAGGCGATCTGGTTCTGACGATGGGTGCGGGCGATATTTGGAAGGTCGGCGCTGCTTTAGCGGAGTCTATTAAAGGCAAGAAGTAAATGGATTGCAAGCATGCTTTGCTGCTTCGCTGCAGCAGGGGATTGCATGGGCTTTGTCTTCGAACGGAGGCAAAGCAGCGGTTCGATAAGAAGAACACGGGCTGATCAAGATACCTTCTTGATCAGCCTGTTTGTTTTGTTTTACGCACACTCATAAGTTGCCAAGCTTGATCATATAGCTAGGTGTAGAAGGACAAGTGAGGTGTGTGGATATGAATAAAGCACGGATGACGATTCGTTTCGATCAGGATCCACCGAAGGACAGCTACAAGGATCATAAGCGTGAGGAACGGGATTCCTATCACGAAGTTCCCGCAAGGCGCAATGATCAAGTTGATGACCGTCATCGCATATTCGACGAGTTTGACACAACGACTGATCGGTTTACCGATGCGGGCAATTCGTTCGAACATAGGAGCAGCATGCAGCATGATCATCTGCGCGTTGTCCCGCCGCTCCGGGAGGAGGACACTCGGGATGTGAACGGACAAGAATGGAGATCCTCGCGTCATACCCGGTCCAAGGGGCGATTAGCTGAGGAAAGAAGACGTCTGGATCACGTCGAGGGCGGGGCGTTCGGTAACGGGTCTGATCCTGTCGATACATATGACGACATGCGTGAGGTTGAGGATCTCTACGATCTTCATGATGACGCGTATTCCGGAAGAGTGGGCCCCGGCGCAAACGATTCGAATTGGGATTTCGGACCCGAGAAGGATCTATACGAGTCACCTGCCGATGATTACGGTTATTATCGCTCGCCCAAGCCTACCTCCTTCTGGAAAATGGCTGTATCCGTGACCGCGGCTGTTGTTACGGGTTTGCTGTTTGGATATATGTTGCTGTCCATGTTTAACGGCGGCAATGCAGGTGAGGATACGGCATCGGGGCAGCTTGAAAGCAATGACGCAGTTCATCAAGCACCGGCTGACTCCTCCGGGGGAACGGGGGCATCACTCGCACCCGGTTCAACTGAATCGGCAGTACACATTCCGGGTCAAACCTTCTATATGCTTCAGTACGGTGTGTTCAGCACACCGGAACGGGCAGAGCAGGCGAAAGGGGAACTGCTGCAGTCCGGTATTGCGGCTGGGGGAGATTTGGATGAGGAGAACCGTGTTTATGCGGGCATATCTCCAGACCGTGAGCAGGCCAAGCTGCTCAGCAATCAGCTTAAAGCCGAAGGCGTCGAATTATACGTGAGAGAAATCGCGCTGCCCAATATAGAATCAGCTGCCTTTGCGAGCGAGAAGCAGACGCTGACGGACTATTTCACGATAAGCGGAGAGCTCGTGTCCGAGTTGAGTACGCTATCGGCATCGCTGTTGGGGAAGCAGGAGGCGGACGCGGTGGCGTCAGAGAGTATGACTGCAATTACAAATCTGCACCAGCAGTGGATCCAATCGATGAAGCTGCTGTCCGCCGGCTTGGGTCCGGAGACCGGGGCTGTGCTGCCGGCGATGGAGCAATCCATGAACAGTTCGATCACAGCGCTCTCCGAATATAACAAAAATCAATCCAAGGGGCATTTGTGGGAGATTCAAACGGGCATGATGAACTATGTCATGGGCCAAAAGAAACTCCTGGATGGCCTATAAATTCAAATTTACGTCAAATCCGGCTCGGAACTGGAAATAGTTCCCCCTGCCGGATTTCTGTTTGTATTGCTTATCGATTCACCGTATAATAATTAGGGTGTCAAAATATGGCGAGGGAAGAGGATGCATGAAGAAAAACAAAGGAATGCTCATCTTGTTTTTGCTGCTGGGGTGGCTGACGGGAACATGGCTGGCCAAGGCGCTTCAACCAGTTAAGGCTTTGTCGTTTTTAACGTCATCTACACCGATTAAGTGGTCGCCTAGCGCTGATTTTGACATTATTCGTTATGACATTAACCTTGAACTTAACTTTTGCCTGCTCAGTCTGCTTGGCATTATAGCAGCGCTCTGGTTATACCGCAGGCTCTAAGACATGACAAAGGAGATTATCCCCCTTGAATGAGAAGAGAAACCGCCGTATCATATTGGCCTCCACCTCTCCTCGGCGTCAGGAATTGATTGCCTCCCTTCGTATCCCATTTGAGATTATGCCTAGTGAAGCTGACGAGGACACCCCGCCTGGGTGGTCGCCAGAGCGAATTGTGGAGTCACTGGCACTACGTAAAGCGGAAGCGGTTCTCCGAAAGCTGACGGATGATCCGGGAGATGGTATCATTGTGGGAAGCGACACGATTGTAGTTGTCGATGATCTTGTCCTCGGGAAACCGAAGGATCAAGCCGACGCGGCAAGGATGTTGTCCATGCTTCAAGGACGGGCTCACCTCGTGTACACGGGCGTGGCTTGTGTCGATCGGGAATCTGGTCGTACCAAGGTCGCTCACCGTGTGACAACCGTAAAGATGAAATCGTTAAGTGATAACGCGATCGCGGCTTATGTAAAGAGCGGGGAACCTGCTGACAAAGCGGGCTCGTATGCGATTCAAGGCTTGGGTGCAACCATCGTGGAAGGAATCGAAGGCGACTATTTTAACGTTGTCGGCCTGCCGCTTTCTCTGCTGTCGGACATGCTGTCTGAAATGGGGATGGATGTACTCACCGATTCATAGATATAGAACAACGGCATTCGAAATGTAGGGGTATCCTGAAGTTTCGGTGACCTGCTGATTTAAATCTTAGAAAAGAGGGGAATATATGGAGTCGCCAACGCTATTGCTGCGCGACATCCCCCATGATGAACGACCAAGAGAGCGCATGATGCAATATGGGGCGAGCGCTTTAAGCCATGCAGAATTGCTGGCGATATTGCTTCGGACCGGAACCCGCCAGGAATCTGCCGTACATATAGCCCAGCGGCTGCTGGGGGAAGCAGGCGGTATCCGGCAGCTCGTTGATCTTAGCATTGAGGAAATTACGCAAATCAAAGGAATTGGAACCGCTAAGGCTGTTCAGCTGAAGGCTGGCATCGAGCTTGGACGGCGCTTGGCCGCATCGAGACATGTAGAGCCGGTTATTATTCGCAGTCCTCATGACGCGGCAGAACTGCTCAGTGAACAGATGCGCTATTTACAGAAAGAGCATTTTGTCTGTGTATTTTTAAATACGAAAAATCATGTCATTGCCCAGGAAACGTTATCGATGGGAAGCCTTAATGCTTCCATCGTTCATCCCCGCGAGGTGTTCAGAGCGGCCATCAAATGCAGCAGTGCATCCCTGGTGTGCGCACATAACCATCCTAGCGGAGATCCGACGCCCAGCCCGGAAGACATATCGCTGACTGCACGCTTAGTGGAGGCAGGACAGATTGTCGGGATCGACGTACTGGATCATCTGATCATTGGGGACGGATCGTTTGTAAGTTTGAAGGAACGGGGCTTGATGTAATATAATAGTTCAGATTGACGAAGAAAGGGAGATACATCATGTTTGGTGGTTTTACGAAAGATTTGGGAATCGATTTGGGGACGGCAAATACGCTGGTTTATGTTCGTGGGAAAGGAATTGTCGTAAGAGAACCTTCAGTGGTTGCTCTGCGTACAGATACGAAGAGCATTGAAGCCGTTGGAGAATCGGCTAAGAAAATGATTGGACGCACACCAGGGAACATTCGTGCCATTCGTCCGATGAAAGACGGCGTCATCGCTGATTTTGATACAACGGCTACGATGATTAAATACTTTATTCGTCAGGCACAGAAGCAGCGTTCCATATTCCCCCGTCATCCGAACGTGATGGTATGCGTGCCTTCCGGCATTACGGCGGTAGAGCAGCGTGCGGTGGAAGATGCTACCAAGCAAGCGGGAGCACGCGAAGCTTACACGATCGAGGAGCCTTTTGCAGCTGCAATCGGTGCCGATTTGCCTGTGTGGGAACCTACGGGCAGCATGGTCGTTGACATCGGCGGAGGTACGACCGAGGTTGCGGTCATTTCGCTTGGCGGTATTGTAACCAGCCGCTCTGTACGCGTTGCAGGCGATGAGATGGATGAGTCTATTATCTCCTATATCAAACGTCAATATAATTTGATGATCGGTGAGCGCACATCCGAGCTGCTCAAGATGGAAGTCGGTTCCGCCATGCCGCTGGAGACCGTGGAAACGATGGAAATTCGCGGCCGTGATTTGGTGACGGGTCTGCCGAAGACGATTACCATTACTTCGGATGAGATTAGCGAAGCGTTGGCAGATACCATTAACGCTATTGTTGAAGCTGTTAAGGTTACCCTTGAGAAATGTCCTCCGGAGCTTGCTGCGGATATTATGGACCGGGGCATCGTGCTTACGGGAGGCGGCGCATTGCTTCGCAACCTGGACAAGCTGCTCGCCGAAGAGACCGGCATGCCGGTGATCGTTGCAGAGAATCCGCTGGATTGCGTGGCCATTGGCACAGGTAAAGCGCTCGAGAACATTCACTTGTTTAAATCCCGGAGCAGCTCTGCCGTCCGTTCTAAACGGTAGAAACCGAATAGAAGTGTAAACCCCTAATGTTGGGAGAGAAAACAGTAAGTTAGAGGGTGTTGCAACTGTTTAAGCTGCTAGGCAATAAGCGTTTGTTTATTATGCTCATCGGGCTGGTAGCGTTTATCGCTATTATGGGGTTTACGCTCGGCCCGAGAGCTTCTTTATCTTGGCCTGAAAAATTCGTCAAGGATACGGTCGGTTTTGTGCAAAGTGTGTTTTATAAGCCCGCTGCCTATATAGCGGGTTTCTTTGAAGATGTGCGGAACATGAAGGCAATCTATGAAGAGAATGAGGAGCTGCGGAGAGCCGTGGCCCAATATTCCCGAGAGAGTGCTAATTACAATACGATGAAAGCTAATTACGAAGAACTTGAAGATGTACTTGGATTTACTAAGAACCAGAAGGAACGTTACAAATACGAATACCGTACTGCCCAGGTGCTAAGTGTTAATTCGGATCCCAATAACCGGACACTTGTTATCGATCTGGGCGCGCGCGATGGGGTTCGCCCCAGAATGTCTGTCACGACAGTGGACGGCATGGTCGGCATCATTAGCAACGTCAGCAATTTCACCTCAACGGTGAAGCTGTTGACAACAATGGACGCCCAGGATCCGAATCCGCAGCCGATTTCGGTAACGGCCATCGGCAAAGAGGATAAAACATTCGGTGTGGTCGAGAGCTACGATGAGAAGACCAACACGCTGCTCATGACGCGGATTTCGGAAGATGATCCAATCAAGAAAGGCGATAAGATCATTTCATCCGGTCGAGGAGGCGTTATACCGCAGGGCATGATCATCGGTAAGGTCCTCAGCGTTCAGACCAGCCAATATGGTCAAAGCAGAACGGCTACGATCGAGCCGGCGGCCAAGTTTGACGACTGGAAGTATCTGATCGTTGTCTTTACGCCTGAGGAGCCGGAATAAGATGGCGCGTAAACAAGTTCTGGTTCTGCTGCTGTTCGTGCTGTTTATCCTGCAGGGTACGGTGGTTTTCTGGTTAACGCCAAGCTCGCTGCAGCTTCAGATTTATCCTAATTTCGTGTTGGTTTGCTTGTTTTTTGTATCGATTTATTACCATCGCCACACGGGGCTGGTGCTCGGACTCCTATTCGGCATGCTTCACGATATCGTGTATTACGGCGAGATGATTGGCACTTATTCGTTTGCTATGGGCGTATCCGCATATCTGGTGGGACTTGTATTCAAGTCCCCGCGGGCGCCGCTGCCCATGATGATGACCATTGTCATACTGGGGAGCTTGTTGTTTGACAGTACGCTTTTTGGCATATATAAGGTGTTTCGACTCAATCCGACTTCTTATAATTGGTCGCTGCTTCATCATATGCTACCCAATCTCCTTGTTCATTTTGCCTTTGCTCTGGCGATTTACGTTCCTCTTCGCAAGCAGATTGAGTTGGTTACGAAGAATCAGAGAAGGAAGGCATCCTGAACCCTCCATTATGACATTTTACTAGACTAGCAGGAACTTGAAGGTTTGAGCGCGAAATGTATAGGGATGGGAGGGACAGGCTTATGGCTGTAAAATCCAATCATGTAACGATTAAGGGCATCAAAGATGGCCTGGTATTCCTGCTTGATGACCAGTGTGAGCTGGAGGAGCTGCTCGGCGAGCTGCGCTATAAGCTGGAGCACAGTCATCAGAATATTTTGACCGGACCTATCATTCATGTGGATGTGAAGCTGGGTTCCCGGAAAATTTCCGAAGAAGAGAAGCAGACGATTCTTGACATATTGAAGCAAAAGGGCAATCTGTTGATACGTAATGTGGAATCCCCGCCGCTTGAGTCGGAGCTCATACCAGAGGAGAAGCTTACGCTTAAGACAGGGATGGTGCGTTCCGGACAGGTACTGCATCATGACGGCGATCTCTTGTTCCTCGGCGATGTGAATCCCGGCGGAACCATAACGTGCACCGGTGATATCTACATACTGGGAGCTCTGCGCGGAACCGCGCATGCCGGTGTAGAGGGCAACGAGGAAGCGATTATAGCGGCTTCGTATTTTGCTCCTACCCAGCTCCGTATCTCCCAGATGATCAGCAGACCGCCGGATGAATGGGAGACGAGGGAAACGGTCATGGAGTTTGCGTATTTGAAGGACGGTAGCATGGAGATCGATAAGATCAGCAACATCTCACGTTTGGGTCGGGATTTTAATGTGTTTAAAGGGGTGTAGAACATGGGAGAGGCAATCGTCGTAACTTCAGGTAAAGGCGGAGTCGGTAAAACGACGACATCGGCGAACATCGGCACAGCTTTGGCACTGCTCGGAAAAAAAGTGTGTCTGGTTGATACGGACATCGGTCTTCGTAATTTGGATGTCGTGATGGGCCTGGAAAACCGGATTATATACGATTTGTGCGACGTTGCAGAAGGGCGATGCCGACTTAACCAGGCGCTGATCAAGGACAAGCGCTTCGATGAGCTGTATATGCTTCCTGCAGCCCAGACCAAAGATAAGAATGCCGTTTCTCCGGATCAGGTGAAGGATATTGTACTTGAATTGAAAAAGGAATTCGAATACGTCATTATCGATTGCCCGGCTGGAATCGAGCAAGGATTTAAGAATGCCATTGCCGGTGCGGATAAAGCGATCGTGGTTACGACGCCTGAGAATGCGGCCGTGCGGGATGCGGATCGGGTTATCGGCTTGCTGGAGAGCTCTCATGTAGAGTCTCCGAAGCTCGTAGTTAACCGGATCCGTCCGAACATGGTGAAATCCGGCGACATGCTGGAGATTGAAGATGTGCTGCAGGTGCTGAATATTGATCTGATTGGTATCGTGCCAGATGACGAAATGGTCATTAAAGCGGCCAACATCGGGGAGCCTACGGTGATGAATCCGGACTCTCAGGCAGCCATCGCCTATAGAAACATCGCCCGGCGTATCCTAGGTGATACCGTTCCGCTGATGCAAATCCATCAGAAAAAAGGAATGTTCACCAAATTCAAAAAGTTTTTTGGAATGGGTTAAAGGCTTTTAACACGAACCGGTGCCGGGAGGCATCGGTTTTTTTGTTTGCTTCATCTACGCTGTTCTGATGTGCATACATTCTGTTGTCCTCTTCAATAGGGCTTGTTCTAAATATCTTTCATCTCCTCATAGGATAGAGTAAGAAAACAAGCCCCAAGGGGGAAAGAACAATGGACATCAAAACTTCAGTTAAGAACCGAAGAGAAGCCCGCATTCGCGAGCTGCTGGAAGGGGAATCGTCACCGGCGCTGCATGATAAGTCGCCATGGGGGCCCGTTCCCGAGAAAAAGCCTGCCCATCCCAGTCTTCACAAGACAGGCTTTATTCAGGAGCACAGGTCGAATTCATCCCCGCTTCTTGCAGAGAGCGAACCGGATCCCGAGCGGCTTTGGAAGCAAAGGCACCGCGGTTGGTATGGTGCGCCGGAACCCGGTGATCCAGAGGAACCGCCAAGAAAAGCTTCGTTTCTGTCGGGCTTAGTGCGCCGTATCATCGTCAGTGCGCTGGTGTTTGGATTGGCATGGGGGGTATTTTCGTTTCAGCAGCCGTGGGCTCTTCGTACGCAAGCTTTTATCGTTGAGGGGCTGAGCCATGAGATGGATTTCCAGGCTGCCCAGGTATGGTACGAGGAGCATTTTGGAAGCGCGCCTTCCTTCATTCCGATTTTTGGACAAACCGACGAGCACTCGACGAAGGTGAATGCCGGGACTTCTTTAGTTCCTCCGCTTTCCGGAAAGATGGTCCAATCCTTTGCCGTGGATCTGAAGGGCATCGTTTTGGAAGCCGGAGGGGGTTCTTTAGCGGACCGGGCGGTTAAGAGTATAGAGACCGGACGCGTGCTTGAGGTTAAAGAACATCCCGAGAATGGGATCTCCATTCTCATACAGCATACAGGAGAGAGAAAGGCGATATACAGCAGGCTTGCAGAAACGGGACTTAAGGTAAACGATTGGGTTCAAGGTGGAGATATTGTCGGCACATTGGCGTCTTCAAGCTCAGGCAGCCCGCCCTCCCTTTATTTCGAACTGAAAGAGGGGGATCGAGGTATCGATCCGGCGGAAGTGATTCCGTTTGATTAAGTTTAAGGGAACGGTATTGTCGCTGCATCCTCTCTTTGTTATTGTCATGCTGGCCTCCGTATTCACCGGTCGTTTTTTGGAATTGCTGACCCTGTTTATTATCGTGTTTATTCATGAATTGGGACACGCCGCCGCAGCGGCAGCGATGGGGTTCAAGGTACGAGCCATTCAGATGCTGCCCTTCGGCGGCGTTGCTGTCATTGAAGATGACGGCAGGATGACTGCAATGAAGGAAATCATCATTGCGCTTGCGGGTCCGCTGCAAAATGTCATCATGATTGGAATTACCCTGATGTGCAGATGGGCGGGGTGGGGAGACGAGCAGCTGTTGTCTTATATCGTTCAGGGGAATCTCATCATCGCGCTGTTTAACCTACTTCCGATTCTTCCGCTGGACGGGGGCAAAGTGCTGCAAGCGGTCATCAGCTTGCTCGCCCCATATCATGCGACCTTGCTGTGGGCTTCCCGCGCTGGCATTTTGTGCAGCTTGATCATGATCGGATATGGCTTGCAGCCGTTATTTTCCGGCGGCGGTATCCGTTTAAATGTGCTGATGATCGGCCTCTTTTTAGCGTATTCCAATTTTGAAGACTATCGGAATGTGCATTACCGGTTTTTAAGATTTTTGGTCAATCGGAGCGAGATTTATGGACGAAATTTGGATGGACTCGGTCCTGCGCAGCCAATCGTTGCAGATTCTTCGAAACCTTTGGATGATATTATGCGTCTATTTAAACGAGAGAAGTATCATCTGATTTATGTCATGAGCGGACGAGGCAGCCTGCTTGCCGTTGTTCCGGAGCAGCATGTGATTTCTTCTTATTTTGCATCAAATGGTCCGCCCTGGTATGCGTAAATCGTAAACATCATGAGGAAGACGCAGGGCGGGCCATGATTCTTTATCCATTCAAATCATCTGGGATTGTGTTAGGATAAAAAATAGAATATCGTCTTCCATTTGAGGGGTGAAGCCATGAGGCAAATGATAGTTCATTGTGAACATGAGACCATTCAGATGGCCCTCATCGAAGATGGGAGGTTAGCGGAATTCGCCGTTGAGCGGAGTCGTGAGCAAAGTGTAGTCGGCAGTTTTTATAAGGGCAGGGTCGTAAATGTGCTGCCGGGGATGCAGGCGGCTTTTGTAGATATCGGGCTGAAAAAGAATGCATTTTTATATATTGATGATGTGCTCCATCCTCATTTAGAGAAGCAGCCCAAACAGAAGCCGTCCATCTCGGAGCTGCTAACGGTAGGCCAGGAATTGATCGTGCAGGTGATGAAGGAACCGAGAGGCGGCAAGGGGGCGCGGGTCACTACCCATTTTTCGCTGCCTGGCAGATGCATGGTGTACATGCCGACTGCGGATTACGTTGCCGTCTCCAAGAAAATTGGACGCGATGCGGAGAGAGCAAGGCTGAAGAGTATCGGCGAACAGCTTCGCACGGATGAAGAGGGGATCATTATCCGAACGGTATCGGAGGACGAGCCTCTGGAATTCCTTAAGGGAGATCTTGAGTATCTGCGAAAAGAGTGGGCGCGAATTCTCGACAAGGCCGAGTTTTCTTCTGCTCCGGCGCTGCTTCATCGCGATTTAGGTCTGCTGCAGCGTTTTCTCCGCGATGCCTTTGATCCGCTTCATGACGAACTTGTGATCGACAGCAAGCTTAAAGGCGAAGAGACCAAAAGCTATCTGAAGGAAACCGTCCCCGGTATGGAGCCTAAGGTTACATATTACTCGGAAGGAAGTCCGATTTTTCAAGCTTACGGGTTGGACGAGCAGATGAGAGCCGGCTTTGCAAGGAAAATCACGCTTCCGGAAGGTGTGACCATCGTTGTTGATCAGACGGAAGCCATGACCATCATGGATGTCAACACAGCCAAATATATCGGTGGTGATAATTTCGAGGAGACGGTGCTGAAGACGAATCTTCTGGCGGCGCAGCAGATTGCAAGAATTTTGCGGCTCTGGGATATCGGAGGCATTATCATCGTTGATTTCATCGATATGGATCGTGAAGAGCACCGGGAGCAGGTTGTTTCTGCCATGGAGGCTGTAATGCGCAAGGACCGCACCAAGAGCTTTGTGGTGGGCTGGACCAAGCTGGGACTGCTGGAAATGACCCGCAAAAAAGCCAGGGAAAGCTCTTCGCTCCCGTTTGCCAAGCCTTGCGGGGCTTGCGGGGGCAGAGGCGTTGTCATCGAACAATGATGTTGACGGTGAACATGGAATATGATATTATCATTGGGTATGTGTCTAGTGATGGTTTGCTGCACATGCTGTAACCGCTCCGGTTGGGTTAGCAAGGACGTTCCTGCTTAGGACGGACACCTTATACTAGGCGAGTCTGAGACATAGGGAGGTGCAAGCAAATGTACGCTATTATCGAAACAGGTGGTAAACAATACAAAGTTCAAGAGGGCGACGTATTGTTCATCGAGAAGCTGACTGCAGGTGACGGCGAGAGCGTGACTTTCGACCGTGTACTGGCCGTATCCAAAGAGGACGGGTTGGTAACAGGTACGCCGGTTGTTTCCGGTGCGACTGTAACTGCAAAGGTAGAGAAGCACGGTAAAGGCCGTAAGGTCGTTGTATACAAATACAAGCCGAAGAAGAACTACCACAAGAAGCAAGGTCATCGTCAACCTTACACTAAAGTAACCATCGAGAAAATCCAAGCGTAAGTAGGTGCGGTAATTGATTACTGTACAAGTACTGCGCGGGAGTGATGGACGGATCCATAGCTTTAAGGTAACGGGGCACGCGGGATATGCCGATCCTGGAGAAGATATTGTATGTGCTGGAGTTTCCAGCATTACAGTGGGAACGGTCAATTCCATTGAAGCGTTAACCGGAACTGTTATGGAGACCCAGATGAAGGGCGGCTTTCTTAGTGCGAATCTTCCGCCGACGGCAAACGACTCCGTCTCGGGACAAGTTCAACTGCTTCTCGAATCCATGGTTGTTATGTTACAGGGAATTGCCGATTCATACGGCAAGTATATAAGAATACAGGAATTGACTACTTGAAGAAGGAGGTAGACAACATGTTGAAATTGGATCTTCAGTTATTCGCATCGAAAAAAGGTGTAGGTTCCACAAAGAACGGTCGCGATAGCGAATCGAAACGTCTTGGTGTGAAACGTGCAGACGGTCAAGCAGTGACTGGCGGCAGCATCTTGGTTCGCCAACGCGGAACGAAAATTCATCCAGGCACGAACGTAGGTATCGGTAAAGACGATACTTTGTTTGCGAAAGTTGACGGCGTTGTGAAATTTGAACGTTGGGGTCGTGATCGCAAGAAAGTGAGCGTCTACCCGGTTGATGTCGCTCCAGTAGCGGCTGCAGTAGAAGCTTAATTGTTTCTTATGCTGCATACAGAGGAAGCCTTTCGGCATCGTTGCCGGGGCTTCTTTTTTTGTAAATAACGCAAAGATCATCATCCAGGGGATGAACCGTCCTGAAGGTCTATGATATACTGGGATTTGGTGAATGTAACCAATTGCTGTTGAAAGACGAGGAGAAGCGATGAAATCCTGGAAATGGATAGCAGCTGGGGCGGGGTTAACCTCCGTAATACCCGTGGCATGGATGGTATGGAAACCGACTTTGGCTGCAGGAGCAGTGTTAACGGTTTGGGCTATCGCTGCGTCTGCCTGCGGAGCTTGGCTTGTCCGGAAATCGGAGGAGCGTAGGCAGCAAGCCATCATTCGGAATGTGGAGCAGACGGCGATTCAGATGCTGAATCACCATCGTCATGATTGGATGAATGAGCTTCAAATTTTGTACGGCTACATTCAACTTGGAAAGCTTGATAAAACAGCGGGTTCTGTGGAAAGAATAAAGGACAGGATGGCGACGGAAAGCAGAATCTCTAAGCTGGGCATTCCTTCGCTGGTTTTTTATTTACATTCATACCGTACGTACAGCAATAATCTGCAGCTCGACGTTGAAGTTGTGGACCAGGTGCAACTGGAAGACAAAGTATCGCCACAAACGGCGGAGTCTTTTACCGAAGCTATCATTCAAACGGTGAGAGCTTTTCAATTGAGCGGAAAAGCGTCTTGGGGGGATACCCGGCAGTTAACATTAACATTTATGCAGCAAGAACAAGAGCTGATGGTATGGGCACAAGGAGAAGGATCCTTTGGAGACCCGGACAGCTTGAAGCTTCAGATTGAACAATCCGTAAAAGGCAGAGGCATTCGGGTAGAACAAACGGATCCGGGGGAGGCCTCGTATCGTTTGTATTTGCCGTTTGTGACTTGAGGAAGGTGATTTCATGTTTGTAGATAAGGCAAAAGTATATGTAAAAGGCGGAGACGGCGGTGATGGTCTCATTGCGTTCCGTCGAGAGAAATACGTTCCTGAAGGCGGTCCTGCCGGCGGCGACGGCGGTAAGGGCGGCGACGTGATTTTCCGGGTGGACGAAGGACTGCGGACGTTGATGGATTTCCGTTACCAGAAGCATTTCAAGGCCAAGCGCGGGGAAAAAGGCCGCAATAAAAGTCAGCATGGTGCCAATGCGGATAGCATGATTGTCCGTATCCCGCCGGGTACCATCTTAACGGATGACGATACCGGTGAGGTGATTGGCGATTTGACCCGTCACGGTCAACAGGTAGTTGTTGCCAGAGGAGGCCGTGGAGGGCGAGGAAATATCCGCTTTGCTACCCCGAACAATCCGGCACCTGAGCTTGCCGAGAACGGCGAGGAAGGCGAAGAGCGTTACGTAACCATGGAACTTAAAGTGATGGCTGATGTAGGTCTCGTCGGGTTCCCAAGTGTAGGCAAGTCAACCTTGTTGTCCGTCGTATCTGCGGCTCAGCCCAAAATCGGCGCATACCACTTTACGACCATAACGCCGAATTTGGGAGTTGTTGAGGTTGGAGACGGTCGCAATTTTGTCATGGCTGACCTGCCTGGTTTGATTGAGGGTGCTCATGAAGGCGTAGGACTTGGTCACGAATTCCTCCGGCACGTGGAAAGAACACGTGTCATTGTCCATGTCGTGGATATGGCAGGCACGGAAGGAAGGGATCCGTTTGAGGACTGGGAAAAAATCAATGATGAAATCAGGCTCTACAACCCGGTTCTGGTCGAACGGCCGCAAATCGTAGCCGCTAATAAAATGGATATGCCGGAGGCCGAAGAGTATTTAGCGGCTTTCAAAGAGAAACTGAAAGAGATTCGTCCGGACATCGAGGTCATGCCAATCTCCTCGCTGACCCGTCAGGGTATTCAGGAACTTCTTTACCGCACGATCGATGTGCTGGAGAGCATTCCGGACGAGCCGGCCATTGAAGAAGTATCCGAGGTTTCCGAGCGCAAGGTTTATAAATTCAAAGCGCAGAACGACAACTCCTTCACCGTTACTAGGGATAATGAGATGTATGTGGTGCATAGCGAGCGAATTGAGCGGATGCTGAAACGGATGCAGATGAATTCGCATGATGCCATTCTGAAGCTTGCAAGAACGATGCGTCATATGGGCGTCGATGAAGAGCTTCGGAAACGAGGCGCGACAGAAGGCACCATTGTACGAATTGGTGATTTCGAATTTGAATTTGTTGAAGGCAGCAGCTACTATTAATGCGCAGAAAATACGTTTGTAGGAAAATACCGCAAGGTCTGTTTAACAGCAGGCTGGGCGGTATTTTTTTTATGAGAGGAAGTTGTGTACCCGTGAATCGATATCAATGTAAACATGCTTTGTGGTTCATGGCACCTGCTATGAAGTTGTTCAGAGATATCTTTTTTCCGCGTAGGTTTCCAAATTTTGCATCCACATATCGGGTAAATCGTATACAATGGTAGTACAATAGTCCTTTTCCATAGACTATCAGGATGGAAGGAACGGTGTATAAAGGAGAGTAGAACTATGGCTATTATTGAAGTTGTAAGATACGAAGGACCGCCGGATGTGTTCGCCTGGCGTTATCCGAATCAGGAGTTAGGCACTTGGACCCAACTCATTGTTCATGAGACACAGGAGGCAATTCTGTATAAGGGTGGTCAAGCCCTGGATTCCTTCTCGGCTGGGCGGCATACACTGAGTACGGCGAATATACCGATATTATCCAATGTGATCAATCTTCCATTCGGCGGGAAGTCTCCCTTTACGGCAGAAGTCTGGTTTGTGAACAAACTTCGTTCGCTGGACGTGAAATGGGGGACCAGCTCGCCGATCCAGCTGCAAGATCCAAAATACAATATCATCGTATCGGTCCGGGCTTTCGGCCAATTCGGCGTACAGATCAGCGATCCGCGAAAGTTTCTGGCGACCATGGTTGGCACACTGCCGACTTTTGACCAAAGCACACTGATTAAATATTATCGCGGTGTACTGATGTCCAATATAACAGAAATCATATCCTCCTATATCGTTCGCAAAAAAATCAGCGTTGTGGAGATCAATGCTTACATAGCGGAAATATCGAAGCATATCATGGAAGCGATTGCGCCCTCATTCGAAGAAATGGGGATTACCCTGTTGAATTTCTATGTGGATTCCATCAACATACCGGAGAACGACCCGGCAGCTGTTCGAATCAAGGAAGCGTTGGCAAAGAAAGCGGAGATGGACATCATCGGATATACCTATCATCAAGAAAGAACCTTTAATACGCTGGAGGGGGCGGCAAAGAATCCCGGCAGCCCGGCAGCGGTCATGGGAACCGGACTGGGTATGGGACTTGGGATGGTTGGTCCGATGTACGAGACCGTGGGGAAAATGTTTGAGGGTTCGAAGGATCCAGGAAAGAATGAGCCCCATATCCAACAAAAGGCATGTACCCAGTGTGGAACACTGAGCGCGGAAGAAGCGCGATTCTGTTCGGGATGCGGACAATCGCTTCAGGTACAGGCAGAGGAGGAACTGACGAGAACCCTTCAATGCAACGATTGCGGGCAGCCACTGCCTCCGAATGCCAAGTTTTGCCTTCACTGCGGTGACCCTTACCATGCATGCCCTAAATGTGGCCATGACCACCCCGCCGGTGCCGTCGAATGTCCGGATTGCGGTGCAGTGCTTCCTATGCCTTGCAGGGCATGCGGTGAACTGGTGGATGCGGAAGCCAAGTTTTGCCCGCACTGCGGGTCAAGCCATGCGCTAACATGTCCTGGATGTCATCATGAGATCAAACCGGGTCAGAAGTTTTGCATGGAGTGCGGACATAAATTGATGTGAAGCGAAAGTGAGGGAATAGAGTGAGTACAAGAACCACAAGTCGAAACGGATTATGGCTGGCTGCGGCAGTGCTTTCGGTCTTAACCATCCTTCTGTTCGGATTGATCGGAGGGATCGTTCAGCTGAATGCTTGGATATCGGGCATCGCTCTCGGATGCGCCGAGGCGGCCATTCTCGTCTTTATCGGTTTTGTTGTCCACCGGCGAAAAGCGGCTTCGCCAGGAGCTCCTTTTTATATTGCTTCGGGCGTCATTATAGGAGTCTATGCCATTTCCGTTTTGCTGGAGGTCATTCTGCTGGGGTATTTATTTAAGCTGCCTGAATCTTCGTATCTTATGATTCATCTTATAACCTTCCTGGGGTTCTCGGTGGTTTTGGGACTGATAGCTCTGGCGGGAAAATATGCAGGAGCTCATGAACGAAAGGAAAGTGATCATCTGGCGGTTCAGAAAGAGACGGTGGCCTGGATCGGGGGAATCCGAAGGAAACTAGGTGAGATGCCAGGAGAGAACATTCATTCGTTAGACCGGCAGATGGCCGAGCTGGAGGAAACGCTTCGTTATAGCGATCCTATCACGCATACCTCTTTATATGAAGTGGAGCATATGATCCAGCAAAAAATCGCATTGTTGGAGGACCAAGTGGCGTTGATCGGGGAGACGCAAGCAGAGCAACGCGATGAGCTGGCAGAGCAAACCGTTCACATCATCCGTGATATCCTGAGAACGGTACAGGATCGCAACACCGAACTTCTGAAGGCGAAAGCGGGATCAACCTAATGCAGATGATAGAGGGGATAGAATATGGGAGCGTCTGATCTGAAGCGCTTTAAACAGAAGTTCACGACCATGGATTTTTTCATTATTGCGCTGGCGGTTCTATTTTTTCCGCTGGCCATTGTGCTGGCGGCTGTTCGGGTGCTTGTCACCCATCGTCATAACCACTGTAAGGGAAGAAACAACCGGCTCTTCGGGTGGGTTCTGGTCATAACCTATGGAATCATTGAATTGCTTATGATCCTCGCCACTATTGATGATAAAGATGTCGACGGCCTCTATTCCGCTTCCATCGTATGGGGCGTTATTATACTGGTTCCAGCCATCATCATACTGTGGATCGGTAAGAAAGAAGATAAGAAATTCAACCGTTTGCTGCAATTTTATTCGAATGCCATAATGCAAAGAGGGCTCGTCCAAATTGTCCATATCGCTCGAGAGGCAAGGCAAAAGCCGGCCCATGCCGTCCGAGATATCACGTTCATGTTTGAACGGCATATGCTGCCTAATGGAAAGCTGGACAACGGAGTTGTCATCATCCCCTCCTTGCAGAGGAGATCCCCGTCTTCATTCCAAGGAGAATTTGTTTCGCGCAGCGGGCAGCAAGTGCAATATTCACTAGGTCAAGTTGCGGCTGAACCACCGCCGATAACCCGATACGAAGCGGAGCCCGATCCAGGGCCGAAGTCCGTGGAATGTCCGGGCTGCGGGGCAAGGTCGGTCGTAACGCATTTGGAGAAAAAAGAATGTGAGTATTGCGGTTCGGTGATCGTGGCTTAATTTTAGTTGTGCGTCCGATTAAGAAAGAACATTGAGGAGATCGTGGTATGAGCTTTCCAATAAAGCCTTTTAAATCGCAATTTTCAAAATTCGATTACTTTATTATTGGCTTGACGTATGTGTTTTTTCCATTAGCGTTGATCATTGCCGCGTTTCGTATTTTACCTACACAACAGCATCACAGTTACAGGGGAAGAAACGCAAGGCTGATCGGATGGGTGTTGTTCGGGACGTACATTATGACCTCACTGATCATTTTACTGGCGAGCGAAACGAGCGAGGAGTTCTTAGACGACAATTTAGCCATGGCATTGTGCCTATTAGTCCCTGCCATGCTGCTGCTTGTTGCTGCTGACCTGGCAGACAAGAAATTCCGAAAGCTGTTGAGAATTTACGCAGAGGCCGTTTTGCAGCGGCGTCTGATTTACATCGATCATATTGCGATTGCAGCGAATCAAACTCCATCCCATGTGATCCGCGATTTGAACTTTATGATCAAGGAGCGGATGCTGCCTTACGGAAAGATTGAGAATGGTGTGCTGATGATCACTTCATTGCATAGAGCGTCAGTAAAGCCAGCCGAGATTCAGCAGGATATTGGATCGAAGTCTGTGGAATGTCCAGGCTGCGGTGCAAGAACCGTGATTTCACACCAAGAGGAAAAAGAGTGCGAGTACTGCGGTACGATCATTGTAGCTTAGATTTCACGCGGAGCGTTTGAACTCAAATCGAAAGCATGAATGTTATATCGGCAGTCTCCGTATACCGGAGACTGCTTTTTCTTGCACATCATTTACAATTTTGACGTGAATATCGATGTGTTCCGGTTTGAATTGCGATATAGTATAGGCTATAGAGTTGACATATAAATATCGGGTTAACTAAAAAACTGGACACTTATGTATTGCCCTTACATGGTATATCCAGTATAATGTCCACTATACGAATACAGTAGTCTTTGAGGAGAGGACGTTTGTGAAGGAACGCTACTATTTGGTCCGGGAAGACATCCTTCCCGAGGCTGTGGTTAAGACGATGCAAGTAAAAAAATTGCTGGCATCGGGGGACGTTAGAACGGTCCATGAAGCCGTTGAACAGGTTGGGCTCAGCCGAAGCGCTTTTTATAAGTACAAGGATGGAATCCATCCCATCAATCAACTGGAACGTGATGAAATCGTAACGATTTCTATCGATATGGAACATCGCTCGGGGATGCTATCCGAAGTACTGGGGCTGGTAGCGGGTGAAGGCGGGAATGTGTTAACCATTCATCAAAGTATTCCGCTGCAGGGAATCGCCAATGTCGTGATTTCCGTCGAAGTTTCCCGCCTGAATGAGGAGTTGGATGACCTGCTTGACGGATTGAGGCGAATAGCTGGAGTGAGAAGAGTGCAGATGATAGGCCAAGGTTAGTTATGACGAATTAAATAGATATCTATGTGATGGGATACAGGAGGTAGTGTATTAATGAAACCGGTCAAAGTTGGGCTTTTGGGATTAGGAACCGTAGGAACAGGGGTTGTCCGCATCGTAGAGGGACATCAGGAGGATTTGAGCAGCCAGGTCGGTTCGCCGATTACGATAGAACGTATCGCTGTCAAACATTTGGAGAAGTACCGCAGTGTCAATGTGGATCAGAATAAACTGACGGAAGATCCATGGGCGGTTATCCGCGATCCCGAGATCGATGTCATTGTTGAAGTGATGGGCGGAATCGAGCAGACGAAAACCTATATTCTCGAAGCGCTTGAGCGCGGCAAGCATATCGTTACCGCGAATAAGGATCTGATGGCTCTCCACGGTGCCGAAATATTAGCCAAGGCGCAAGAGAAGCAGTGCGACGTGTTCTACGAGGCAAGCGTTGCTGGCGGCATTCCCATTATCCGCACGCTGATTGAAGGCTTCTCCTCGGATCGTATCATGAAGATAATGGGGATCGTGAACGGAACAACCAACTTTATCCTGACCAAGATGAGTCAAGAAGGCGCATCGTATGAGGAAGTCCTGGCCGAAGCTCAGGAACTGGGTTATGCAGAAGCCGATCCGACCTCCGATGTTGAAGGATTGGACGCGGCACGCAAGATGGCGATTCTCGGCACACTTGGCTTCCGCACGAACGTTGAGCTCCAGGATGTCACCGTTAAGGGAATCTCGCAAGTGACCAAAGAAGATATCGCCTATGCAAAGCGTTTGGGTTATGAGATGAAGCTTCTGGGTATAGCGGAGCGTCAGGACGATGAGTTCAGCATTACTGTTCAGCCTACGATGGTTAGAAAAGGACATCCTATTGCAGCCGTGAATGGGGTATTTAACGCGGTATATGTATATGGAGAAGCTGTAGGCGAAACGATGTTTTACGGAGCCGGAGCAGGTGAGATGCCAACCGCTACATCCGTTGTTGCGGACCTGGTTGCCGTTATCAAGAATCTGAAGCTCGGCGTCAACGGTCTTAAAGCCATCGTTCCTTACAAACCGAAGAAACTGAAAACCGATGAGCAAATTATGTATAAGAACTTCATTTTGCTTCATGTCGACGATAAAGCAGGTGTGCTTGCCCAAATTACGCAGGTGTTCGCCGAATATAACGTCAGCCTGGAATCCGTTGTCCAGCAGCCGAACGAGCATAATCCGGACGCAGAGATTATCATCGTCACGCACAATGCGAGCAAAGCCAATATGGATGAAGTATTGAATCATTTTGAAGGCCTGGAAGTCATTCGCCGGATTAAAAGTGTTTATCGTGTTGAAGGATAAGGGATTAGAACTCATTAAATAAACCTATATAATTTTTTCATAAGAAAAGGAGAACAAGAGAGATGCCGTATGAAGGATTGCTTCAAACCTACAGAGAATATTTGCCTGTGAATGAGCGTACTCCGCTTCTAACGCTTAAGGAAGGGAACACCCCCCTGATCAAAGCCGTGAACCTATCCGAAGAACTCGGAATTGACTTGCATTTCAAATTTGAAGGGCTAAATCCCACGGGTTCATTTAAAGATCGCGGGATGGTAATGGCTGTAGCGAAAGCGATGGAAGAGGGTAGCCGCACCATCATGTGCGCATCAACGGGCAATACGTCTGCAGCAGCAGCAGCTTATGCCGCTCGTGGCGGATTAAATTGTATCGTAATCATTCCGAACAACAATATTGCGCTGGGCAAGCTCGCCCAAGCTATGATTTACGGAGCGAAGGTCATTGCGATTGAAGGCAATTTTGACCGCGCGTTGGAAATCGTGCGCGAGATTACGGCGAAGCATCCGATAGCGCTTGTGAACTCCGTGAATCCTTATCGAATCGAAGGCCAGAAGACGGCTGCATTCGAAGTCGTCGACCAGTTGGGGAAAGCTCCGGACGTGCTGGCCATTCCGGTCGGCAATGCAGGGAACATCTCCGCTTACTGGAAAGGATTTAAAGAATACCATGCTGCGGGCAAATCGTCCTCTCTGCCGAAAATGCTTGGATTTGAAGCGGAAGGAGCAATGGCCATCGTGAAGGGAGAGCCTATTGCGAATCCGGAAACGGTAGCGACTGCCATTCGTATCGGGAACCCGGCCAGCTGGAAAACCGCGGTTGCAGCCGCTGAGGAATCCGGCGGACAGATTAATTATGTGACGGACGAAGAAATTTTGGAAGCATACCGCAAAATCGCATCGCGTGAGGGCATTTTTGCCGAGCCAGGATCGGCTGCCTCCATCGCAGGTGTTTATAAAATGAAGCGTGAAGGATATTTTAAAGGTGGAGAGTCCGTAGTCTGTGTGCTGACAGGGCATGGGCTCAAAGATCCGAATATCGCCATTTCTACCGTGAACGCCGAACCGCTCGTCGTATCAGATACGGAATCAGCTGTAATGGACGCTATCGCTAAGCTTGAAGGAGCTGCACGGGTATGAGTTTGTCCCAAGGTGTCCGGGTGAAGGTACCGGCCAGCACGGCTAATTTGGGACCCGGATTCGATACACTCGGCATGGCATTGTCTATGTATTCCTGGATCGAGATGAAGGCGTCGGAGCGGACCGTATTCCATCTTCATGGTGATGAGATGGGCGGTCTGCCGACCGATAAGAGCAACCTGATCTATAAGGTGGCTCAGATGGTATTTGAAGAAGCGGGACAGGCCGTTCCCGATCTCGAGATTTCCATGTATTCCGAAATTCCGCTTACCCGCGGTCTTGGCAGCAGTGCTTCGGCGATTGTAGGGGCGCTGGCGGCTGCCAATGCGCTGATCGGTTCACCGCTGCCGGATTCCAAGCTTTTTGATATGGCAACGAATCTTGAGAAGCACCCGGATAATGTGGGAGCTTCATTATTTGGAGGGATTATTACGGCTGTATGGGATGGAGCTCATGCGGATTATATACGTATTGAACCTCCAGCGGACCTCGGCACGCTCGTTGTCATTCCCGATTTCGAATTGGCAACATCCAAAGCAAGAGAAGCGCTGCCCGCCCAGGTCAGTTTAGCGGATGCTGTATATAATATTAGTCGGTCCTCCTTGATGACCGCGGCTCTTTCAACAGGCAGACTGGACTTGATATCTGCCGCAATGCAAGACCGGATTCATCAGCCCTATCGGGTACCGCTTGTGCCAGGGATGAGTCACATTTTGGCCGAAGCGACAAGCCACGGAGCGCTGGGGATTGCGCTAAGCGGAGCGGGCCCGACGATGATTGCGTTGGTGGATCGGAATGATTCGCGGGTAGAAGAATTGAGCGCGTATTTGATCGAGACGATGAAGGCGGAAGGAATCTCGGCTTCATGCTACCCGTTGAATCCAGTTGCCGAAGGCGTCCAGCTCTTGGATGATATAAACAATAGATCCTTTTTGGATATGATTAGAGGGGAAGTTACCGCATGAAAAAAATAGCCTTGTTGCCCTCAGGATCGGTATCTCATGAAGCGATACTTTATCTCCTTAACGGTGAGCCGGTGGAGTTTGTCCACCATAAACTGATCTCTGATGTATTTATGTCTACAGTAGAAGGAAAAAGCGATTACAGCGTAATTCCGATTGAGAATACCATCGAAGGTTCCGTAAGCCTTCATATGGATTGGTTGGTCAATGAGGTGGATCTGCCGATGCAGGTGGAGTGGGTCTATCCTTCCATTCAGAACCTGATCGGAAATGCTGCCGAGTTCCAGTCGAATGACGGTACGAAGGATTACAGTAAAATCACAAAAATTTGGTCTCACCAAGTAGCAACGGCCCAGTGCCGGCAGTTTCTCGCGAAGGCTGCGCCACAGGCGGAGTTGGAGCAAGTAGGCAGCACCTCGGAAGGGGTTAAGATCGTAAAGGAAAATCCCGGCAAGGGATGGGCGGCGATCGGCACTACTCTAGGCGCTGCCACTCATGGATTAAACGTGCTTGCCGAGCGTATTACCGACCATGATAACAATTACACCCGGTTTGTATTAATCGGACGCGAGCCGATTTTAGTCAACCGTTCGCCGGAGCATATCAAGACCAGCATTCTCGTGACCCTCCCAGAGGATGTGCCGGGAGCGCTGCATCAGGTGCTTTCGGCGTTTGCTTGGCGGCGCCTGAATCTGTCGCGGATTGAATCCCGTCCGACGAAGAAGAAGCTTGGTAATTACTATTTTTACATCGATGTCATGGCTGCAGCGGATTCCGTTCTATTGGTCGCCGCCATGGGAGAGATTGAAGCGCTGGGATGTTTGGTTCGTGTGCTGGGTACTTATCCGGGCTATGCGTACGAGAGTGAGAAAATGGAGGTTAAGTAAATGTCAGAGCAATGGATCTATCTGGATGGAGAATTCGTCACAAAAGAGAATGCAAAAGTATCCGTTTTTGATCATGGATTCCTGTACGGAGACGGCATATTCGAAGGGATTCGGATATATAACGGCAACATCTTTAAGTGCAAGGAACACTTGGATCGGCTGTACGATTCCGCCAAGTCCATCGATTTAGTCATCCCATTGGCATATGATGAGCTGCTGGAGGCTATGGCTGAGACGATTCGGCGTAACGATATGCGAAACGGCTACATCCGTTTCGTAGTATCCCGAGGTGCGGGCAATCTCGGTCTGGACCCGCGTCGCTGCCCTAAACCAACGGTGTTGATCATTGTGGAACAGCTGGCGATCTACTCTGAAGAAGCTTATCTTAACGGTTTGAAGGCCGTATCCGTAGCCCAGCGCCGCAACATTCCGGATGCGCTCAATCCGAAAATCAAGTCACTGAACTATTTGAACAATATTCTTGTGAAGATCCAATCCAACTTTGCGGGAGCGGATGAAGCAATCATGATGAACGCACAAGGATATGTGACGGAAGGTTCAGGGGACAATATTTTCATCGTGAAAAACGGAGTGGTCACCACGCCTCCGTGTTACCTTGGTGCGCTTGAAGGCATTACGCGCCAGGCGATCATCGATTTATGCGATAAACTCGGCATCAAACTGAAGGAAGAGCCTTTCAGCATGCATGACGTTTATATAGCAGACGAAGTGTTTTTTACAGGAACCGCAGCTGAGGTCATCGCCGCTCGTGAAATTGACGGACGGATGATCGGAAAAGGGCAGGCTGGTCCAATTACGCTTCAACTGCTCGAAGAATTCCGCAAAATTGTGGATCAAGACGGTTATAAAGTATGGGAAACCTAATGTTTTAGGACAGCTAAATAAACGACTTAAAAAATCCTTTCATGTCGATGAAAGGATTTTTTTTGCCCAGAGGGATGTCAATCGCCTATTCCGTGCATAGGATGTAGTAACGAAAGCGGGCGAATTACATGACGCCTAGAAGAGTGTAGGAGGTTTTAGCGGCGTGAAGATACACATCGTCAAGGAAGGCGACACCCTATATGAGCTGTCCAAAAAATACGACGTTCCTTTAGCGAAAATCATCGATGCCAATCCACAGCTGGTGGATCCGAATAAGCTCGATGTCGGTGCCAAAATCAAAGTACCGACAGAGCCTGTTCCGGTACCAGGCGGCAGCCAACCCATTATCCATAAGCATACGGTAAAGCAGGGGGACTCCCTCTGGAAACTGTCGAAGGCATGGGGCGTAACCCTGAAGGAAATCATTGATGCCAACCCGCAGCTTAAAAATCCGAATGCGCTGCTGGTTGGGGAAGTCGTGAACATCCCTTCATCAGGCGTATATTCTGAGCCGGGCTCAGATGACGGGGTTTCGATGAGCAGTGGAAGTGGATCGAACCCCGGCAAGAAGAAGCCGGGCAGCAAGGATTACACTGGAGTGAAGGAAGAAATCACAGCACCGATCGAGCAGCCACCGGTTGTACCGGAAGTTAAGGAGCCCGAGCCGCCGATTCTACCGAAACTGCCTGAGATTTCGCCATTCCCCGAGGAGCCTAAGAAATTCGAGCCAGAGCACAAACCGGAGATTTTACCTGAAATCAAGAAGCCGGTCATCCTGCCGGAGGTCAAGAAACCAGAGATCCTGCCAGAAGTGAAGAAACCGGATGTCCTGCCGGATTTTAAAAAGCCTGTAATCATGCCTGAATTCAAGCCGGAGTTCAAACCTGAATTCAAACCAGAGTACAAACCGGATTACAAACTGCCATATAAACCAATAGAGCCGCAGTTTACGCACCCTATCAAAACCATGCCGTTACCTCATCCAATCCACCCTATGGCCGAACCATGCCCGCCGTTCGCGGAGATGCCGCTTCATATGATGCCGCATCCTTGTCCGGAATTTCCTTTTCAAGAGGCGCCATCATTTATGATGCCTCCATACGGTGGTTATCATGAAGGACCATGTGGTTGCCATGAAACTAAACATTGGCATGGGGCCGAATACGGAACAGCTGTCCATCCATATCATCATATACCGCAGGAAGCGATGCCTGTATCCTATAATGAAGGCTGGGGAAATGCACCTTCAGGATATCCGGGTGTTTCTGAACAGCCCATGAGCTTGGAATACTCCCAGTTCTCGATCACGGAATCATATACAGGGAATGTGGGTTCCGATTACCATCCATATCCTGAGCATCAGCATACAGCGGCAACATATGGTTATGTTCCCTCTCCTTGTGGATGCCATGGGGGAGAAATTATTCCATACCACAATATGCCGCAACACGGGTACCTACAACACGGGCATTACGCACCCGACATGGCGGTACCATATCAACCGTGGCAGGGTGGAATGGACTACAATGCTGGAACATACGGCCATCCGTCCGCACTCATGGGAACTCAAGGAGCGTATCCTCCATATGTAAATCCATATGAACCAAACTGGAATGATCGGCAAAACGACACCCCGTTCGATTCGGTTTTCAATGCGTCGGCTCCATATGAAGCGGAGCAATCCAATATGTTGGTCGGCAGTGAAGTTGGGAATGATAAGGAACCATCCGTTTCCAGAGATACTTCCATTGAAGAGAATGCCAAGGAGAGAGCTAAAGTCCATCGTCAGCAAGCCAATAAAACAAGAACAGCAGCCAAGAAATCACGGAAGCCTCAAGGTTCATCAAAAGGCAAGCGCCACAATCCCTGGATCAAGGGGTAAGACTCATCCATGAAGACCGGATATAGCTAAACAAAAGGGACCACATCATGGTCCCTTTTGTTTGCTCGCCCGGCATACTGTCTATGAATCTATTGTAATGTGGTATTGCTGACTGCCATTTATAAAAGAGATGCATTTGGAAAAAATTATGTATTGCTATCGAATCGAAAAATATGATACATTATAAATCCAGTCGCGAACAGCAAGTTTGCGATGGGATAGAGGTCAACGAGAGTATTGAAGAACTTAATAAGAACTTAAAAAACTTTCTAAAAAAACCTCTTGCATTATCGAAACAAACATGATATATTATAAGAGTTGCTGGTGCGAACGAGATTCGCCGGTAACGAAGAAGTTG
>NZ_QLYT01000066.1:0-41194 GCF_003269305.1 Paenibacillus sp. MDMC362
CAATAAAGTGTTTGACTTGCTCATTTCTTAACTGACGAGAATTTGTTCAATTCTCTTTATGCTCCACCATCCAACAAACCAAGGCTTGTACAGGATGATTTCGCGATGGATTCCACTAGTGAAATCCTTACTCACTCGTTGTTCAGTTTTCAAAGATCAATCATTTTCGTTCGTCATCCGCATCTCAGCGGCGACTTTTATAATATATCATACTAGCTTGCTGTTGGTCAAGAGGTTTTTTTGATTATTTTTTCAACCAATAACTGCCTGACCGGTGAAACTCTATCACCCGGAATCAAACGGGCGAACATTAATGTATCATAGAATATAAGCCTGCGTCAACTACCTAATATCGTTATTTTTAATCCAACAAGAAGAGCCACGCCCGGCAAGCCCAGGACCATGACGGTTCCTATGGTCATCGGATTCAGAGGAATATACGTTTCGGCCGCCAATCCGGAGAAATTCACAACATAGATAGCCACTGCCGAGAGAGCAAGATGGGCGCCGAATACGGTTAACCATCCGAGCCCGAGCTTCTTTCTAAACACAACATAGATAAGCAGCAAGAGCGATATGCATAGCACGCCGAGCACAATCATTTTCATAGATACTCCTCCTTCAATGGTCATTAAACATCCTCTCTACCCTAGCTTAACCATTCTCCCTTTTTTGCTCGATATATTGCATCCTTGCCCCATCCAGGTTGAGCTGCTTGGCTTGTTTGAGATTCATCTGGTATTTGCGCTCCGCCGCCTCCAGCATATAGATGGCATAATCGATCTGATCCTGTCCCGTCGCCTCTTGAAACAGCAAGTGCGCCCGCTCCCACTCCATTTGGGATCTCTGGACGTCCAGGAAGACATGCCACATCCGTTCCTGGTCCTCCGCAGTGATATACGTTTCCTCCACTTTTTTCCTCGTCTGCTTCCACCATATCTTCATTCCGTTCACTCCCTAATGAATATGAATGTTCAAAAACGGCTCTTAATTAGACCGTCTGTAACATTCATATCGAGAGAAGGACAAACTTAGAACCAAAAGAACTCTTTCAATCTCGCCTTAAAGTTAGCTAACAAAAAAACGAGCCACCGGAAATGCTTCCGATGGCTCGTTCTCGTATAGCTTACATATCTCAAACAGTTCTTGCAAAGAATCACAAAATATCAGTTCAATTCTCTTCGGCCCTCGAGTGCCTTAGATAAAGTCACTTCATCTGCATACTCCAAGTCACCGCCAACAGGCAGTCCATGGGCAATTCGGGTCACCTTAATATCAAAGGGGCGAACCAGGCGCGATATGTACATCGCCGTTGCCTCTCCCTCGATATTAGCGTTCGTCGCCAAAATGAGTTCTTTTACACGTTCGTCACTTAAACGCGTAAGAAGCTCCTTCAGACGGATCTCATCCGGCCCGATCCCCTCCATCGGAGATATGGCCCCGTGGAGGACATGATAGTAGCCATCGAATTCCTTCGTACGCTCCATTGCCACGAGATCCTTCGCATCCTGTACCACACAGATAGTCGAAGCATCCCGTGTTTTGTCCTGACAAACCCGGCATGGATCCGTATCGGTGATGTTGCAGCAGACGGAGCAGTAGTGCAGATTCCTTTTGACACTGACTAGTGCTTTGGCAAAATCTATAACGTCATCTTCCTTCATGTTCAGAACATGAAAAGCCAGGCGGGCGGCCGTCTTCGGCCCCACACCCGGCAGTCGCGTAAAGGCGTCGATGAGCTTCGCGATCGGTTCAGGATAGTACAAATGTAACTACTCCTTCTAGGTTAGATTAGAACAAGCCCGGAATTTTCATGCCGCCTGTGAATTTGCCCATATCAGCATTTGCGATTTCTTCTGCCTTGGCAAGAGCATCGTTAACCGCAGTCAATACCAGATCCTGCAGCATTTCCACGTCATCCGGATCTACCGCCTCAGGTTTGATGTTGATGGACAAAATTTGTTTATGACCATTCGCTTCCACGGTAACCACGCCACCGCCGGAAGTTCCTTCAACGGTTTTCGTAGCGAGCTCTTCCTGAGCCTTGAGCATTTGCTCCTGCATCTTTTTCACTTGCTTCATCATTTGGTTCATATTATTCATGATTCATCTCTCCTTAATAATAGGGTGCACGTAGGGACGTGCTAGTCTTTTATGACAACGAGGTCTTCTCCAAACAACTGGATGGCCTCATCAATCCATGGTTTTTCCCCGCCGGCCTCCGCCTCTTCGTGCTCTAGCTTAAGTTCTTCGGCCTGAGGCTTGCCCACTCCTTCTACCGCGTCACTCCAATCACGAAGCATCATGGTAACGAGATGATACGGCTTGCCAAGCGTTGACTCAAGAACCCCTTCAATCACCTGTTTATTGGCGGGTTTCTCCGTGGTTTCGCGGTGGATGTTGTTTTTAAAAGCGACAAGAACCTTGTCTTCCCATACGGACACGGGCTCACCATCCATCAGCCATGCGTGGACCGTTACCTTCTCCTCTTTCACGTTCTGCAGAATTTGGGCCCACTGCCGTTGAACAGAGGTAAAATCCTCCCCGGTTCGGCAAGATACATACTGATCCATATGCTGCGGAATCTTGGCTGATGAAGCTGCTTTCGGTGCCGGTGTACGGGTAGACTTGGCCGGTTCACGTTGACCTGATGCAGGAACACCATTTTGTATCAGTCGCTCCAGCTTTTTCTCAAGTGCGGCTACGTGCTGCTTCAGCTGAGCGAGTTCACCTGCATCGGCCGTACTATGGGCAGCTGCGGCCCCACCCGCAGGTTGGGTTATACCGGAGAGCTTGAGCAACGCTACCTCAAACAGAGTTTGCGGCTGCGAGGCGTATTTCATCTCACTCTGATACCGGTTCAGCGTATCAATCATTTGAAATAGTTCCTCTCGGCTGAAGGCGTTTGCCATCTCCTGAAACTCTGCCGGATTCAAAACCCGATCGGTCAGCTTGTCAGCGCCTGGAACCATCTTGATCATGAGCAAATCGCGGAAATAGTACAAGAGATTCTCCATGCATTTATCTGCACTTTTTCCCTCCTGCATGAATTGCTCCACAATCTGCAGCACAAGTCCGGCATCCCCTTGTTTCACGGCACTGGCCAGACGGCCAAACTGCTCCGAGGCAATGCCGCCCGTCATGTCCATGACCTGCTGGTAAGATACCGTACCTCCGGTAAAAGAAGCAATCTGATCCAGAATGCTCAGTGCATCCCGCATACCGCCATCCGACAGACGTGCGATATACTGCAGCGCTTCATGCTCTGCCGTAATGCCTTCTTCTCCGCAAATCTGCTCCAGACGCCCGGTTTGTTCCTCCAAGGAAACTCTACGGAAGTCAAACCGCTGACAGCGTGAGATGATCGTTGCCGGAAGCCTGTGCGGCTCTGTTGTCGCTAGTATAAACATCACGTGTGCCGGCGGTTCCTCCAGCGTTTTCAATAAGGCATTGAACGCTTCCGTCGTCAGCATGTGTACTTCATCGATAATATAAACCTTGCGCCGCACCTCGGTCGGTGCATATTTGACTTTCTCCCGCAAATCACGGATTTCCTCGACGCCGCGGTTGGATGCAGCATCGATCTCCTGAACATCCATGACGGCTCCGGACGTTATACGCCGGCAGGCCTCGCATTCATTGCAGGGTTCCTCAGCCGGACCATGCTCGCAGTTCACGGCTTTGGCCAAAATTTTAGCGGCACTGGTCTTGCCTGTACCCCGTGGACCGCTGAACAGGTAGGCATGGGAAACCCGCTGCTCGCGAATGGCATTCTGCAGGGTTTGGATAATATGCTGCTGGCCCACCATGTCGCCGAACGACTGTGGTCGCCAAGCACGATATAACGCGATATGTTCCACTGTGCTTTACCCTCTTTCAACTTCCACTTCACGAGATCGAGAAACCTAAGGTTAATACCAAGCCCGATCCTCGCGTGCTTTACTGTTGCATTCATGGTCAATCCCAGCCCAAAAGCGTGAGTTTAACGGTTATATTATACTACATTCTATACTACTTTCCCCTGCCTTAGCAAAACGTTTACTTGGAAATCTTTATCCAAAGTGCACATGAAGGATCAGCTTGAATCTATTGCCGCCTCAACAAAAAACACCCTTGCCAATATGGCAAAGGTGTTATGTGCAGATATGTATACCGTGCACCTGTTATTGATAATTGCGATCCGAGCGGCAATCCTGAGCAACAACTCGGGCTAGGCACCCCTCCGGCACAAAAGCGATCTTGCTTATGGCTGCTTCCTTCCGGACCTGACCAGGTTCACAAGTGCTCATTGCGGAGGACCCAACCGTCAACGTTGAGCGCAGGGACCAGCCTCACATCGACAATACCTCTAACAGGAATTCAACCTCGCTACAGCGGATTGCGAGTTACAGGGCACCGCTACCTCCCCGTCTAGCACGGCGAACTTTAGTATATCGCATGGCTATCAAAAAAGCAACCGACGGAAGAAGTTGCCTACTCCACCAGTCCTGTAAACAGACAAAAACCCTTCGACCACAAGGGTGAAGGGTTTGTTTATTAGATACCGTATTTCTTCTTGAATCTATCAACACGACCGCCAGCATCCAGGAATTTCTGTTTACCTGTGAAGAACGGATGACAGTTCGAGCAAATCTCTACACGAAGATCTGGTTTTACAGAACCTGTCTCAAACGTATTGCCGCAAGCACAAGTAACTGTAGTAACGTGATATTTCGGTTGAATATCTTGTTTCATTGTAGCTTTCACCTCTTTCCGCCCTGAGCCTCATGCGGACCCAGAGTTATATGGACACATAAATGGAGTATATCACGAGCATATTGAATGCGCAAGAGCCCATACACAAATCATCAGACAAGTCCACAACTGGAATTTTAGCCTGATTTTAACACATGTAATGCCGGCGCAATTCTGCTAAATAATCGAAGGTCTCTTCTTCGGTCTTGCCTGTCCCGCAGGCGGAACATGCGTAAAGGAGCCGATCACCACATCCGGCAGCTCCTCCTGCATAATCTCAATAGCCTGCTTCATCCCCAGAATCTCGCCTTGCGCAGGCGGAATAAGCTCGAGATAGCTCTCCGGGTCAATATTGAGATTACGGAGCTGGATTAACTTGAGACCCGTGCGGCGGGCAAACTCAATCATGGCCTCCAGCTCTTCCTCGCGATCGGTCACGCCCGGGAAGATCAGATAGTTGATGGATGTGTACACGCCTTGATCGGTGGCATAACGAAGGGATTTCTCCACATTGGCCAGCGTATAGCCCCTTGGTTTGTAGTATGCGTTATAATGATCATCCAATGCACTGATCGTGCTGACTCTCATCAAATCAAGACCCGCATCCACGATGCCGCGGATAAAATCGGTCAGGCCCGCATTGGTATTAATATTGATGTAGCCCATATCAGTCTGTGACCGAACTTCTCTCATAGCTTCTATAATGATCTTCGCCTGGGTGGAGGGCTCTCCCTCACACCCTTGACCAAAGCTGATGATCGATTCCGGTGTCTTCAAATGCTCCAGCATGACCTGCACCAGCTCATCCACTCTCGGACGGAAGTTCATGCGGGTCTGAGGCGCGACAAAGCCGCTGTCATCCGGCTGTTCCGATATACAGCCGAAGCAACCGGCATTGCAGGAGTAAGATACGGGAACAGCGCCTTCCCAGCGATTCAGGAAGGTGTTGGATGCCGTCAGGCATTCGTATCCTAGTGCACAGTTAGACAGATGCTCATAGAGCCGATTCTCCGGGTATTTCTCCCTCAGCGTCTTAACTCCAAGTTCAAGATCGTTCAGATCGCAGTTCACAGGGTTCCACTTCTCGGGGTCATCGGATAAACGCGCCGTCGTATAGAAGTCGCCATCCTTCCATACCACCGCCGAGTAACCAAATAGCGGCAGCTTATATTCCTTGTCCGACTTCACGTACCCTGGCAGGCACAAGCGGGTATAACCTTGCGGCAAAAGCGCTCCGACAGCGGTATACCCGTCCTCAAGCGGCATCATTTCACCTGTCTCCGGATCCATCCCGATCGCTCGGGTGCTCGGCAGACCGACCAGTGTAGCTCCCTCTGGCAAAGGTATCAATTCATCATCCAATATTTCAACGATCATATCACCGCTTCGGGCAAGCCCGAACAGCTCGGAATGATCATATACGTTCCCTTGCTCATCTGCATAAACCAAATACATGTTGATCTCCTATTCTCCGGATTGATTCAGGCTTAGCTCTGAGGTGCCGTCGCTGCAGATGCACGCGATGGGCGTCTGGCTGTCTGGCTCTGAGTCCCGGTTCCGCTGCCGTTATTCGCATTCACATCAAATGATGCCAAGAACTCCGCGTTATTCTTGCTGTCACGCATTTTTTTGAGGAATCCTTCCACAAAGTCGGCAGAGTCGTTCATATTTTTACGGATCGCCCAAATGGTATCCAGTTCATCCTTGTTCAAGAGCACCTCTTCACGCCGGGTACCGGAGCGACGAATGTCGATCGCCGGGAAAATACGGCGTTCCGCGAAGCGGCGGTCCAAGTGCAGCTCCATATTACCCGTACCTTTAAATTCCTCATAAATAATATCATCCATCCGCGATCCGGTTTCAACCAAGGCTGTAGCCAGAATCGTCAAGCTTCCGCCTTCCTCCACGTTGCGTGCCGAACCGAAGAAGCGCTTCGGACGATGGAATGCCGCAGGATCAATACCGCCGCTCAGCGTTCTGCCGGACGGAGGGATGACCAGGTTATATGCACGCGCAAGACGGGTGATGCTGTCCAGCAATATAACAACGTCCTTCTTATGCTCCACCAGACGCAATGCACGGGACAATACCAGTTCCGCCACTTTAATATGGTTCTCCGGAAGCTCGTCAAAAGTAGAAGCAACCACCTCGCCCTTAACGGAACGCTGCATATCCGTCACTTCTTCAGGCCGTTCATCGATGAGTAAAACAAACAGTTCAATCTCTGGATTGTTGGTTGAGATGCTGTTGGCGATTTCTTTTAAGAGGAGCGTTTTTCCTGCTTTTGGCGGTGCTACGATCAAACCGCGTTGTCCTAAACCTACAGGTGCAAGCAGATCCATAATTCGGGTTGACAACTGATTAGGGGATGTTTCTAGAACAAGCTTTTCTTGCGGATATAGAGGAGTCAAGGCTGGGAAGTGCAATCGTTCCGCTGCGACGGCAGGATTCTCGCCATTCACGGCGTTGACCTGCAGCAGCCCGAAGTAACGTTCGTTCTCTTTAGGTGTCCGGCATTTGCCCGAAACCAAATCTCCGGTCCGTAAATCAAATTTACGAATCTGGGAGGCTGAAATGTAGATGTCCTCCGTGCTCGGCAAATAGTTGATCGGTCTAAGAAAACCGTAACCTTCCGGTAAAATCTCGAGTACGCCCTCCATGAACATCAAGCCGCTCTGTTCGGCCTGTGCCCGGAGAATGGCAAATATCAATTCTTTTTTCTTCAACTGGCCATAATAAGGAATCTGATACTTCTTGGCCAGCTTATACAGATCCGTCAGCTTCATGCCTTCCAAATCGGCTATTTGTAAATCCATTCAATAACCACCTATTCAATTATTTGTTTCTGTCACAGCAGATCCTGCTGTCATGTAGTCTATTATTCTATGAGAGCTTTACTAGGAGCATTACCCAAATCTGAGGGAGATATGCAGTTTCCATCACACATTTCCCTCATTTTGGTAAAAATTCATTCTCCCTCGGTCTCACGCCATACGTCGGCACCCAGCATGCGCAGATTGGATACCAGATGGTCATAGCCGCGATCAATGAATTCTACGCCGCTGACCTCCGTCACCCCTTCGGGTACGGTTAGTCCCGCAATCACAAGAGCCGCACCTGCGCGCAGGTCGGTCGCTTTCACCTTGGCCGCGTTCAGCGGACCACCTTCTATAATGGCCGAACGCCCCTCCACGCGGATCTTGGCACCCATGCGAACTAACTCCGGAACATGTTTAAATCGGTTGCTATATACAAAATCACTTAGGACACTGACACCTTCCGCTTGGGTAAGCAGGCTGGTCATCGGTGATTGCAAATCCGTTGCAAATCCAGGATATATAAGCGCCTTCACGTCCGCGTGCTGGTATCGGTCCTTACCGATCACGCGGATGCTTTCGTCCAGTTCCTCAATACCAACGCCCATCTCGATCAACTTGGCCGTTAGGGCTTCAAGGTGTTTCGGGATGACGTTGTCAATCAGAACATCACCGCGAGTAGCTGCGGCAGCAATCATATATGTACCGGCCTGAATCCGGTCTGGAATAATGGAATGGCGGCAGCCATGCATCTCGGTTACACCTTCAATCCGGATCGTTTCCGTTCCGGCGCCCTTAATGACAGCTCCCATGGAATTTAACAGTGTTGCAACATCTATAATTTCAGGCTCTTTCGCCGCGTTTTCGATAATTGTGGAGCCTTTGGCCTTGGCAGCCGCCAGCATAATGTTAATCGTTGCACCAACACTGCTCACATCCAGATAGATCTTCGCGCCTCGCAGCTCTTTGGCATGCAGATGAATCGAACCGTGTTCATTGGTGACGGTTGCGCCAAGCGCTTCAAAACCCTTAATGTGCTGGTCGATGGGACGAGGTTCAAAATTACAGCCGCCCGGCAGGCCGATCACGGCTTCTTTAAATCTTCCAAGCATGGCGCCCATCATATAGTAGGACGCGCGCAGTTTCTTAACGGGTCCGTTAGGCATCGGAATAGATTTGATATCAGAAGGGTCAATTCTCATCTGATTGCCTTCCCATGAAACTTGCCCGCCCAATTCTTCCAAGATCTCAGCATAAACAGCCACATCGCTGAGAAGCGGCAAATTATCAAGTACGACTTCCGATTCCGCCAGAATTGCGGCGGGAATTAACGCAATCGCGCTGTTCTTGGCACCACTGATTGTTACAGTACCTCGCAGTGGGCGTCCACCGCTGATCATCAATTTTTCCATAAGCTTTCGGGTCCCCCTACATCACTTCGCAGCCGGAAATGGTTCTGATGGCCGTCATACAAGAAAAACGTCTTATCGACGTTCCTTAGGGATGACAGACCGCATTTAGCGTTTCTAATAGTTCTCGATGATCCGGTTGTGAAGCTCACAACCCGCTTGCACTTTGAAATCTTAATAAATGAAATGGAAAAACACCGGCTACGCGGTGTGCTTTCCATTTCATTGTATGCAGCATAAGACAGCCTAAATATATCTTAGGTGATTCCGATCGTCATGGTGTAGCCACTAGGACTACAAGTAATGATTAAGCTTGATTGTTGGAACCAAACTCACGGATTTTGCCAACAACAGTTTCCTTGATTGCCTCACGGCCTGGTTTCAGGAATGTACGTGGATCGTAAGCTTCCGGTTTAGCAGCAAGCACTTCACGGACAACTTTAGTGAACGAGATTTGGTTCTCAGTGTTCACGTTGATTTTGGAAGTACCCAGGGAGATCGCTTTCTTGATGTCATGCGTCGGGATGCCTGTACCACCATGAAGCACCAACGGAAGTTTTACAGCATTGCGAATCTCTTCCATCTCTTTGAAACCAAGGTTGGGTTCGCCTTTGTAAGGACCATGAACAGAACCAAGCGCAGGTGCCAATGTGTCGATGCCTGTTTCGTTCACGATGCGAATGCAATCGTCAAGCTTCGCGTACATTACGTCACCGATAACATCATCCTCTTGTCCGCCAACCATACCGACTTCAGCTTCAACGGAAACGCCTTTAGCATGAGCATACTCAACGACTTGTTTCGTTGTTGCAATATTCGTATCAATCGGGCTGTGGGAATCATCGATCATAACCGAAGTGAATCCTGCATCGATTGCTTCTTTACATTTTTCAACACTTGAACCGTGGTCAAGGTGAATGGCAACAGGAACTGTAACTTTCAGGTCCTCCATCAAACCTTTTACCATGTGTACGACGGTGCTGAATCCACCCATATAACGAGCTGCCCCTTCGGAAACACCAAGAATTACCGGTGATTTCTCCTGCTCAGCCGCTTCAAGAATCGCATATGTCCACTCCAGGTTGTTGATGTTGTATTGACCAACAGCATATTTACCTTCAAGTGCTTTGTTCAGCATGTCTGTCATTGATACTAATGGCATGGTTTCATCCTCCTATAGATGCTTAGTTTGTCTATGGTTTTTAGCCGATATAACATACGGACTTATTATACCACATCGCGTCATAAATACTAAACAAGCATTTCCTAAAATGCTGCGACGGACCTCACATTCTGGCAAAAAAAAGAATTCCGCCCTTTGAGCAGAATTCATCATTCAACCGATATTACTGGCGGTCCCTTTCAGCTGCATATTAACGGCTTGACGCATCTCGTCAATATCAAAGGGTTTGGTAAAATGCATCAACGCACCAAGATCGGTTGCTTCCTTGATCATGTCAAGCTCTCCATAGGCCGTCATCATGATCACTTTAATGTCCGGATTCATCTGTTTTATATGCTTCAAAATCTCAAGCCCGTCCATTCCAGGAATTTTCATATCCAGCAGCACCAAATCCGGGGCATGCATCTTCACGATTTCAAGTGCAGCCTTGCCGTTTGCCGCTTGAAACGTCTCATATCCTTCACTGCTGAACACTTCCACAAGCAGGATGCGGATACCATTCTGGTCATCCACAATCAGCACTTTGTGTTTGCTTTCCTTGCTCATCCCTTCAACCTCCCCGATACTTAAATCGTACAATGAGTATATGCAAACTCGAAAGTTCCTAACTTTCCCATAAACCGACCATTATTTGTATTCGCCTGTAGATGTCGAATTCCTTCCTATCCTAAAAAAAGTAAGAAAAAAAGATGTACGAATTTGTTGTATACGAAATCGACAGCCCCGGACATCCGCTCTGAACGTTTAGCTTACCCACTCCGTCATTATGACAAAGGATTTCTACGCAAAAAAGAGCCTCTTCCAAAGAGGCTCTTCTCATTATGCCTGATGCTGGATCGAGGCTTTTACAAATTCACGGAACAGCGGCTGCGGACGGTTCGGACGGGAAGTGAATTCCGGATGGAATTGCACGGCGAGGAACCAAGGGTGTCCTGGCAGCTCTACAATTTCAACCAGACGTCCATCCGGAGAAGTACCGGATATGCGCAGACCTGCTTTTTCAATATCTTCGCGGTACTGGTTGTTGAACTCATACCGGTGGCGATGTCTTTCATAGACCAGCTCGTCCTGGTAGCAGGACTCTGCAAGCGATCCTGGAACCAGCTTACATGGATACAGACCCAGACGCATCGTTCCGCCAAGATCCTCGATATCCTTCTGCTCCGGCAGCAGGTCGATGACTGGATATTCGGTAGCCGGATCAATTTCCGAGCTGTTCGCGCCGTTCAGGCCGACAATCGAACGGGCATATTCAATAACAGACACTTGCATCCCAAGACAAATGCCGAAGAATGGAATGTTGCGTTCGCGGGCATAACGAATCGCGCTGATCTTACCCTCGATACCCCGATCTCCAAATCCACCCGGCACAAGAATACCACCAATGCCACTCAACGCTTCTTCCACGTTGTCTGCCGTAATCTCTTCGGCATTCACCCAGCGGATTTTCACGTCAGCATTAGCATCAAAGCCTGCATGAGACAGGGATTCAACTACACTAAGGTAAGCATCGTGCAGTGCGACATACTTACCAACGATCGCAATCTCAACGGTCTTCTCCAGCTTGGATACACGCTCCACCAGATCTTCCCACTCGCTCATATCCGGAGCAGGGGTAGTCAATTTCAAATGATTGACAACAATTTCATCAAGACCTTCTTCACGCAAATTGAGCGGTACCTCATACAGCGAGGAGGCATCGCGACATTCTACAACCGCGTTTGGATCGATGTCGCAGAAGAGCGCGATTTTTGCTTTCATCTCGGTTGAAAGCTCATGCTCCGTACGGCACACGATAACATTCGGCTGAATGCCGATGCTGCGGAGTTCTTTTACACTGTGCTGGGTCGGCTTCGTTTTTACTTCACCGGCTGCCTTAATATATGGAATGAGGGTTACATGAATATACATCACGTTCTCACGGCCAACGTCGCTCTTAATTTGACGAATCGCCTCAAGGAAAGGAAGGCTTTCGATATCGCCGACCGTTCCGCCGATTTCGGTAATAACCACATCCGAACCCGCTTCACGGCCTGCACGGAACACGCGCTCCTTGATTTCGTTCGTAATATGAGGGATCACCTGAACGGTACCGCCCAAATATTCTCCCCGACGCTCCTTGCTGATAACAGAAGAGTATACTTTCCCTGTTGTCACATTGCTGTTCTTCGACAGGTTAATATCGATGAAGCGCTCATAGTGTCCCAGGTCGAGATCGGTTTCCGCACCGTCGTCCGTAACGAATACTTCGCCATGCTGGTAAGGACTCATGGTGCCCGGATCTATATTAATGTACGGATCGAATTTCTGAATCGTTACCTTGAGCCCTCTGTTTTTAAGCAGTCTACCGAGCGAAGCGGCGGTAATTCCCTTACCAAGAGATGACACGACCCCGCCTGTTACAAAAATATACTTTGTCACTGTAAAAACCCTCCTATATAATCTCCATAACTTCAGGCGACATATGATGTTTATCCTAACCCGTTTTCCCCTGATTCATCAGAGGGACCAACAAAAAAGCATCGCTCGCTTCCAAAAATGGTGAGCGAGCTGACCTCCGACCTATTACAAACCGCATATATTGAAGCTTAAATGATCCTCATATCATGTCGAGCTGCTTAACACGGCATGCGTTATGAGGCATCAAGACGAGCGGTTTCCATACCTCATCTTAAACAACTGCAAACTCGAGTCTTAGTTGACATAAGGTTAACAGAAAGTGTCCCCTACCTGCGGAATACTCACTGCAAGAAACCATGAAAGTCCAGTCCCTTCAGGAAGGATGCCTCCACAGTCCAAAGAAAAAATGTCTATCGACAAACTTCCAGAAGACAGACCGCTTTTGATAAGGTAGTTTCTCTTGCGTTATTAGGTCCAGAAGCAGCGTCGTTTACACTTTCTGGAGCCTTAAAAACAAAAAAAGTGACCCCGAATAAATAACGGGGCACTTTTATATTAAACATATTTAATCCACAATCATAAGCCCAAGCAATAGTTTACTCTGTGCCTTGTCTGCTTGTCAAGAGAAGAAGCAACCTCAAAATTCCCCAATCGGCTGACACTGTATAACACAGTCATAATCAGCGCAGATAAGTCCGAAACACCCTGCTGCAAGAGGAATTAATCCTTATCGTCTTCCTCAAATGCTTCATCTTCCAGATCATCTTCCTCATCGGATTCGGCATCCTCGTCATCCAATTCGTCATCATCGAGAACAACCTCTTCGTCTACTTCATCGTCGGCATCGTCATCATCCGGGAAGAGATCGTCATGATCATCATCTTCTTCATCGATGCTGTCAAAATCCTCCTCGACATCATCACCGCTATAAGTATCCTCTTCATCGGTGAAGTCATCGTCATCATCATCTTCATCGTTGATGATCCGCGGACGCTTGGCGTTCGCAATCGGATCCTCGGACTTCTCCAGCGGATACCAGCGCTTTAGTCCCCACAGATTCGTTCCTACACATGCGAAACGTCCGTCTATATTGATCTCGGTATATAACTGGGCTATCGTTTCGTTAATTTCCTGTTCCGTAAAGCCGCGAAGCTTGGCCACCTCATTCATAAGGTCACGGTAATAATACGGCGTATTCGCCGCCTTCAGAACCATAAAAGCCAGGTCAACCATTGGGATTTCCTGAATCTTCTCCGGATCGATCTTTAAATTGAGCGGATTACTCACTAACGCACACTTCCTCTCACACAATCTTCACGTTATACCCTCAACATATCCATTATCAAAACTAAGTAAAACCTATTTGGTAATAAAAATCAAGTTTTTCTGCGCCATTACCCATCAGATATTAAATGGAAAAAGACGGAGACAATTGTCTCCGTCTTCTGACTGTATCCGCCCCAAGGATCGACTCCTTACGGGATTAGATAAGAGAACCTTGATGTTCTCTCCATGTATCTTATGTTAGCCCTGCTGCTTTGACACGGTAAACAGGGCCTATTTCCCGGAAAAAGGGCAACATCCCATTCGGGCACTCTCCCCGGTTCATACAATACTGAAGCAACGGTTCATCGAGAAGGGAGATTGCCACATATGGATTACACCCGGATCATGCAATCACTACTTACAGAGACGAACCCTATGCGGAACGTCCGGGAAATGAACCGGCGGCTCCTCACGTTTCATGACCCTCAGCTGTACCAGGAATGTATCCGCGAATGGATACGACTTGTCGGGAAAAGGCGTTTCCCGAGTTCAGTCAGCTATTCGCCGCTTACCCAAACCATCATCGCTCCAGCTCCCCAAACCGCGAAGTTTGAAGCGGAGTTCCGGAATGAACTGATGGTAGAAGAGGATGACCAGATTCATATCCAAGCCATACAAGGGACAATTGGAACGCTAACCGGGATCCCATGGGGTATCAAGCAGATCAAAGCCCCTCAAGCCTGGTCGATCTCGACGGGACACCGCATGAAAATTGCGGTTATCGACACGGGGGTGGATTTCGCTCACCCCGATCTGAAGTATTCGCTGACTCGAGGGATTAATCTCGTCCACCGGAACATACCGCCCTATGATGACAACGGACACGGAACACATATTTCGGGTACCATCGCTGCTGCGAACAGCACGCAGGGCATGATTGGCGTTGCTCCAAGAGCTGTGGTGTATCCAGTCAAAGCCTTTGATCACAACGGATCCGCCTTTGTGTCGGATATCATTCTGGCCATCGACTGGTGCGTGCGGGCCGAGATCGATATCATCAATATGAGTTTCGGTATGCAGACCCGAAGCCGTACGCTGCTGGATATTGTGGGCAAGGCCAACCAAGCAGGCGTCATAATTGTAGCCTCCTCCGGCAATGACGGCAAACGCCGTACCGCGGACTATCCTGCCCGTTATCCTCAAACCATATCCGTCGGAGCTACCGACCGCAACCGGAAGATCCCTGCCTTTAGCAATCGCGGGCAATTTGTCGATATTTATGCACCTGGAGATAAAATCGTGTCCGCTTGGCTGCAAGGAAAATACCACGAGATGAGCGGCACCTCTATGGCGACTTCGCACGTCAGCGGAGCGATCGCCCTGCTGCTTGCGCAAAAGCCTGACCTGAAAAAAACGGCTACCATTAAGGCCCTGCTGCGACGCACCTCCTCTCCCCTTAAGCTTAAAAAAGGATACAGCGTCTCCGATGGAGAGGTAAATGCCTTGAAATTTTTGCGCGAGGGCATGAAATTATAGACTGATTCTTCAGCAGTTACAAAGGAAAGCCCGTTTACAAATTAAAAACAGCCGCCTTTCCCCGGAAAGACGGCTGTTGTCACATATTCAAGTTAAGGCTCCTCTTACATCCGTTCCGGTGCCGATACGCCCATCAGGCGAAGCACGTTGGCAATGACCGTACGAATAGCTCGCAGCAACGCCAGGCGAGCCTGCGTTTGATCCGCATCCTCCGTAATCACGCGCTCAGCTCGATAGTAGCTGTGGAACAAGGAAGCCAGCTCGTATACATACCGGATAAGTCGGTGCGGAGCGTAGTTCTCTGCAGCAAGCGACACTTCCTGCGGAAGCTCTCCTATTTTGCGCAAAATGTCGTATTCATGCTCGGTTGTCAGAACGCTCAGATTCACTTCCGAAAGCGGCAGGAGATGAACGCCCTGCTCCTCCGCTTGGCGGAATACGCTGCAGATACGTGCGTGAGCATACTGCACATAGAAGACCGGATTCTCATTGGACGTTGACACCGCCAAATCCATATCGAAATCCAGATGCGAATCCATGCTGCGCATAGTGAAGAAATAGCGGATTGCGTCTACGCCGACTTCATCCATCAGGTCTTCCATCGTGACCGCTTTGCCGGTACGCTTGGACATTTTCACTTTCTCGCCATCCTGGAACAGACTGACCATCTGGGCGATCAACACAATCAGTTTGTCCGGATCATTGCCCAGCGCCTCCATAGCTGCCTTCATCCGAGGAATATAACCATGGTGATCGGCTCCCCAAATATTGAGGATCTTGTCGTAGCCGCGCTCGTATTTATTGCGGTGGTATGCAATATCCGGCGTTAGGTAAGTATAGGTTCCGTCATTCTTCACGAGGACGCGGTCTTTGTCATCCCCATAGTCGGTGGTACGAAGCCAGGTTGCCCCATCCTTCTCATAAGCTTCGCCCTTCGATTTAAGCTCTTCCAGGGATTTCTCCACGAGTCCGTTCTCGTACAGGGATGTCTCACTAAACCATTCGTCAAAATGAACGCGGAATCGATTCAAATCGCGTTTGATTTTATCCAGTTCCTTCTCAAGCCCGAACTGGCGAAGGAATGCCGCTCTCTCCCCTGGATCCATGGACAGCAAAGAGTCGCCCTTCTCAGCTACAAGCTCTTTAGCAAACCCTTTGATATCTTCGCCGTGGTATCCATCTTCCGGCATTTCGGCATCCTGACCGAGCTCCTGCAAATAACGGGCTTCAAGGGATTTAATCAGGTTCACGACTTGGTTGCCTGCATCATTAATGTAGTATTCGCGCGTCACTTCGTATCCAGCAAAATCAAGCACATTGCAAAGGGCATCGCCTACCGCCGCTCCGCGGGCATGTCCCAGGTGCAAACTTCCGGTGGGATTGGCGCTCACAAACTCCATCTGAACCTTTTGCCCCTCTCCGGTAGCAATTCGCCCGTAGTTGTCGCCCTGTTCTTCTACCAACGCAACGATCGGATAGAGGTAGCCCTTGTCCAAGGTAAAGTTAATGAATCCTGGCCCGGCTATTTCTGCTTTTTCAATGGAAGCCTTCGCCATGTCCAGATGTTCCAGGATAGCCTCCGCAATTTGTCGCGGATTCTTCTTGGCAATTCGTGTCAACTGCATCGCTACGTTCGTAGCCAAGTCGCCATGCGACTTATCCTTGGGAACTTCAAGCGTAATGCCTGGCAATTCCTCACGGGAAACCAGTCCTGCAGCTACGGCAGCTTCCGCCACCGCTTCTGCAACCAGCCCGTTAATGTGATCTAATGGATTCATTGTCATGATTCATGTGCCTCCTGAATAGTCAAACTGATAGAAAAGTGTCCCGAAAACTCGTCAAACACATATAAATCATACGCCCATGCCGCTCGTCCGGACACGCCTTCAAGCGCGAGCTCCAGACGCTGGGTGTGCGTAGACAGATTAAATGAAGTGAACGGGGAGCGGTAATACCCAGGCAATCGCTGACCCAGCTTAAATGCCTGCTCAGACTCCACCTCGCCGTGACGGATCAGCTTCAGCTCGTCCTCCGTCAGCTTGAGCATGGCCCGGGTTTCCCCTTGATGCGGTCCAAGCGCTGGTTCGATATAGCGAACATACAGGACATTTCCTTTGATAAACGCCTCTGCCGGAAGCTCCTGTATCGTATTCTCCCCTTCGTGAAGGCTTTGAAGACGGATGCTCACTTGTTTTCGGTCGTTCATGTTCGTTCCTCTTTTCCTTACCTATTGTATTACTATATCCAGTATAGCCCTGCAATTCAAATGAGGATTTTAGCAAATACGAAGTAAACGTCTATCTACGTGCTTACACGAAAGATCGCGTACATCCTCAATCCCCGTATTTCTCGGCCCATCGCTTGTGCCGCTCACTCTAACTTACACCCGTGATTTCCTCCAAAGTCTTCCCATTCGATGGACTACGGCGCACCGGCTCAAAACCGCCCGATCAGGGAACGAGCTTCTCCCGATAACCTCACCCTGTGCCATCCTACGACTAGAATACCAAAATATCGCATGCTGTAGGCGTAACCGGAAAAGAATATGCCTGATCCGTAACGAATCAGGCATGAACTATCGTATAGGTTACAACGGAAGCAGGGATACCTTCTCCCGCAATTCCAGCTTGGCCACCATGTCGTTCCAGGCTTGTGGTTTCTCAGGCAGTACCGAATAGTAACGTCTCAGGAAGTTGACGATCAGCTCCGCAGGCAGCTCATCAACGGCATCATCGCCAGGCATGAAGCAGAAATCGAGGCCGCTCACCGCTTCGCCATCATTATTCCAGGAAGGATGCACGTAGGCGATATCTGTGCGTTTGTAGCCAAGATGCGAGAGGACTTCCCGGCGAACGAAAGGATCCATCGGCTTCACGCCGCCGAATGCATGGTCCTGCACCCGGTATGGATCGTAAATCTCGGCAAACATGCCGAACAGCTCTTTGCCGTTCGCGGCCGCCAGCTGATTCAGATCCTTCAAGCGATGCTGTGCCAAGAATCGGCCGATGCCAAGCCCTTCGCGCCCGATAATGGTAAAATCAGTCATCGCTACATTCCAGTCCTCATAATAGCGGTATTCCGTTGTCCCCACCACTTCGTCCTCATGCAGGGCAACGAATACCCGAATGCCCGGATCTTCCAGCGGTTCCTTCCACAAACTGAATTCCAGCACCTCTTCCGGAGGGAACACTTCCTTCATTAGATTGTGCATTTTTCGGAACAAGGGATCGTCGATACTCGTAATGCGAATATATTCCATTAAATTAAAGCCTCCTTATATATGTAATAAAAAATTCATTTTTATAATCGAAGTCAATTCATAGCGTTCAAGCGAGACTTCTTCATCCAATGAAAGGATTCTTCCATTCCATCAGAGCCCCGTAATTGCAGGACTCCTCATCCTCCAAATAATCTGCCGCTACCCCAACGGGCGTCCGGCCGCAGCGAAGCAGGAAGGTAATCACCGGATCCTTGAGATCGCCCCGGACAACAGCGCCCAGATACTCCTCAGCCGACATTTGATGGGCATGCCGATGATAGCCGGGCATCCGTCCGCCGCCAAGCAGCCGGTCCAATCCCTGTTCGACGGTCACGTGATACAGCGACTGAATCAGCCATTTGCCGAGTCCAAGGTTGCGAAAACGCGGCCTGACGCAAATGTCGGCAATGTATAGCGTATTCCCGTCCGGCTTATGTGTCCGGATATACCCGTTATCCGTGGCCTCCGCCCAGGAGTGGGCAGGCTCCACCGGATCGTAATCCACGATGAGCGAAGTGATGGACCCTGCGAGCATGCCTTCCACTTCAACGCACAGAGCCCCCTCAGGGAACAGGGTGACATGCTGCTTCAGCTGCTCCTTGTTCCACCACTGCTCCGGCGGATACGGGGGCGGGAACGTCTCGGATTGAATGACGATCAGCTCGTCAAAATCCGCTTCCGTATAGCCTCGAATGATAACCGGCACCGGCCGGGCATCGTCAAATACATATAACTGTTGATGAAACCGGGCCATTTTCTCTGCACCGCCTTTGTCCTATTTTCCTCAAATCATGATACACGGCTTACTCCCAATCCGGATACAAATCGGTACGCCGGTCACGCCATGTCGTGACGGAGCCCTTCTCGCGCACTTGATACAATAAATCCAGATCGAGATCGGCTGTGATGATCATGTCGTTGTTGAGCTCTCCCTCGGCCAGCAGGCCTTGTGGAGGAAACGGGATATCGTTCGGGGTAATGATGGCCGCCTGTCCGAAGTTGGCACGCATCAGATCCACGGTTGGCAGCGAACCAACGGTACCGGTCAGCACCACATAGATCTGATTCTCAATGGCGCGGGCATGGCTGGTGTAACGCACGCGGTGGAATCCGTGACGATCATCCGTACAGGATGGGCAGAAAATGACGTCGGCTCCTTTAGCCTTGGCCATGCGTACAATCTCTGGAAATTCGATGTCATAGCAGGTCAGCATCGCAACGGTGCCTTTTTCCGTCTCGAACACTTCGAGCCCTTCGCCCGCTCCCATATTCCATCCGCTAATCTCCGAAGGCGTGATATGGATTTTGGCCTGCTCCGCAATGCGGCCGTCCGGATAGAACAGATGCGCTACATTGTACAGCTTCCCTTCCCGGCGAATGACGTGCGTCCCGCCAATGATATGCATATGATATTGTTTCGCAAACCCTTGAAACAGCTCGCGGTAACGGTCTGTGAAATCCGGAAGATCATTGATCGTCAATGCCTTGCCCTGATCGTCCCCGATGGACATCAGCTGGGTCGTGAAAAATTCCGGAAACAGCACAAAATCGGCTTCAAATTCTTCTGCCGTCCGAATGTAATGCTCCGACTGACGGGCAAAATCGTCAAAGGATTGAATGGTGTGCAGATGGTATTGCACGGCAGAAACGCGAAATTTCATGTTTCTCCTCCTTAGGCGTGGTTAGATGCTTACATTATAACGGATTCCGTCCTTCGAGAACATGGGAACATGAAGTCATCCTCCTTTGGAAACCATAATCTTGTGAAGCAAGCTTCCAACACCCCAAACGGATATCATCAACTTCCGTGGAACAAAGAAACTCCATTTATGAAAAAATACACGCCATTCATACCCACGCTTAACAAATCTCCTGTATACTGTCGTATGTAAGCCTCTTGTCTACACTATGAATCTTTAGCCCTTACAAGCATATATTGCAGCCCGATTGGACTTTGGGCTGACTGCTTACAAAATTATAATGTGAGGTGTTCTGTTCACAATGATTACTCGTTCGATGGATTGGCTTCAGCAACATGACCACCTTATCTTCCGCTGGTTAAACCGCAAGATTAGCAACAAAACGGTGGATTCGATGCTCGCGCTGGTCACCCATATGGGGGGTGCTCTCTTTACCATTGTGCTGACACTTTCGATAGCGTTTTTTGCACCTGAGCCGTGGAATACGATGGGGTGGCAGAGCTTTATTGCGCTTTCCCTCAGCTTCCTGATTACGGCCCTCATCAAAAGGAAGATGCGGCGCATCAGGCCTTATCTGGCACTTGAAAAGGTGCGGTTTGAAAAAAAACCGATGAAGGATCACTCGTTTCCTTCCGGGCACTCGACGGCGATCTTTTCCATTATTACGCCATTTCTGTTCATAACGCCGTGGCTGTCATTGCTCCTGATCCTGCTGGCCCTTACGGTCAGCCTGTCACGTATTTATCTCGGCTTTCACTATCCTTCGGATTGTTTGGCCGGCTGTTTCGTAGGAACGACCTCGGCGCTGCTTATCGTGCTCAGTTAAAAAACAGGCATCTCCCTCATGGCTTTACGGCTATGGATGGAATGCCTGTTTTTTTGTGCTTCCCTCCCTTGTTTTTCCTACCCTCTATCCTGGCTGCTTCATAGGAATATTCGCATCTTTCCCATACGTATACATATAATTTTGCAGAAATATGAAAAAAGATTGAACCATTCCGTCTGGTTAATCGTACTAATAGTACATTCTTAATAAGGAGGTATTTATTCATTTGAAGAAAAAACTATCACGGATGCTGGTTACCCTACTCGCCGTCACGATGATCCTTCCGGCTGGGGTAATGGCAGCAGATAACAGCCAAGCAACCTCTGGAGGAAGCCTTGAGAAAACCGCCGCAGAGAAAGCCAAGCTGCTCACCGGGACGTATGGAACGACAAGCGTTCAATATGCCCTTATCGACAACGGAGTGATTACCGTGTCCGGGCAAGAGGGCGTCAATGATATCGAAGGAAAGAAACCGCTGACTAAGGATACAATGTATGGCATCGGCTCCACGAGTAAAGTGTTCACTGCCGCTGCGGTAATGAAATTGGTGGATGAGGGGAAAATCAACCTGGATACGCCTCTGGTTCAGTACATACCCGAATTCACGATGAAAGACGAACGTTACAAAAAAATCACGCCGCGCATGCTGCTTAACCATTCCTCTGGACTGCAAGGCTCAAGCTTGAATAATGCATTTTTGTTCGAGGATAATGACCCTCATGCACATGACACGCTGCTGAAGCAGCTGTCCACCCAAAACCTGAAAGCGGACCCGGGTGCGTTCTCCGTTTATTGTAATGATGGATTCACGCTAGCTGAGATACTGGTAGAGAAAGTGAGCGGCAAGGATTTTACCGCCTTCATTCATCAATATTTTACCGAGCCGTTAGACTTGGACCACACGAAGACATCCCAAGATACGTTGGATTTAAGCCAAATGGCGGGTCTGTATTTTCCTACTCACCAAGGACAGCTTCCTAACGAGACGGTCAATGTGATCGGCACCGGCGGCATCTATTCTACCGCTGAAGACTTGGTGCAGTTCGCGCAGATCTTCACCGGAGAAGCCGAAGGCATTCTTTCCGACAAATCCGTTAAAGCCATGGAGCAGGAAGAATATAAAAAGGGTCTGTGGCCCGAAGATGCCGATAACTCGTTCGATTACGGACTTGGCTGGGACAGCGTAAGACTGTTCCCGTTTAACCAATATGACATGAAAGCCGTAACCAAAGGTGGAGACACCATCCTGTATCACGCTTCGCTCGTTGTTCTTCCGGAGCAGAATATGGCTGCCGCTGTATTATCTTCCGGCGGTTCCAGCTCAACCAACCAAATGTTGGCCAACGACATTCTGCTGCAATCGCTCAAGGAGAAAGGCACCATCAAGGAATTGAAGCCGGAAAAATCATTCGGCAAACCGGTCAAGGCCGACATGCCTAGCGACATCGCGAAATATGCCGGTTACTATGGCGTGACGAATCAGCAGATGAAAGTCGACATCAAGGACGGCGAACTGTCCGTTACCGTACCGATGATGCCGGATTACCCTGCCGAGAAATATGTATACACTGCGGACGGAACCTTTGTCAGTGCGGATGGCAGCACGAAGGTCAGCTTCGTCAAAGAAAAGAATGACCGCCTCTACTTATGGGTAAGGCAATATGTAACGATTCCTGGACTTGGGCAAATGGCTTTATCGCAATATTCCGCCGAGAAAATGGAAGCGAACCCGTTATCCAAGGAGACCGCTGCCGCTTGGGCCAAGCGGGAAGGCGAAACGTTCTATCCATTGAACGAGAAATTCACATCCCTGATGTACTTCATTACGAAACCGACGGTTGAGATTAACAGCAAAAGCGGTCTGGAAGGTTATATGATCGACAAAAAGATCATTGACCAGGATACCGCAGTAAGCCAGCATCAGGTTCCGGCTATCGGCAGCCGGGATACGGCCGAATTCCGCTTTTATAAGGAAAAGGGCGTGGAATATCTCGAAGGGGCAGGCTCCTTGTTTGTGAGCGGTAAGAACGTGAAGCCGCTTTATAAAGGAAAAAAATCAACCGTCACCCTGCAAGCCGATGGATATGCCAAATGGTACACCGTCCCTAAACAAGCTGAAGGCAAAACCATGACCGTCACCCTGCCGGCACAAGGCGCATTCGCCGTGTATGACGAAAAAGGTGCGGTTGTGAACTACAGCATCGTCAGCGGCAGTAACGAAGTGAAGCTCCCAGCCAATGGAGCTGTTGTATTCGCCGGCGCTCCAGGCTCGGCATTCGGGATCACCCTGCAGCCTTAAAGAAGGTGGGCAGCCTAGGAACATGTTCTCTATTAAGCCAAGATAACTTATAAAGGAAAGGCACCTCAACCAAAAAGCTAATGCCCATGGTTGAGGCGCCTTTTTTGCGTTAACCGGTCTTCGCTAGCTACAATGTCAAGGTCCGATTACGCCCCCGTCGACCTGCGGGCTGCAATCGATCGACAGCTGTGTTCCCGGGCCCAGACGAACCGCATAAAAAAGGGGCCCTAGCGTTGATGGCTGGATGGAGGATCCCTGCCCCGACATGGAACATTCCCCTACCCAAGGCGGCAGGGAAACGAGGATATTCGTCTCCCGCTCAGCCTCAAGCTTGGCGTGGAACATACCGGCATCCCGGTCCCATTCCACGGTGATCCGACCGGTATGGAATCTCCAGCCTGAGAGCCGGCCACTGCGCCAGCGCTCCGGCAGCGCCGGCAGGAGCTTCACCCTATCCGGCGATATCACCTGCAGCAGCATCTCTTGTACGGCATTCACCCAACCCATGTTTGCATCGAGCTGTATCGGCGCTGCCGGCATATCCATGCATATCCCCATCCCCCTCCAATCGTTATGGAGGGTAAACAGATTCGGCAGCAGGCATGATTGCGCCAGCGTATCCAGACACTCCAGTGCGCTGTCGCCTTCCCCCAACCGTGCGTAGATGGAGGCCATATGAGCCAGCGACCAACCGCTTTGGGCGCCGAGCCGGCGCAGACGTACCGCCTTCTCGAAGGCGACATACAGCTCCGGCGCTGATTCGCGGGTCACTTCATCACCCGGGAACAACGGATAGATATGCGAGAGATGACGGTGATCGTATCGATCCTTAAAGTTGGGATCCAGCCATTCCGCGAGCGCTCCGTCCTCGTTCGTCCGGTAAGGGGGGATGCGTTCCAGCATTCGCTTCCAATGCTCCTCCCTATCCTTCGAACCTGGGCCACCAACGAGCCGATTCGCTTCGATGAGATGGGTAAGCAGCTCCTTCATAATCGCAATATCCATCGTTGCATTGACGGTTGTCGGCATCGGGTGAGCCAGCTGCCTTCCGTCCTCCGGCATAAAATTAAGCGGCGTGTTCTCCGGTGAAACCGAAGGATACAGACGGTAGGCGCCGTCTTCACCAACGACTGCGAAATCCTCGTAGAATTGAAGAGCTTCGCGCATGAACGGCAGCGCTTCCTCCCGCAAAAACCGGATATCGCCCGTATACAAAAAATGCTCGTAATAATGCCGGACGAGCCACCCGGCTGCTCCCGTCCAGTTTAGAATGACGGGTACGATTTGATTCGGCGTTCCGATCCCCGGCGTGGTCCCAGCCGGGATGTAGATTCCACGACATCCGTACAGCTTGCGGGCATTGCCGCGGAAGTCGTCCATTAAGCTGCCGTAGTAGCGGAACAGAGGGGGCACTAATTCTCCCAAGGCTCCAACATGCGCGTGCCAATACATCATTTGAATATTCTCATTTGCCATATGGTGGCACCAGACAAGCCGGTAGTCTCCGCCCCACAAGCCGTACAGTCCGAACGGCCCCGATTCGGCTGCCGTCCCGCTAATAAACAAATACCTTCCATAAGCCCACATTTTACGGACAAGCGATACGGGCGCCTCGCCCTCGTAAGCCTCCAGCAGCAGCTCCTCGCTCGAACGCACGTCCCTGCTGGCAGTGTTCAGCTCCAGGGATGCGGAATGGAACAAAGGACCATGGAGCTCGGCATGGCGCTTGAGCAACAGATCATACTCACACGTTTCAGGGAAGGTTTTGAGTTCACGCTCAAGCTGCTCCCATTCTTGTTCACGCTTGCCGCGAATAAATACTTTCACCAGTACAAGCACCCGCCGGGCCTTAGTAAAATTCAACATCGTTCCTTCCTTAGTTGACTGCAAGCTTCCGCCTTCACAAATAAGCCGCAGCACGGCACCGAAATCTGTACCGTCATCATTGCGGCCGGCGTACCGGATATACGCGCCTTTCGCCGAAGTGACCACAGATTCGGCCAACTCCTTGAATTCCGGTGTATCTCCCCATCGATCGCTTGGGTAGAGCGTCAGTCCAATCTCTCCCGAAATACAGTGACACGCCCCGGCTTGATCCTTGATAAGCTTGTCGATCCATTTCCCGTCTCCAGGGTGTACTTCTTCGTTGCCACATTCTTCGGAGCCAATCTCATAGACGACAGCCCCATCTGCACGGGATACAAACAACCGCCTTACGTACCGGTTCGGGCCGTCCGTCCAGCCTACCGAAACTTCGCCGGTCTCCATATTGAGGGATCTTCGGTAACGACGGAATGCCCGTGTGCTGGGCATGAACAGCTTAATCGCCGCGAGCGGAAAGCGGGAGGCCAGCCTCGTCCCGTATCCCCGCTCCCTTAAAGCGTTCGCCAAGTTCCAGCTGGCCTCCATATAGTGTCCTTCATCCATCAGGCTGCGCGTTTCGGCGAGCGTCATGCTCACGTCCGGCAGAGGATCTTTTCGACCCCAATGCCACAACCCCTCGTGATTCAGCAGTACCGTCTCTTCCTGCACGCCCCCGAATACCGAGGCCCCGACAATCCCATTGCCTGAGGGCAGCGCCTCACGCCACATATTACGCCACCAAGATGCGGGATACCTCATGGTTAACAGGTTCTCTTGACTCATCCCCGATGCCCGCCTTTGCCCCCCGCCTGCAGCCTCTCCATTTCGATGCTGGCCAGCAGAAGCGGAGCGACGCCCATGAGCGAATCACTGACAACCTTTTCACTCAAATAATAATCGTATGATCCGTCGCGGTATTTGCGCCCGCCCAATCCGGCGCCGTGGCAGATGCCGTGAAGGTGCAGCCCTTCGCCGTCGACGGTGATAAAATGTTTCTGGATGCCGTCATAGGCGCGTTCGACTACCCCGATGTCGATCTCGGCCAAATAATGAAGCCGAATGCCTTTGGCCAAGGCATAGGTCAACATGCAGGAGCCCGAAGCTTCCACATAATTACCCTGCCGGCCATTGCAGTCCATCACCTGATACCACAGCCCGCTGTCTTGATCCTGAACGCGTACGAGCGCATTGGCCATCCTTTCGAAAATGCCCATCAGCTGCCCGCGCTGTGGATGCCTCACTGGGAAAAACTCCAGCGCGTCCACGAGCGCCATCGCATACCAGCCCATGGCCCGCCCCCATACATGGCGCGAGCGGCCCGTTTCCTTGTCGCACCAGCGCTGCTCCCGGCTCTCATCATAAGCATGATGCAGTAGGCCCGTCTGCGGATTTCGAGTACGCCGCTCGATGAGCAGCAGCTGGCGGGCAGCTTCGTCGAACCATGCCGGCTCATCAAACGTTTCTGCATATTCTGCCATAAACGGTGACGACATATAGAGGCCGTCCAGCCACATCTGAAACGGATAGATCTTCTTATGCCAAAATCCGCCTTCGTCGGTCCGCGGCTGTCCAACCAACTGAGATGCCAACAGTTCGGCAGCCCGGCGATATTTCTCCTCACCTGTCGTGCGCCACAAGGGCAGCAGATTCTTGCCTTTATTGATATGATCGAGATTATATTCCTCCAGTGTGTAGCCGGCTATTGCCCCGTCTTCCTGAACGAAGACGTCCATATGACGCTTGACCACTTCATTGTAGCGCTCCTCACCCGTCCACTCGGCCAGGCGGCCCAGTCCGCTCAAAGCCATGCCGGCCACGTAGCCCCATTTGTTGGCTATATTCGGATGGTATCCGTCCACGCAAGCGGACAAGATCGTCTCTGCAACCTGGACCGGTATTCGTTCCAGCACCGTTGCTTCAGCCACGGTTGACCACTCCCCTCTCCTTCGCTTTAAACCGACAGCAGCGGCAGCGAATCGAAATCTTCCGGCATGCCGACCAGATACAGATTGCCGTAACCATTTTTATCGCTTGTAAACAAGAGTCGTTTACCGCCCGGATCAAAGCGCGGATGCGCGTGCACCTTCTGGGAATGAAAACTGCATCGAAGCTCGCACAACATTCGCGGCCCTTGGTAGACTCCTTTGGCGTCTTTACGCCATACGCATAGGGTTTTGACCGGCCCCTTGCCATCAACAACGGCCTGACCGTAGCCGTCTGCATACGCATGCCACGTATCAAACCCGAAGTCCGTCTCTTCCATGGCCGTATTGTCATACCGGATGCTACCGAAGAAATTAGTCCCATCCATTCGGAAACCATGGTAACCGATGGTCATACCGTCAGGATAAAAAAATTCATGGCCGACCTTTTCTCCGGGTTCAAGGCGTTGGCGGATTCTCCAGGCCTCTCCGCTCCGCAGGTCCAGCCCCCATATCCGGTGATCGACCAAATGCCAGGGTCCTTCGTGGCAGAAGGTAATCAACCATGGTTCGACGGGTGACGCATTAATATGGGTTATAAAACGATAGGCTTCATATAGGGTTTCCGGCTGCGTCTGCCCTTCCGAGTCGATCCGCACGATCCGGCTGTGGGGAGCGGCCTCCATCAACTCCCTATGGCCGACATAGCCGTTGCCTAGATCCAGCGGCATACGATGGGACAAATCCTCCTGTATGCAGGTGACAACTGAGCGTCCATCCGCAGGACAGCTCAGATTGCCGATGTTGTACCCCTCCGGGGCTTCGTAGATCAGTTCTTCCTCCAATGTTGCCAGATCGAGGCGGCGTACGCTCCGATCCGTTTTGACAAAGGCGGCCCGGCCATCCGGTAACAGACAGGCATCCACAGCATCATTGTCCGGGTAATCCGTCAGCTGAAGCATCTCACCGCTGTTAACATCCATGCTGTACAAGTTTGAGCTGTTGTTCCTGTCCGATACGAACAACAGCCGCTTCCCGCCGTCATACCATCCGCTTTCCGTAAAGTACAGATGATGACTGTGAGCTTTGTAATCGGTCAGCTGCACCACTTCGACTCCGGTCAACCGGTCGCGGTATAATTTACGTTCCGGCCTCCACACCGTTCCCTTGGCCATATTCAGCCCTCCAGTCCGTAAGTTGTATAAGCCCGAAGCTATAGCCACGGCTTCAGCCCCTCCCACTGCACCGTCCAGCCGCTTGCCGGAAATCCCGGGCAGTTCGGGTCCTCCTCGCCTTCCCAGCCGCAGGCCATCATGGCGACCGCCGTAAGCAGTCCGCCGTTACCCGGCAAATAAGCGGATAGGCCTGGGCGCTGATAGTTATGCCCGTTTGGCAAATACGTGTTTTTCATTTCGTCCATCAACAGAAAATCGACAGCCAGATCACGTTCGCCGAGCCGAGCAGCGGTCATGGCGCATACCGGAAAATCCCATCCCCAGGCCGTCTCCCATTTCCAAGCATCCTTAACCTTCCACAGTGTACGCCGCATGGTTTCGCGGTCGATCAGCTTGCCGGGAAGCACGCCTAACGCGCACAGCATGGACGGATGGTCATGATTCTTCTCCGTAAACGTGTCCGGCGCAAACTCATGCGCCAGGTAAACGCCGTCGAGTCGGGGCGGTGCCGCTAGATTGCTCGCCACCTTGGCCCAACGCGGATTCGGCTGAATTCCCAACCGATCAGCCCACTTTATAGCGATATCAAGGCCGTATTTCCAATACTCCAGCTCGTAAGGCGGGTTCGCGCTTGCATTCATCGGATGGCATTCTTGAGCCGGAATAAGCGGCGGTCCAAGATCGAAAGCGCCTGTTGCCTCATTCCAGTGAACATAGGAAACCATAAAGTCAGCCGATTCAAAGACGATGTCACGGAACCGGCGCAGCGTTTCTTGTGCTGAGTCGGCCTTATAGCACAGCTCCGCCATGGCGATCGGATGCGGCTGCTGCCAGATCAAGCCCGGAGCGACCGGCGACGGGCACGGGATGCCGTCAAAACCGACCATTTTCGGCCAGCGCGCTCCCTCGTATCCCTGGGATAGCGCCAGTTCGCGGGCGACCGGCAGTATGCCGTTGTACCAGTCCAAACTTCTCCGCAGGATGGAAGCCCGGCCCCACAGCGCGAAATGGGCGACATGCCACCAATGCATCTCCAAATGCGATTTGCCAAACCAGCTGTTATACATAAGACCGGTCTCCTGGGGCGGCATCGAGCCCCCGCTATGAACGGCACATAACCATTGCGACAAAACGACGCGTCGTTCCAGCTCAAAGGCTCGCGGATCGGAGCTGCCCGCGAAGCTGACTGCACCGCCGCTCTGCCAAAAGGACGCCCAGTGCCTGGCGCTGGCCGAAACGATGGCCTCAAAGTCGGCCGCACCGGGCGACCCGGCGGCAAAGCCAACGGAAAACGCCAGCTCCTCCGGAGATTGGTCAGGGGATTCGCCAGGAAACAGCGTAAATTCATGGGATTCCGTCTGCTCCAACCGGCCAGAGCTCCAATGCCAGCGGACCGCATAACGTTCTTCGTCCAACGTCCGTTCAATCCAGGCCGTTCCTTCCTCCTGCCGGACGAGAACGGTATCATGTCGTTGATCGTTTTCCCAATCGGGAAACACCGATTTCGACCAAGCCGAATGCGTCATATCCGGCGCGGGGAACCGGATGAATACCTGAAGCCGCCCTTCCCGGATGAGGGGCGAGACAACCCTCACGCCCAAAATATCAGCATCCGGGTGGCACGCCGTCGTAACTTCGACCGGAACGCCGCCAATTTCGAACTTGCTCGATAGAATGCCCGTCCACAGATCGAGCTTTTGACGGAATTGGCCTGCAGCGCCGTAACCGAGCTCTTCTCCCGCTTCGTCCAGAAATCGGAACGACAGCCGGCCTAGGTGAAGACGGTGGGGATTTTGCCGCAGCCATTGGTAAGCTTCCGGCTTATCCCCCGGCTTCATCGGATAGCCGACCTGCCGGCCGTGGGTCTCGAACATCTGCAACGCTGCATCCTTCGCGGAGAACCTTTCGCGCCCCCCCGTAAAATGCCAGCCCCAGTTGGACTGGGTGCCAAGCGGCACCTCATATTGTTCAGGAAATGTCTGCAGCCCGGTAATATCGGCGGTAAACGCAAATTCCCCGTTGCCTACCGACAGTGGCGAAAGCGGATCTAGCCTGTCGAATTCAGGATGATGCCGCCTAACAATCTGCTCTCTCTCCATCTCCATAGCTCCTCCCTTCCCGGCCCTTCATTCAAACAAGGCGTCTATCCGGGTTCTCATCATATCCCGGTATTTGCCCGGGGTAATATCCTTGAATTTGCGGAAGCTGCGAATGAAGCTGTTTTCGTGCTGGTAGCCGACCATTTGGGCGATATCGGATATTTTGCGGTCGGTTTTGACCAGCAGCTCGCTAGCCCGCTCCATCCGCAGCCGGGTTAAGTAGTTATAGATCGTTTCGTTTGTTTCCTGTTTAAACAATTGGCTGGCCAAGCTGCTGCTGATGCCGGTCGATTCCGCAATTTCCGGAATGCCGATCGGATCGCCGAGGTGCTGCTCCATGAATTCGATCATCCGCTGGCACATCAAAAAATCCTTGCTGCCGATTAAACGGCGGTAGCGGTCAGCCAAGGCCGATATCAGGCCGGAAAGCTCCGCCTCGATATCTTCGATGTACAGCGTGCCCAGCCGACCGGCCGGATCCCCCTCGGAACCATCGTCGCCGGGGCATATCCCTTTGAGACGTTCCAGCAGCGCCTGAAGCAAGGCAAGCGCCTCCGAAGGATACCAGTAATGGCTGCGGATATCGCCAATAATGCGCCCAAGCAGCTCTATAGCCCGCTCCCCATCACCGGTCTCCACAGCAGTCATCAACTCCCGTACGCCATCTTCCTGCGGCTGCATATCCGTCACTTCATGACTGGATACATCCTGAAACGGCACGAGCAGACCATACCCTTTATATAAACGGTAAGTTAACGCATTTTCCGCTTCCAGCATGGCCTGCTTTAACCGGCAAACCTCACTCTGCGGCATGCTCACGCCGGCGGATACACTGAATTTCAGCAAACGGGACACCGTTTCGATCGCCTCCACTAGCGGTGGCCGAGTGTCGCCCCTCCGCGGCTGCAGCAGGATAGCCATCCGGTCCGCCCCAAAATCGGCGCAGGCCACCCTCCATTCGGGCTCGTGCATCTCTGCCATGATATTGGCGAGCGCAAACTTCAGCAGCGAGTGGTCACTGGCCGGAAATCTGCGCGACCACGAATCGTAGCGGTCGATCGACAGCACCGCTACCGTGACGGGTGCATCCGTCCATTCCGCGAAATACCGTCTCCACTTCTCACCAATTTCGCGTCTGCCGCTCATATGACCCGAGTGAATGTCATACAGAAACTTGGAAGCCGCATCGGATATCGTCTCGCGGATCAACTGAGACAGATGCGCATGATTGCTGAGCAGTTCGCCGGCCAGCTTTTCCAGATCGATGCGATCCGGGCTGGTCGCTTTCCCGTCGTAGGCACTGAACAGCTGCTTAAGCCTGCGCACCGGCCGGAAGGCCGCAGAGTTTACGTATAGAATGGTCAGCAAGCCAAGCGCAAGTGCCGCCACCGATACATACAGCACCGTGTCCCGCACCTTTTTGGACTGGGCAAGCAAGCTGTCCTGGGAGACGATGGAGACGTATTTCCATCCGGTCAGCGGCGATTCGATCTGGTTGACCAGCAGCTTCCGCCCCTCATGGAAAAAATCGCCGAAGCGGTCCTCCTTCAGCTCGTGCAGCGCCTGCCTCACGGCTTCCGGTTTGAATTCCGAGTTCGAAACCGAATAAAGAATGTTGTTATGCTGGTCCACGATGTACCGCATGCTGTCGAGCTGCGACAGCGCCGGCGGGTTTAGTTTTGCGAACAGTTCCGCATCCCTCAAGTTAACCGCTACGACACCTCGTAATCGGCCCTGGATCATGATTTTGCGGAACAGCGTCAGCTCCGACCCTTTATTGCCCGCTCCCTCCGGGACATGCCTTTTTCGGATGATCATCATGTCTTCCCCGAATTCGTCAGCGATACTGGTCCATTCGGAATCCACGAAGGTAAGCCTGCTAGAGCTATACCCCTGCGGAAGCGAAATAAAGCTTCCCCGCTCGACATCGTATACGTATATGCTGTTAATGTATTTCGAATTGCTGATCCAGGTGGATAGCAGCCGGTACAATGTCGATATATTGGCCACCGAGTTCTGATTCTCGCTCGTCAGAAAATCATAGATATAGTCATTCACCGCCACCTGGACCGCAATCTTGTCGCTCTCCCGGATTAAATCGTCAATATATTTCATACTGATCTGCAGCATTTGGTGCTGCGGCTCGCTGAGCTCTTCCTGAAGCACCGATTTGGAGGTGTAATATGAGGTCAGGCTGACGGCCAAAATGATCATAAAAACGGAAACGGTCAAAATGAGCACCAGCCGCGCTTGCGTATGGGCCAGCGTGTATTTTAGCCACTTGCCGATCGATTGGAACATATCAACCCCCGCTTTACTACCAGAATGGTTCCATTATAGCTCACGATCCGCTCCTGCCGTCACGTAAAATTAAGCGTTTACAATATGGTTTGACCGCATGAATTCAAGAAGCTCGACCCCGGCCAACAGCACGATGCCGATTCCGTGCGTATCATTCAAGTTCCACGATAAGTCGTGCTTGTAATAAGCATGGGAGGTTGACCAGCTGCTGCCCTTGCACACACCGTACACATTTCCACTGCGGTCGATGGCCCTGCTGGCTAAACCGTCCCACCCCGCAATGGCGGATTGAAAGTACGGATCCGGATTCTCCAGCCAGCCATGGCGTACCCCCCGCGCCAAACCAAAAATAAACATCGCGGTACAGGAGGCTTCCTCATAGGATTCAGGGTCCGTCAGCACTTGGTGCCATAACCCATGCACTCCCTGCACGCGGAGGTATCCCTCCGCCAGACTGCGATAAAAAAGAAGCAATTCCACATAGTCGGGATGGCCGACCGGAAGCACGGCAAGCAGCTCTGACAGTGAGAAAAACACCCATCCGTTGCCCCTTCCCCATACCGTCCGGGAAGGCTGCCCACGACGTACATCGTATACATGGGACATTAACTGCAGGTCCGGCATGTAAAGGTATGACTTATACAGCAAAAGCTGGCGTGCCGCTTCGTCCAGATAGCGGGAATTGCCGGACAGCTCGGCGTATCGGCACAGGAACGGTACGCTCATGTACATGTCGTCGCACCACATCGTAAGATGCATGCTTGGGGAAACGCCGACCTCGCGATAAAGCGCCCCGTCCGCAAGGCGTGATTGTGTATCCATGATGTACCGGGCGATATCGTCCGCTGCCTTGCGTACCCCTTTCAAAGAACGAATTCGGTCTGCAAGAATGGCTAGCGCGCCGAATGATCCGCAATCGTCCAGACTGTCAATGTCGGACAGCTGGTTGTTCAGCCCTGCCGCACCGAATTCCGCGCGGTCCCACAAGGAATATTCGTAATGGCCCGCGGTAAACTCGACGTGGCGGAGCACATACTCCTGGATGTCCAGGCGATTAAGCAGCCTGCCGGTCTCCAGCAAGCCGTACATCGTGACGCCGAGCGGATAATTCCAGCGGCCGAAAAGCTCATTCTCCAAAAACGGCCTCACGCACGCTCCCGGCTCGCTCCCTGTCCAGAACAGTCTCTCTCCGCCGTCAACAGCGACCGTGTCCAGACCAAAATAGTCGGACAGCTCAAAATCGGCTTCTACGCGGAACGGACCCAGATAAAGCCACTCGCCGGTCAGGCCATGCACCCTTCGCGGAGCGGTCAGCATCCCTTCAGGCGAAGTTTCACCGATCTCAAACCCCCAGCCCGCTGCGCCGCATTCGCAGCGTGCGGTAAGCTCCCCGCGGCCCGGAGGCACATCGATGACGATACTGAACGTGCCTGCCTCGCGATTGGTGTAAACCTCCCTGCCGTTCCATTCAAACCGGACCGGGCCATAGGACGTTCCGGACAAAGTCACCTTCTTGACGGTCAAGGTCCGGTTGACAACGGCAGTCCATGCGTAAGCGGCATTCCCCGGCTTCCGCCCGTACATTCTCCACATCGGGCCGTGATCTGCTTCCCCACCGTGCTTTGCAAGCACGGGCAGCCACTGTGCCCCCGTCCATGATTCGCGTTCCATTGAATCGGGGATGCGGGCAAGCGCCCGGTCCAGCGGCACCGTCACAATCCATCCTTCCTCACCTTCCCGCTCCATGGAAGGAGCCAGAAAGTGAAACGGCTTGTTCTTGCGGTTGCTTGTGCCAAATACCGCTCTGCAGCCGCTTGGGCCCCGGCGGAATTCCAGAACGAAGTGATTCCACCCCTTGGTAAGCTGAATCCCCAGCTTCAGGGGCAATCCGTCCGCTGTGGCTTCTTCCCCTGGCGCCGAACCGAACCGCTTCCGGCCGTTGTGGTACAGCCGAACATGCCCCGTCCATTCCATCAGAAAGGGAAAGCTCTGCGGCTGGGCAGCCCACAGCTTCGTCCAGGCGTAGACCACCTGGCCATCCGTCATTTCGGGGAACATATCCGCGATGGGGAGCTGATAGCAGTGGTCGGCCCGCTTGCGGATCGGACTCTTCCGCGTCACCCGGTAAACCGGGGCATGAGGCGGATGGTCACCGACATAACGCTGGGCAATGACCGTAAGCGCATGCTCGATGTTACTGCCCTCTGTTTGGGAAGCGAGGCTTTCCGCCGGGTCAAAATATCCTTTATCGTTCAATAGGCTCACTCTCCTTCCACCCGCCCAGAACATCCGCTATCGCCACTGGACGATGTCCCTTCACGGAACGCCACACGGCTTCCCCCGCTGCCACAGAATAGGCGCCATCCACAGCCCCGGACAAAATCGGGAACGGCCTTTCCCGGTTTTCACCAAGAAACAGGTCATTCAGCAGCAGCGGGTCGCCTCCCCCGTGGCCGCCTTCCCGATGAACGACATGGATGGTTTCCTTGGAGCCGAACAACGGGAAGTAGTCGATCGTCTGGACCGGCGTCGGAAAAGGGGTTCTGGAGGGAGCATGGTATTCCATCGTCTCCAGTCGGCCTTTCGTACCGTTGATCGCCAGGCGATACCCTTCATACGGCAGCGAAAAGTTGACGGAATAACTGAGCAGTGCTCCTCCGTCGTACTTGACGGTGGCAGCATACGTGTCCTCGATGTCGATCTCATCATCAAAAATACACCGGTCCGGGCGGTAGCCTGTATAAGGGAATTCCGGCCCCCTGCTCTCCAGCAGATCGAGATGATCATCCGGCACACGACTTGCGTTCCAGCGTGAGTAATAGGCGCAGCGGCTGGCTGAGAGGCAGGTTCCGCAATGACGACCGGCTTCTTTGCCCGGATTAAGCTCCCCTTCGGCGCCGTAATAATGGAGGGCCCCGTAGGCGAAGGCCTCGACTGGCTTTTGCCCGATCCACCAGTTCACAAGGTCGAAATGATGCGTGCTTTTGTGGATGGAGAGACCTCCTGACATTTCGCGCCGACGGTTCCACCGTTTGAAATAGCTGGAGCCATGATACGTGTCCAGATACCAATTGAGATCGACGGAAGTAATCCGACCGAGCTTGCCCTCCCACACCATCTCTTTGATTTTGGTGTGAATCGGGGCGTAGCGGTAATTAAACGTGACCGTCACCGAGCCTTTGCTCACCCGCTCCGCATCCAGCACCCGCCGGGCGTCCTCACCCGTCGTGACCATCGGTTTTTCCGTGATGACATCCAAATCCCTTTCCAGGGCGGCAACAATATAACGCGCATGCGTATCGTCGCGCCCCGCCACGATGACCACATCCGGCTTAGTCTCGTCGATCATCTTCCCGAACTCTTCTTCACCGTAAGTTGCAACGGCGGTATGCTCCGGAAAACGGGAGCGATAAAGTTCGAAGCGGGCCGGATCACAATCCAGCATGGCCACCAGGTCGCAACGCCGGGCATGGGTCGTCAGAATCGGCTTGGCGAACATGCCGAGCGCCCGACCGCTTACACCACATATGGCATATTTCTTTTTCACTGTATGATCACATCCTTGAGTACCATTCCTCTACCCTCTTTGTCACTTCGTCTCCCCCTGCCTTATACCAGCGGTCGACGAATTCTTCGAATTTCTCCAGCGGCCATTCGCCGATGACAATCTTGGTTACATACTCCTGAAAAAGCTTATGCGATTGGATATCCGGGAAGCCTTCATACACAGTACTCGGAAGTCCGTCTCCCGCGATCCGCTTCGCATCCGCGGTACTCACCTCGAATATATCCTTTACCATCTGCTGCATATCTTCCGGGATCGTCTCCTGAATCCGTATGTCCATGTCCTCCTCTGTCGTCAGGTTGCGCATGCCGAGCGCCAACGGACGGCTATCCTCGGCTGGAAGCAGCACTTTTTTGCCGTCGACAACTTCATGCTGCTGTCCTTCGATGCCAAAGCGGATAAATTCGTCATTCGACCGATCATAGAAGAAATCGAGCAGCTTCAAGGCTGCGGGGGCTTTATCCTGAGCCTTTGACGGAATGATCCATTCCGGTTCGCCCATGCTCTTCTGTGTGACAAAGCCCTCATACCCTTCGGCCTTTGGAAGCGGCATGCCAACGATATAAGCATCCGGCGCTTTTTGCTGCATGGCTGTAAACCGATCACGCAGGTTGGCGGGAAGATGGTACCAGCTGCCAACCAAATTGTTATTGATTTTCGCCGTCCATACATCGCCTTTGTTCAGAAACGTCTCATTGTCAAGCAGCTTCTCGTCATATAACTCACGGGCAAATGCAATGGCGGCCTTCATATTGTCCGTTACCCCGGCATACTGGATTTTACCGTCGTAGATGTCCCATTCGGGATTCCCCTCCCACATCGCGACACCGAACATGGCAAACAAATGATCCATCCATTTGCCGAATTCCCGGCCCGTTGTGGGCAATTCGTCCTTCAGACCGTTGCCGTTCGGGTCTTTGTCAAGAAAGGCTCGCAGCACCTCCTTGTACTCCTCTGTTGTCTTCGGCATGGACATGCCTACCTTGTCAAGCCAATCCTGACGGATGAGCGGTGCTCTTTCCGGAACCAGGAACACTTTAGGCACATAATAGATTTTGCCGTCCGGTGAAGCGGATCGCACGACATCCCATGCCTCCTGGGGGATATTCTTCCAAACATTCGGGGCATACTGGGGCAGCAAATCGTCCAGTGCCAGCGCACCTCCTTGGCGGATTAGGGTCTGCTCGATCCCGCCGATCGGGCGAAGAATATCCGGCAAGTCGTCGGATGCAATCATCAGATTCAGATATTCAGTCGGCTCCGAGCCCGGCGGGGTCGTTACCAGCTGATATTCCACGCCGATCCGTTCCGCCACATATTGGACATGCGGATGATCTGCACCCGGAATCGTGCCGACACCCATGTGGCTTTTGAATACCTTTACCTGTGTCAGTTCTTGATTTCCCTCCCCACTCTGGCCCGCTTGCGATTCGCCGTCGCCCTTGCCGCCGCAGCCAAACAGCATCGCTGCCGCAAGTGTCGCCGTGAGCGCCGGTTTCCATGCCCCTTTCTGGAAAAACCTTTTCGACATGAGTAAATCCTCCCCTTTTTTCGGATTGGTAATTATATCAAACCGGCCGCAAGGCCGATTTCATATCGCATGCCTCGCTTTGCTTTATTCCTTTAACGAACCCAGCATGGACCCTTTGACAAAGTATTTTTGCAGATACGGGTATACCAGAATGATCGGAATGGTAGCAAACAGGATTGTTGCCGCTTTCAATGTTGTTGTGTTGAAATCGTAATCCCCGAGAAACAGATTGACCGCAGCCAGCTCCTCGGGAGACTGGAGGTATGCTCTCAGCTTCATTTGAAGCGGCCATTTCTCCGGATCCCTTATAAACAGCACGGCACGGGAGAAGGTGTTCCAATATCCAACCGCGTAAAACAGGCTGACCGTCGCCATGACCGGTTTGGACAAAGGCAAATACATGCGGAACAATATGCCGAACTCGCTGCATCCGTCGATTCGAGCCGAATCATCCAGCTCACTGGGAATGCCCATGAAAAAGGTCCGGATAATGATCATGTTGAACGTGCCAACCAGGCCGGGAATAATGAGCGCCCACAGGGAGTTCATCATGCCAAGCTCGCGAACGGTCAAAAAAAACGGAATCATCGGCGCATTGAAAATCATCGTTAACACAATGCCGAACATGACCTGTTTGCGGATCAGAAATTCCCTTCGTGAGAGCGGGTATGCCGTCATGACCGAAAACAGCATGCTGAGCAGTGTCCCGGCGATCGTAATATATACGGTAATCCCAAAAGATGTCCACAAGCCTTTATTTTTTAATACATGCTCCCAAGATGCGGTTGTAAACTCCACGGGCAGCAGGAATACTTCCTTCGAATCGGCAGCTAGCGGGGAGCTGAGCGATACGGCAAGCAGTTGAAGAAGCGGGAACAGCATCGTCACCGCAGCAGCGAACAGAAACACATAATTCAGCGTCTGAAACATTTTTTCTCCGAATGTCGCTTTCATCACCACAACCCCTGATCCGTTTTTCTGGCCAATCGGTTAAAAATCCACAGCAGTATAAACCCAATGACAGACTGGAACAGCCCGATGGCCGTCGTCATGCTGTATTGCCCCTGAAGCACACCCGCACGATAAACATACGTCTCGATGATATCCCCAACCGAGTACGTCATCGGTGTCAGTAAATTGTAAATCTGATCGAAGCCGAGCTCCAGGAAGTTACCGATTTGCAGCAGGAACAGCACCAGAATCGTCGGAAACATGGTGGGCAGCGTAATAAAGATCGTTTGTTTCCACCGGCTTGCTCCATCCATGACGGCTGCTTCATATAAATTCGGATTGATGCCGGCGATGGCAGCCAAATAAATAATCGTGCCCCAGCCAACTTCCTTCCAGATCGAGGACAGGACGACAATCCCTCGGAAATACCGCTCCTCTTGCATGAACAGAATGGGTTCATAACCGAACCAGTCCCGCACCGCATTTACAACTCCTTGGTTGGACAACAGCTCGAAAACGATCCCGCCGACAACGACCCATGATAAAAAGTGCGGGAGATAGAACATGCTTTGCACAACCCGCTTCGCCAGCATGATACGGATTTCATTGAACAGCAGAGCCAGCACGATTGGGGCCGGAAAACCAAAAACAAGCTGATAGAAAGCGATCACCGCCGTATTGCGCAGCACGTTGTAGAAATCCTGATATGAAAAAATAAACCCAAAGTTGTCCAGGCCCACCCACGGACTGCCAAGGATGCCTTTGAAAATCTGATAGTCCTGAAATGCGATGACACTGCCCGCCAGCGGTACATATTTAAACACAATATAATAGAGAATTCCGGGAATGATCATGAGATACAGCATCCAATGCTTGCGGATGTTGGCTATGTACCGGTTGCGGGATGGCCCTGGGTGCCGGGCGGTTATCAAATTCTCGCGCTTTATTTCGGGCGACTGGACTGCCATCGTATTCGTACCTCCTTTTCGTCGATATGGTCGATGTAACGCCAATATTAACGGCTTACGGTATATCGGCACAATCGTTCAATCCGACACGCAATGAGCAGATCGCCGATTCTTCCCACAACTACGCGTACCGTGCACCCGTGTATGGACTTGAAGTCGAACTTGGAAATAAGGGAGGAGCAAGCAAACGGAGGGAGGGTAAAAAGGATTTGTTGATGGGATGGAGGATGGGTTTGGTTTCATCCGGAAAGAAAAAACCAGCAACCTGCAGCGATAGTGAAGGTGGCTGGTTCTTATTCAGATGGTGTTATGAAAAACATATTAATTAGTGTTAAGTCGACCATGACCGCAAGTAAGCTATAGATGAATTTCCTCATGCTGCTCTCTCCTGTTTCCAATATCATTATCATTGCAACTAGTCTAACATTCAGGGCTCAAACGTGATCCAATTCCACAAAACGATTTGTTCATGAAATGCCACATTGCAAATCGTTTGTTTCGTTATACAGCCGACCGACCGTCTATTGTCCCTCCGTCGATTCAGCGAGATTTTCGAGGGTGGACTTCAAGCCTTCATCGTGATCTTCCTTCCGTACGCCTTCGGGCACATTCTCACACACGATCGTGACTTGGGTGCCTTTCGCAAGCGGCTCCAATGCCCATGTCATCTTCATAAACCCCGCATAATTGGGATCCCCAGACTCAAATTTGATCAGCTGCACAACCTTCTCATCGTGAACAAACTCCAGAAACTTTCCTTCAATGACGTCCGTATTGTCCGAAGACTTACCGGGGGCCGCGTGATCGGTATCGTTATAGGCGAGGATCATTCGATAAGTCCCACCCTCGCGGGCATCAAACGTGTCGACATGGCCTGTCATCCCTTTTGGCGGAAGCCACGAAGCCAGCGCCTCCGGATTCAAGAATGCCTGATAAATCGTAGGCGCTGACGCCATAATAACTCTTGATGCCGTGTCGGTTCTCTTCTTGCTTGAAGCATTCGTCATGATGTAACCCTCCTTAATAAATCTGAATCTATCTTAAGTTTACATCATAGAATCGCCGAGGATTTCTTCTCAAATGCTCAGGAAGCAACCCCGATAGCCGAAGGCTTAGATAGGGGACGCTTCCTTTTTTCTTCACAGCCGCGAGGTGAAACCTCGGCTGCCAGCTCGCTAGGGCTGGCCCTCGAGCGTCCCCGCAGGGGAGCATTTAGAGGGCCGCGCCCATGCAAAAAAGCAAGCCGACCCCGATAGCCAAAGGCTTAGGTAGGGGAGGCTTGCTTTTTCAACCACAGCCGAGGGGCAGTGCCAACCCGGCTCATACTCCCGGCCCCCGAGCATGCCCGTCAGGGCAGCTCACGCGAGGGGGCCTCCAACAAGTGCGAAAAA